>DASQLI010000201.1:0-40714 GCA_035630075.1 Microlunatus sp.
CGACCCTGCTCGAGCACGAGATCGGCGGCCTCGCGGCGGGCGTACAGAACGTCGTGGATCTCGCCGCGCTGGCCGAGCCGATTGCGGTAGCGACGTTGCTGGCGCTGACATCGCGTGCGGACCTCGAGGAGGCCGAGTACCGGGATCTGGTGCGCACCGACGGGTTGATCGCGCGCTTGGCGCATCCGCTGTACGGCGAGGTCCGACGCGGCGCGATGGGCTCACTGCGCGCCCGCCGGTTGAGGGCCTTGGTGGCTCAGAGGCTGGACACGGCGCCGGATCCGATCCCGCGGGCTGTGCTCACCCTGGACTCCGACCTTCCTCCGGAACCCACCCTGTTCCTGCGGGCGGCTGAGGCGGCGACTCGGATGTACGACCTGCCGCTGGCCGAGCGGCTGGCTCGGGCAGCCGCCGCCACCGGCGACCCCGGCGCCCGGCTCGTGCATGCCGGCATCCTGTCCTGGCTCAGTCGCGGCGACGAGGCCGAGGCGATTCTCGTGGAGGTTACGAGGAGTGCGCGGGATCCGACGACACGAGCACTCGCGCAGGTCAACCGTACCGGCAACCTGCTCTGGACGTTGGCTCGACCGAACGAGGCTCAGCAGGCGCTGACCGGGGCGCAGGCCACCGGCGCGGCGCCGCTGCACGTCGCCGGGATGGCACTCTGCCTGGCGGCAGCGGTCGGCGACTTCGCGTTGGTGCTGGACCGCGGGCCGCACCTGCTGCGAACCGAGCTGCCCGATGACCTGGCCCGGATCCTGGTCGCCTCCGCAGTCACCGCAGCGGCCGCGGTCACCGGGGGCGACGGGTTGCTCGACGAGGCTGCGATCGTCGGCGGGCTCACCGCCGACCGGGTGCCCACCGGCATCCCCGGTTTCGGTCTGGCGGATATGCAGGTGCTGGGGCACCGCTTGGCGGGGACACCGAACCGGGGTGAGGACCAGGCCCGCCGCCTGCAGGCCGCGTCGGCCGACCTCCCAGGGCCGGCCCGGCTGATGGGCTTGGTCGTCGCCGGGCACGCCGCCATGGCCGCAGGCCGGGTCCGGGACGCGCTGCCTCTGCTGCGCGAGGCGTGGGCCGGGCTGGCTGACTCAGAACACGAGTTCCGGTTCCGTTGCCGCACGCTGCTGGCAACGGCGCTGGCGCAGGCCGGCCAAGCGGAGCAGGCCGCACCTTTCCTGGACGGCATCGCCGCCGAGTGGCATCCGGCCTACCGGCTCTTCCGGCCCGATGACCTCCTGGCCAGAGCGTGGGGAGCTGCGGCGGAGGGATCGACGACCGAGTCTCTCGGCCACGCGGTCGCCGCAGCCGATCTCGCCCGCGAGATGGGAGCTCCGGCGTACGAGGTGCTCGCCTGGCAGACCGCAGTCCAGCTCGGCGATGCCGCTGCCGCGCTGCCCCGCCTCACGGCCCTCGCCGAGCTCGGTCCGCGGGCCGAGGTGGCTCGCGCCCATGCCCGGGCCTGGGCGGACCAGGACGGCGACACGCTGCTCGAGACCTCAGACTCCTGGACCCGGCTCGGCGACCTGGTCGCCGCCGGCGATGCGGCAGCCCAGGCGGCGGATGTGCACCGCCGACACGGACGGCGGGGTTCGGCTCTCGCCGCCGCGACCGTCGCCGAGAGATCGGCTGCAAGGTCCGGTGCGCGCACCCCGGCGCTGGCGATCGCGGTTCGACCTGTGCCGCTGACCGCTCGCGAGCGCGAGATCGCCACCCTGGCCGCTCGGGGGTTGTCGAACAAGGACATCGCCCAACGGCTGACCGTGTCGGTGCGCACCGTCGAGGGGCACCTCTACCGCGTGGGCCACAAGCTCGGCGTCTCCGAGCGTGCCGGGCTCGCGGACCTCCTCGGAGTCGAGTAGCGCACTACTCGGCGCCCTGGCTCACCTCCGTCGGAGGCTGGCCGTACCCAGCCCGAGGAGGAACCATGGCCACCATCCACGTCCGGCCCGGAGAAGGCCGGCACTACCCCATGATCGACGGCGACCACGTCGCCAAGGCTGCCGTCCATGACGCCTGCGGTGCCTTCGAGGTCTTCGAGGTGATCGCGCCAGCCGCGCCGATGGCGCCCCCGCACGTCTCGCCATGGACCGGCGTGCTGTTCTTGCTGGAAGGCCGGATCACCGCGATGGTCGGCGGGACGTCTTACGACATCGACCCCGGCGGGGTGGTCGTCTTCCCGGCCGGCACGCCGGCCACCTTCGGAGTCGTCGGCGAATCCGCCCGGTTCGTCGCCGTCACTTCTGGCGACGGCGCGGGTAGGTTCTTCGCCGACTTCGCGGACTCGGTGCCGGTCGGCCAGCCGATCGAGGACGCGATGGAGGCCATCGCGTCGGTGACCAGGCGCCACAGCGTCTCCCTTGCGGACAACGCCTCCAGCCTGGGCGAGGCTCCGACGCCGTCGCGGAGCTCGACCTGACCACCGGAGCTGGTCAACCATGACCGGTACTGGCGGATCACGCTGCGGCGTGACGACTTCCAACGAGTGATCATCGACGCGTACCTGGCGGCCTACCGCTGGTCCGCTGCACCGCCCCGCTGGAGAACATTCGCGCCGAAGCAGCGACACACCGACACCGACAGTGCCAGATCGAGGAACGGGCCAGTGTTCCGCCGGCTGGGATGCACCTCGTTCTCGCTCAGCGGTCCGCTCACGGTGACGGCGGCGGTGGGACACTCAGGCGAGCTGGAACCGTACGGTGACCTGCGCGCTCACCCGCTGCTCGGCCGGCTCCAGGTCCAGCTCCGGCTCGCCGGACCCACCGACGGCATCCGCAGCGAAGGCGGCCTTCATCATTCGCGGCTGCGGCTGGAACGAGCCCTCCAGGTCGGACACCTCGACCAGCGAGCCCAGGGTCGCGTCGAACGCCGCCGCGTAGTCCGCTGCCCGCTGGCGGGCCTCCGCGATCGCGGCGATCCGGACCTGGCGGTGGATCGGGTTGGTGGGACGCAGTGACCACCAGGGTCCGTTGACCTGGGCGCCGTCCAGAGCGGTGACCGCGGCCAGGATCTGCGGCAGGACGGCGAAGTCGGAAACCACGAGCTCGGTGGTCAGGCTGCCGCGATAGCCGCTGATCCGTCGGGCCCCACGGCCGGTGAAGACCGGCCCGACGTGCAGTCCGGAGGTGCCGTGCCGCTCCAGGGCCGCCCGGTGGGTGTCCACAATGGCCCTGACCCGGGTGGACGCGTCGACGAGCTCCCGACGGACCCGGTCAGCGTCGGCTCCGGTGGCGTGGATGGTCGCCGTGATCGTGGCCAGGTCGGGTGCACAACTCAGCTCCGCCTCACCGCGGACGGTCACCAGGGGGGTCGTCATGAGTTGCACCGTAGTCCGCGCTCGGTGCCGGGTGGACAGAACTCGATGGTCACCTCAGAGGGGCGAAGGGATGCTCTTCGAGCTGGTCTGCCACCACCAGGGCCGTGCCCGCCGGGACTTCGTGCCACAGACCAGGCAGCGCGACCAGCGGCTCGGACACCACGACGCGAGCTCCGGGAGAGAAGTGCTGGAACCGCTCGCGCTCCGGATACAGCCGGCGCACGGCCTCGACGTCCTCACTCACGAACAAGGAGTTGACCTCGCCGTCGCTGGCGTAGCGCACCGCCCACAACCGATCGCCGTCCGACAGGCCGATGGTCATCTGCAGCGCGGGGTGGCTGACGCCGCTCCGGCGGGCCAGGTCCTCGACCAGTCCAGCCATCCGTGCGATCCCGGCGAGCGGATCTTCGGTCAACCCTAGGCCCAGCGCCAGGTGGAACATCAGCTCGGAGTCGGTGGAGCCGGTGATGTTGCCGAAGTAGGCCTGATCGACGGCAAGCAGCAGCTCGCGGCGCAGCCGCTCGTACTCGGCGATGTAGCCGTTGTGCACGAAGAGCCAGTTCGCCCAGCGGAAAGGGTGGCAGTTCGTGTCCTGGACGGGCGTCCCGGTGCCTGCCCGGACGTGGGCGAGAAACAGCCGGCTGCGGACCTCGGCCGCCACCTCATGCAGGTTGTCGTTGCCCCAGGCCGGTTGGGCCGTTCTGAACAGGGCTGGTGTGTCGCGGTTGCCGTACCAGCCGAGACCGGTGCCGTCACCGTTCGGGACGGCCATGCCCGGCGCATGACGACGGGACTGCTCGATCAGCGACCGCTCCGGGGCGTACATCAACTCGTAGGGGACGATCGGCTCGCCCCGGTAGCCCAGCCAGCGGCACATCTCGATGCTCCCGTCCTCGCCCTCTGCACAGCAGATCACAGCCAGCCGCGCCAAGGTCGGCAGGGCCGCCGTCGTCAGGCCGAGGGAGTCAGGTGGTGAGCCGCTGATCGCGGAGCGAGTCGGTGATGGTGCGATGCTTCCGGCGCAGGATGACCGCGGCGGCGAACAGCACCCCCAGCATGGTCAGAGCTCCACCTCCGATCAGCGTCCAGCGCGGACCGAAGACCTCGCCGACCCAGCCGATCACGGGCGCACCGATCGGCGTGCCCCCCATCAGCACCATCGCGTAGAGGGCCATCACCCGGCCGCGGAGCTGTGGGTCCACGCCCATCTGCACCGAGGCGTTGGCCGCGGTCAAGGTGAGCAGCGCAGCCAGCCCCATGATCGGCAGCACGGCGGCGTACGTCGCGTAGGTAGGCATCAGACCGGCGATCACCTCGATTGCGCCGAAGACCAGCGCCATGATCACGATGAACCGTCCGCGCGGCCGTTTGACCCGGCGGGCGGCGAGCAGCGCCCCAGCCAGCGAACCGATGGCCATGAAGGTGCCGAGGATTCCGTACTGCTCCGGCCCGAGACCGAACTCCTGCTGGGCCATCAACGCGGAGGTGAGCTGGAAGTTCATCCCGAAGGTGCCGACGAAGAAGACCACCAGCAGGACGAGCAGGATGTCGCTGCGATCGGTGACGTAGGCCAGTCCCGCACGGATCTGTCGCTTCCCGCGGTCGGCGGGCTCGCTCGGCTCCAGCCGGTGCGGGTCGATGATCATCAACGCGGCGATGAAGGCCAGGTAGGTGATCGCGTTGGACAGGATCGCCCAGCCCGATCCGAACGCCGCGATCACCAGGCCGGCCACGGCGGGGCCGACGATCCGGGCGGCGTGGAACGTGGCGGAGTTGAGGCCGATGGCGTTGGGCAGCCGTTGGGTGCCGACGACGTCGGACACGAAGGACTGCCGCGCCGGGTTGTCGAACGCGGTACCGATCCCGAACAGGAAGGCGATCACGTAGACGATCGGAACGGTCGCGACACCGGTGATGGCCAGGACACCGAGGGTGGCGGCGCAGACCGCCAGCCAGGCTTGGGTGATCTTGAGGACAGTCCGCTTGTCGAACCGGTCGGCGATCAAGCCGCCGTACGCCGACATCAGCAGCATCGGCAGGAACTGCAGGGCGGTGGTGATACCGATCGCCACGCCCGAGCCGCCGGACAGCTCGAGCACCAGCCAGTCCTGGGCGACCCGTTGCATCCAGGTGCCGATGTTGGAGATGAAGGAGCCGGTCACGTAGACGCGGAAGTTGGGCACGGACAGGGCGGCGAACATCCCACGTCGGGGTTTGTCGACGGTGCCGTCCGGAGCGGGCCCGGTCGGTGCTTCCGGAATCGGGGCGGTGTCGCTCGTCGTCACGGTGTCGGTGAGGTCATCGGGGGTGGTGTCGGAGCCGGCGGTGGACCTGGTCGTCGCGCTCGTGGCGCTCGCCTCCCTAGGGACTGGAATCGGTGCTGGAGTGGCCGCTGATGCAGACGGCCAGTGCGTCAGAGCTCGGTGACCTTGCGCAGGATCGGGATCGCGGCCCGCAGCGTCTGGCGCTCCTCCCCGGTGAGCTTCTCCAGACGCACGGCGAGCCACTCGTTGCGGCGCTGTCGGTTGGCGTCGAGCAGCTGGGTGCCCTGGGCGGTCAGCCCGACGACGCAGGCCCGCCTGTCGGTCGGGCTCGGGGTCCGCTGCACCAGGCCACGGCCTTCCAGGTGGTCGACCAGCCGCGTCATCGACGGGGCACGGACCTGCTCGTACGCCGCCAGCTCCCCGATCTGCAGCTCGCCCTGGCGCAGCAGCACGCCCATCGCCGACAGCTGGCTGGGCGTCAGCTCCTCGGCGTCGGCGCGCGCCTGCCGCAGGTGCCGGGCCAACCGGAACACAGCGGGGCGCAGCTCACCGGCCAGCTGCAGGATCGACTCGTACGTGGGCATGAGCCAACAATATTACTTAGCAATGCTAAATACAACTTCGAGGTCGCTGCTGACCGTCCACTCCGCCCACCGTGTCAGCCTCCGTGGCGCACAGGACCCGGAGTGCGTGACCCGATGGTGGTGACCAGCCGCTCCACCGAGTCGACGCACTCCGCCGCCGCGTCGTGGCGGTCCAGCTCCGCCCGCATCCGACCGACGGCGACGTGGATCGTCGGATCGGTCAGCGCCCGTCGCACCAGGTGCCGCAGCCACGAGCGTGGAGGCAGCCACCGCGATCTCACCCCCACCCCCGACCAGGCGATCCGCGCCCCGATCTCTGCTTTCTCCTCGCTGCTGCCGACCTGCACCAGGGGGACGCCGTGCGCCAACGCCAGCGTCACACCGATGTAGCCCCCGTTGGTCACGAAGGCGTCCATCCTGGGCAGCACCTGCTCGTACGGCAGCCACGGCGCCACTCGCACCCCCTCCGGAACGACTCCACCCAGAGCCCTGCGCAACGACTCGACCGGCGCCGCCCCGGTCGTCACCAGCAGCTGCAGCCCCTCGTCGGCCAGCGCCCGCACCGTCGGCAGGATCAGCTCGCGCAGGTCGGGCCGCAGGGTGCCCTGGCTGATCAGCACCCTCGGTCGCGGGTCGGCCAGACACTGCGACCACCACGTCGGCGGCGCCCAGTCGAGTGACGGCGGCCGCAGCGCACCCACGAACCTCACCGAGGGTGGCAGCCGGTGCCGGGGGTACTCGAAGGCCGGGACGCAGGCCTGCAGATGGAGGTACGGCGACGTCGCCTCCGCCAGCACCGAGCGGCCGCTCTGAACCAGACCGAGCTCGGACCGGATCGCGCCCAGCCTGTCCAGCGCCGGTCCCCAGATCAGCTCCCGGCCGATCCTGGTGGTCACCCGGTTACGGCGGCGCCCCTCCCGTCCCGACATGGGCAACAGCCCGGCCCCGTACGGCGGCGTGTCGGCGTCGGCGTACGTCAGCGGTCCGTCGCCGACACTGGCCCAGACCGGACCGCCCCGCTCGTGCCAGAGCCGGGCGGCGAGGAACATGCCGTCGGTCACCACCACGTCGACTCCGACGCCGGCGGTCAACGACTCGAGGTCGCGGACGCGGCGGGCGACATCACCGACCAGGTGGTCGGCGAACCCGCGCCGCAACCCGGCGATGGCTCGCGGAGTCCCCGCACCCCCGTAGCTGGCGTCGAGATCGCTGAACTCCGTCGCCGCGAGGAACCCGTACGGCTCGGCACCGACCGCCGCGATCCGGCGATGGAACCGCGAGGCGGCATACCAGAGCACCCGGTGACCCCGCGACACCAGCCGGTGGGCGATCGGCAGCAGGTTGAGGGTGTGCGCGCTGACCGGGGTCGAGGCGAGCAGGACGGTCAGCGGGCGCACACGAGGCGTTCGGGACGGCCCTGGACCCCGGATGCACCCGCTCCGCTGATCCGACACTCAGCTGACCAGGTAGGTGATCAGTCCTTGCACGAAGTAGACGACGAACAGACCGGCCACCACCCACATCAGCGGATGCACTCTCCGGGCTCTGCCCCGCACGACCTTGAGCGCCACGTACATCAAGAAACCGGCGCCGATGCCGACCGTGATGGAGAAGGTGAACGGCATCAGCACCATCGTCACGAAGGCCGGTAGTCCCTCCTCGACGTCGTCCCAGTCGATCTTGGTCACCTGGCTCATCATCAAGAAGCCGACGAGCACCAGCACCGGGGTCGCCGCCTCCGACGGCACGATGTTGACCAGCGGCGCCACGAACATGGCCAGCAGGAAACCGATCCCGGTGACCACCGAGGCCAGTCCGGTCCGGGCCCCCTCGCCCACCCCCGCGGCGGACTCGATGTAGGAGGTGTTGGACGACGTCGATCCGAGGCCACCGGCGGCGGCCGCGAGGGAGTCCACCATCAAGATCGAGGACAGGTGCGGCGGGCGGCCCCTCTCGTCCAGCAGGTCGCCCTGTGAGCCGACGGCCACGACCGTGCCCATGGTGTCGAAGAAGTCGGCCAGCAGCAGCGAGAAGACGAGCAGCACCAGCGGCAGGAACAAGTTCAGGTGGAACCCGTCGGCGAAGGACGGGCCGAAGGCGCCGAACACGTCGACGTCGCCGATCAGCCCGAGGTCGGGCAGCGCGATGATCTTGTCGACCTGCGGCACGTTGAGCGCCCACCCGGTCGGGTTGTCGGCGGTCTTGGCCCCGACTCCGGTCGCGAGCTCGATCAGCACCGCGACGACGGTGGCCCCGACGATCGAGATCAGCATCGCGCCCTTGACCCGCTTCGCATACAGGATCGCCACCGCGAACAGGCCGAGCACGAAGATCAGCAACGGCCAGCCGATGATCGAGCCGTTCACGCCCAGCTCGACCGGTGGTGTGCCCGCGGGCTTGCGGACGAAACCCGCGTCGAAGACACCGACGAAGGTGATGAACAGGCCGATCCCGATCGAGATGCCGACTCGGAGCGAGCGCGGTACCGCCTTGAAGACGGCAGTGCGGAAACCGGTCAGCACCAGGGCGGCGATCAGCAGCCCCTCCAGCACGATCAACCCCATGGCCTGCGGCCAGGTCATCCGCGGCGCGATGGTGAACGCCAGCAGAGCGTTCAACCCGAGCCCGGCGGCGATACCGATCGGGAACCGGCCGACCACCCCCATCACGATCGTCATCACCCCGGCCACCAGCGCGGTGGCGGCCGCGACCTGGGTGATCGCGTCGTCCACGTTGGCGCCGACCACGGCGCCGGCGCCGTCGAGGTAGGGAAGGCCACCGACCAGGTTGCCGGCACTGTCGGGTGCGGTCCCGATGATCAAGGGGTTGAGCGCGATGATGTACGCCATCGTGAAGAACGTGACGATCCCACCGCGGACCTCACGGCCGATCGTCGAACCCCGCGCGGTGATGCCGAAGTAGCTGTCCAGCGCGCCGACCTGCGGCTCCCCTCGGCGGGACGCGGGTGCGGCCTTGGGTGACTTGGTGACCATGGCCTGCATTCTGGCGTGCGGATTACCCTGACGGTGTGAACGACCCGAGGATGCCGGCTGACGACGGAAGCGTGTCTGCTGTGGGGACGCCCTCGGAGAGTTCGCACCTCATCCAGCAAGCCGAGGTCGCCCCGCTCGACGTCGACGGCGTGCAGGCTGCCACCGTCGGGACGGGCGTCTTCGCCGTCGCCACGGTGATCATGCTGATCTCGTACGACAGGTTGCGGTCCGCCGGCGATGGCTGGTGGCTCGGCGTGGCCGCGTGTGGCCTCGGACTCGGTCTGATCAGCCTGGTCTACACCATCAGTCGACGGCGTCGCCGGCGCCGTTCGTCTGGGCCCGGCTCGACGACTTGAGAGGTGGCGAGGAGTCCAGGCCGGCCAGCAGCTTCTCGAGCAGGTAGGCCAGATCGTCGACCTGACGCGCTGTGAGCCCGCGCATCAGGTCGGACTCGACCAGGTTGGACTCCCGGATGGTCGAGCCGTACAAGGCCCAGCCGCTCTCGGTCAGGCCCACCAGGATCCGGGTGCGGTTGGACGGATCGGGCGTCCGCTTCACCAGGTCCCGGTCCACCATCCGGTCCAGGCGGTGTGTCATCGACGACGGTGCCACGTGCGCGAGTCTGGCCAGCTGGGTCGGGGTCAGCGAGTTGCCGTCCGCCCGGGCGATCTCGCTCAGCACCGTCCATTCACCACCCGACACGTCGAGGTCGGCCAGCTGCTGGTCGTACCACTGGTTCAGTCGGCGCGAGACCCGGTGCACGGCGCTGATCACCCGCTGCACCGACTCGTCGGCGCCCGCGGCGACATAGGCAGCGACCTGTCGCCGCAGGTCGGCCAGCTCTGCGGAGCCAGGGTCGATGGCGCTCGTCGGGTCTTCCCGCGGCGTCGACGTGCCGGACTGCTCCACCATGGCCCCATCCTTACCGACGCCGGTTTCGAAGTGGCTACCCAGAGTTCACCTCGGCGTCGCCCGATCACGACGTCGGTGTCATCCGGCGACTGAAATTCTCCTGTCGAAACGACGCGTCCTGAGCCTGTCGAAGGACGTCCTGAGCGGTGCCCGACCCCCCGGGCGCGGGTCCCAGCTGCCACGGGTCCGCGCCTCGCCCACCAGAGGAGACCCTGTGAAGAACCTGCCCATGCTCGGTCTGACCCACGGCAACCGCAGTGCTGTGACCTGTCATCTCAAGTGCGACAGCCAGTGCTCACGACCGGACCCCAATCCCAGCACCGAGCCGACCTTCGCCGACATCGCCGGTCGTCAGCTCACCCGCCGGGCCATGCTCGCCGGCAGTGGAGCGCTGGCTGCGGCAGCGGCCCTGCCGGTCATCTGGCCCGAGCCGGCGGCCGCCATCCCTGCCGCGAGCGCGAAGTTCCCGCTCGCCTTCACCCCGATCGCCTCGGTGGCCGCCGACGTGGACACCCTGACCGTGCCGACCGGATACCAGTGGACGTCGATCCTCCGCTGGGGCGACCCGTTGTTCGCCACCTCGCCGAGGTTCGACCCCAGCCGGCCGGACGCTCGCGCTCAGGAGCTCCAGTTCGGCTACAACAACGACTACCTCGACATCCTGGTCGACCGTCGTGGCCGGACGGCGGTGCTGTGCTGCAACCACGAGTACACGAACCGCGCGATCATGTTTCCGCCGACCTCGAGCCCCGAGCAGGAGGCCGAGGTGCTGCGCACCTTGATGGCTGCGCACGGGTTCAGCGTCGTGGAGCTCGAGCGGCGCGCCCGCAAGCAGCCCTGGCGCTACCGCCGAGACGGCCGCCGCAACCGCCGGATCACGGCCAGCACCCCTTTCCGGCTGACGGGGCCGGCAGCCGGGAGCGAGCTGGTCACCACGGCCGCCGATCCGACCGGTCGCACGGCGCTCGGCACCTTCGGCAACTGCGCCGGCGGCACCACCCCGTGGGGGACGATCCTGTCCGGCGAGGAGAACTTCCAGGGCTACTTCGTCGCCGATCCGGCCGCGCGTGGCAGCAAGCGATACGGCCTGACCAACACTCCCAGTGTGTACGGCTGGGAGCGGATCGAGCCACGCTTCGACGCCACCAAGGCCGGGTATGCCAACGAGCCGCACCGGTTCGGGTACATCGTCGAGATCGACCCGTACGAGCCGTCCTCGACGCCGCGCAAGCACACGGCCATGGGCCGTCTCAAGCACGAGGGCGCGAACGTCCGGGTCGGCGACGACGGCACCGTGGTGGCCTACATGGGCGATGACGAGCGGTTCGACTACCTCTACAAGTTCGTCGCGAAGCGCAAGTACCGGACGGGATCCTCCACCACCGCCCGCCGGCACAACCTGCAGATCCTCACCGAGGGAGACCTGTACGTCGCCCGCTTCAGCGGCACCCAGCGACCCGACGGAGCCAATCTGGGCCGTGGCGTCTGGCTGCCGCTGGTCTTGGACGGGGAGTCGACGGTCCGCGGCATGAGCGTCGAGGAGGTGCTGGTCTTCACCCGGGAGGCTGCTGACGCGGTCAAGGCCACCCCGATGGATCGCTGCGAGGACGTCGAGCCCAGCCCGACGACCGGCAAGGTCTACGTGGCCTGCACGAACAACACCCAGCGCGGCACCAGCGGCAAGCCTGGCGCGGATGCCGCCAACCCGCGGCCCACCAGGGAGAACGCCGACGCGGTGAACAAGGACGGTCACGTCATCGAGATCACCGAGCACCGCAACCGGGTCGACGCGACGACCTTCAGCTGGAACATCCTGCTGCTGTGCGGCGATCCGGCCGACACCGCGGTGTCGACCTACTTCGCCGGGTGGGACGGCCCGGTCGCCCCGATCTCGTGCCCCGACAACGTGGCCTTCGACAGTGACGGCAACCTGTGGATCTCCACCGACGGTGCGCCGGGAACGATCAACAAGGCCGACGGGCTGTTCAAGGTGCCGCTCGAGGGCGAGGAGCGCGGACACGTCCAGCAGTTCCTGGCCGTGCCCGTCGACGCGGAGACCTGCGGGCCTGTCATCCACGACACCGACGACTCGGTGTTCGTGGCCGTCCAGCACCCGGGCGAGGACGGCACCTGGGCCGAGCAGCGCTCCTACTTCCCCGACTACGTGGCCGCCGGCCGCCGCCCGGACCGCGGCGACTGGCGCGGTCCGCGACCATCGGTCGTTCAGGTGACCAAGAAGAAGCGCTGACGGCCGCGTCCGTCGACGCCGTTTCGTGCCGGCGCCACGCCACAAGCTGGCGAAGCACAGAGGTTGAGCGCACCTGAGCGCTCACCCTCGGGGTGTGATCGACGCCACTGCTCCTATCGATACCGTCACCTCCATGAGCACGAGCGCCGACATACCCGAGTCTGCCTTCTCATTGCGCAGCCCGTACGGCAAGCGAGCGGTCGGCCTGTCGATCGCCGCCGCCGTCGGCGGCTTCCTGTTCGGCTTCGATTCCTCGGTGATCAACGGCGCCGTCGACTCGATCCAGCGCGACTTCGGGCTGAACGATGTGATCACCGGCTTCGTGGTGGCGATCTCGCTGCTGGGCTGCGCCGCGGGCGCCGTGCTCGCCGGGAACCTGTCCGACCGCTGGGGCCGGCTGCGGGTGATGTTCATCGGCGCGATCATGTTCTTCGTCAGCTCCCTCGGCTCGGCGTTCGCCTTCGGTGTCTGGGATCTCGCGTTCTGGCGGGTGGTCGGCGGTCTGGGGATCGGGATCGCCTCGGTGATCGCCCCCGCCTACATCGCGGAGGTCGCACCGCGTCAGATCCGCGGCGCCCTGGCCTCGCTGCAGCAGCTGGCCATCACCCTCGGCATCTTCACCGCCCTGCTCAGCGATGCCCTGTTCGCCAACGCCGCCGGCGGCGCGGACAACGTGCTCGCCTTCGGGCTGGAGGCCTGGCGCTGGATGTTCCTGGTCGGCGTGATCCCCTCGGCGGTCTACGGCGCCCTGTCCTTCATGGTGCCCGAGTCGCCGCGCTACCTGATCGCCAAGGGACGGATCGACGAGGCGCGCGCGATCTTCGCCCGGCTCGTTCCGCCGGTAGACCTGGACCACACCATGCGGGACCTGCAGACCGCCATCGAGCACGACCGCGCGACTGCCGGCGTCTCGCTGCGCGGCCCCGTCTTGGGCCTGCAGGGGATCGTCTGGGTGGGCATCATCTTGTCTGTCTTCCAGCAGTTCGTCGGCATCAACGTGATCTTCTACTACTCGACGACGCTCTGGCAGGCGGTCGGGTTCTCCGAGTCCGACTCGTTCCTCACCAGCGTGATCACCTCGGTCACCAACGTGCTGGTCACCCTGATCGCGATCTTCCTCGTCGACCGGGTCGGTCGAAAACCCATCCTGCTGACCGGCTCGCTGCTGATGACCGTCTCGCTGGCTCTGATGGCGGTCTCCTTCGCGTTCTCGACCACCGACGCCTCCGGCGCTGTCAGCCTGCCCGACCCGTGGGCCACCATCGCCTTGGTCGCGGCCAACCTCTTCGTGGTCGGCTTCGGAGCGTCGTGGGGTCCGCTGGTCTGGGTGCTGCTGGGCGAGATCTTCCCCAGCCGGATCCGCGGCAAGGCGCTGGGCGTCGCCGCCATGGCCCAGTGGATAGCCAACTTCCTGGTCACCTTGACCTTCCCCGCCCTGAGTGGCTGGTCGCTGACCGGGACGTACACGATCTACGCGATCTTCGCGGCACTGTCCTTCGTCTACGTGTTCTGGCGCATCCCCGAGACCAAGGGCATGGAGCTGGAGCAGTCCGAGACGCTCTTCGCTGCACACGACAAGAAGCACTCGAGCGCCGCATCCTGAGTCTTTGAGCCGTCGCCTCCGATGGTCGCGTACGTCACCGGCTGACGACTCTCGAGGCCGACTCAGCTCTGGCGGTCCTTCCTCGCCATCGCCGTCAACCGCTCGTTGTACGCCTTCAGCTCGGCGTCGTCGTCGCGGTCGGCCTGACGGTCACGCCGCCTGGTCTCCCGCGAGTCACTGCGTACCCACTGGACGATCAGGGTGAGACCGATCAGCAGGGCCGGGATGTCACCGGCTCCCCAGGCGATCCCGCCGCCCAGCTGCTGCTCCGCCAGCAGGGCGGCATCGTCGGTCTGGCCCAGCGCGTGCCACCAGTCCGGACCGATCAACGCCGCCGACTGCATCAACGACAGACCGAAGAACGCGTGGAAGGCCATGGTGACCAGCAGCACCAGCAGCCTGATCGGGTACGGCGGCCGCTGCGGTCCCGGGTCGATGCCGACCAGCGACCAGATGAACAGGTAGCCCGCCAGCAGGAAGTGCACGGTCATCAGCACGTGACCGATGTGGGTGAACATGGCCAGCTGGAACAGACCGGTGTAGTAGAACACGACCAGGCTGCCGGTGAAGATCACCGCGGCGACCACCGGCTGTCCGATGATCGCCAGGAAGCGGGAGTGAACGAGCGACAACAGCAGCTCGCGCGGCCCGAAGCTGCCGTCCGTACGCGCGGTCAGCGCCCGCAAGGCGAGGGTGACCGGAGCTCCCGCCACCAGGAGCAGTGGCACCGGGACCATCAAGGACATGTGCTGGATCATGTGGGCGCTGAAGCTGACTCGCCCGTAGACCGCCGCGCCGCCACTGGTCAGGAAGACCAGCAGCAGAGCACCCAGCACCCACAGCACGCTGCGGTGCACCGGCCAGGCGTTGCCGCCGCGACGAAGCTTCAGCACGCCGGCCAGATAGAGACCGATCATCAGCGCGCAGACGGTCAGCCACAGCATCGAGGGGTAGCCCTGGATGAGCCAGTTGACCACCGAGACCTGCGGTGGCGGCGGATACCCCAGCAGCGCGGTCGCCGGATCGGCCACCACCGGCTCGACCGGCGGCGCGGAGCGGGACAGGGCCACCGCGAGACCCATGGTCGCCGACATCACGAGCACCTCCACACTCGCGAGGCGGCCGAACCAGTGGTCCTTCGGAGGTCCGGCCGTCAGCCCCGGGATGGTGGCGCGGCGGTGGAGCCACCCCGCGGTGCCCAGCACCAGCAGTGCCGCGGCTTTGCCGACGATCAGCAGCCCATACGTACTCGTCAGACCGGCCATCCCACCGAGCCGGAGGTACGCGTTGACCAGACCAGACATCGCGACCAGCACGAAGCTCCAGCCGGCCAGGGTCGAGTAGCGCCGAGCGACGACCGGCAGCCGGGGGCCGAGCACCCGGGCGAAGCCGAGCAACGCGGCCAGGCCACCGACCCACAGGCACACGCCGACCAGATGCAGCAGCAAGCTGTCGACCGAGTTACCGTGGTCCAGCGACCCTGCGGCGTGGCCGCCGAGGGCGAGCGGGACCAGTGCCAGCAGGGCCAGTCCGGCCGCCCAGGCGCTGCCGACGACCGTCCGCGCGACGGTCGCAGCGATCGCGGCCAGGGCGGCTCCCACGCACACGGCGACCAGCGCCTGGCCGAGCTCGGTCTGAGCCCAGAAGGAGGACGCGACGGTCAGGAAGCCCGGCGTCGACAGCCCGCTGCCGGTCGCGTCGGCCGCAGCGAGCAGGGCGACGGCGGCAGCGGCAGCGAACCAGCACCGGGCCGCCACGGCGCCGGTCCGGACCATCGTCAGCCGGGCCCCCGTCAGGACGGCCCGGTCACTTCGGCGCTCCGGCGGGACCAGGAACGTCCCGACCACCAACAGACCGATGGTGGCTGCTGCGGCGAGGTCGTGCAGGGTACGAGCGATCGGCAGCCCCCACCGGACCACGGCACCCGGGTCGAAGATCGCCGGGGTGATCGGCGCCAGCGCGCCCGTGACGGCCAGGATGACGCCGGCGACGCCGACGGCGAGCGCTGCCGCCGCGACACCGAGCCCGATCGCCCGTCCGGTCGACGCGGCTGCCGGTCCGGTCCGCTCAGGAGCGGGCGCGGTGGTAGGCGTACTCGGCTGGGGCACGTCGATCAGTGTAGGAAGGACAGCCGTCGGCCCGAGCGGTTCAGTCGAACAGGGAGATCGGCTCGTCCCAGGCGATGGTCTCCCAGGCCGGCGCGGGCAGCTCCTCCGCCTTGGTCTCCGTAACCACCGACGAGTGGGCTCCGCAGCCGTGGTCCACGCTGACGACGTGGGCGTCGGATGGGGAGTACGCGTTGGCGCAGGCGCCGAACAGGAGGCCCAGTGAGCCGTCCAACCGAACGAAGAAGCCGCAGGTCTCGCACACGCCGGGCGCTTGCCTGGTGAGCTCGTTGTCAGGACCTCCGTCGGAACCGAGCCAGCGCTCGGCCGCCTCGTCGCGACCCTCCCTCGACAACACCCGTTCCCGGCCCAGGCCCAGCTCGGCGACCACGGCCCGGATCTGACTGGCCTCGGCCGGATCGGCGTCGGCTGCTTGCTCGCCACCGGTGTAGCCGGGCTCCAGCCGAGGATCCTCCGGCGCGGTCGGCATCAGCAGACCCGCGGTGACGTCCCCGGGCTGGATGCGGTCGGCCCAGGGCAACCAGCGCTCGGCGAGCAGCGCGGAGTCGCTGGGCAGCAGCACGACCTCGTTCACGGTGGGGGTCTTGGCCCGAGCGGCCCGCACCAGCGTGACCGACCAGCGCCATCCGGCGTAGCCCGGGTGCGGACAGGCGAAGAAGTGGCTGACCACGCGGTCGGCGTCGGCCTCGATGCCGAGGTGCTCGCCGACGCCGATGGTTCCCGCGGCCTCCTCGGCCACGGCCCGAGCAAGGTCGACAGCGTCGGCGCCGACCTGGTCGGCCTTGAGGGTCTTCGTGGAACGCACCCGCGCCGGGACGGCCATCCGGCTCACAGCTCCAGCTCGTCAGCGACGGCCCGCAACACGGAGGCCACCTTGCCGCCGGTCTTGGAGTCCGGGTAGCGACCCCGCCGGTAGCCGTTGCCGATTCCGTCGAGCATCTTGATCAGGTCCTCGACGATGATCGACATCTGCTCGGCCGGCTTGCGCTGCGCCTTGGACAGCGACGGCGGCGCCTCGAGCACGCGGAGCGACAGGGCCTGCTCGCCACGACGGCCCTCGACCACGCCGAACTCGACCTTCTGACCCGGCTTGAGCGCGGTGACACCGGCAGGCAGCGCCGTCGACCGGACGTAGACGTCACCGCCCTCGTCCTTGGTCAAGAAGCCGAAGCCCTTCTCGGCGTCGTAGAACCTCACCTTGCCTACTGGCACGTCACCCTCACTCGCATTGCCTCGCCGACCGACGCCGTCGAGGACCGAACCGATTCCCAGCCCGCCAAGCCTAATGGCTACGGCAGGGCTGCCCAACCGAGTTCGGCGGACTCCCTCCCTACGACGCTCCCGCAGCACCGTTCCCGTCACTCGACGGCGTACGCGCATCGGCCTCCTCAGGGACGCATCGGGGCGAGCGGCAGGTTCACGATCGCCCGGCTGAGTGCCTCGACCGGCTCCCGGGTCGCCTGCGGGTTGGCCAGCAGGGCCATCTCGACGTCGGCCAGGACCGGCAGCTCGAAGCGGCCGGTCAGGATGCGCAGGTCGGCCGGCACCCTCGAGCGGGCCAGCACGCAGATGCCGATGCCGGCCCGAGCAGCGGCCAGCACCCCGTTGATCTCCCGAGTGTTGCAGGTGATCCGCCAGGTCCGGCCGGCGCCTTCCAGGGCGGTGATCGCGGCCGAGCGGCTGAAGCTCGGGGCGTGGTAGGTGATCACTGGCACCGGCCGGTCCGGCTCGACCTGGACCCGCTCGTGTCCGACCCAGACCAGCTGGTCGCGCCGCACCAGCTGACCGGCACCGGAGTCGGCGGCCTGGTTGATGAAGATGAGGTCGAGGTGGTTCGCGGCCAGCCGTCGCTGCAGGATGCCGCTCTGGGTGACGGTCAGCTCGAGGTTGATCCTGGGATACAGCTGCCGGAACTCACGCAGGATGGTGGGCAGCTCGCTCAGCGCCAGCTCGTCGGCCGCACCGAACCGGAGCCGGCCCACCATCGCCGATCCGGTGAAGTACGCCACCGCCTCGTCCTGCGCGGCCAGGATCGTCCTGGCGAACCCCGCCATCGCCTCACCGTTGTCGGTGAGCTCGACCCTGCGGGTGTCACGGCGCAGAAGGATCCGTCCGGCTGCCTCCTCCAGCCGGCGTACGTGCTGGGAGACCGCCGGCTGACTGATACCCAACCGCTCCGCCGCCTTGGTGAAGCTCAGCCCGTTCACCACCGCCAGGAAGGTGCGCAGCAGCACCGGGTCAAAGGTCGTGTCCTCACTCATCGCCGCTCCTCGTCATCAGATCACTCCATCGTCCACCTTCATAAGGAACCGTAATGATAGATATAGGCGCTATATGATTGCGGAATAGGAACGGTTCATCCTAGGTTGGCTGACATGGCTCGACGGCGAGCCTCCTCGCGTTCGCGAAGCTGTCCAGCGCAGTCCCGCGAACTGTCCAGTTCAACCGCCCTTTCTCCAGCACAGGAGCTCTTGTGACCGCGGCATCCGCCGAACCGCGCCGTCTTGCCCTTCGCTGGCCTCGTACGCTCGCCGCGCTCGAGGTCCGCAACTATCGCCTCTACCTCAGCTCCCAGATCGTCGCCACCACCGGACTCTGGATGCAGCGGATCGCCCAGGACTGGCTGGTCCTCGAGCTGACCGGCAGCGTCACCGCGGTCGGCGTCGCGGTCGCGCTGCAGTTCCTGCCGGTTCTGCTGTTCGGGTTGTTCGGTGGCGTGATCGCCGACCGCTACCCCAAGCGGCGGATCTTGATGATCACCCAGTCGGTCGCGGCCACGATGGCGCTCACCCTCGGACTGCTGGCGCTGACCCACACTGTCCAGGCCTGGCATGTTTTCGTGGTGGCCGCGATGCTGGGCTTCGTCACCGTCGTGGACAATCCGACCCGGCAGGTGTTCGTCTCCGAGCTCGTCGGCACCCGACACATCCGCAATGCCGTCAGCCTGAACTCCTCGGTCTTCCAGTTCGGCGCTCTGCTCGGTCCCGCCCTCTCGGGCCTGCTCATCCACGCCGTCGGCCAGGGCTGGTCTTTCATGATCAACTTCGCCGCCTGCTTGCTGGTGGTCGTCATCGTCGGGATCATCCGGGTGCCCACTCGGACGGCCGACACGACGGTTCGGGCCAAGGGTCAGCTGCGCGAGGGCCTGAGCTACATCAAGGGCACCTCCGAGGTGGCCTGGACCATCGTGCTGGTCGGCACGATGGGCGTTCTGGGGCTCAACATGCCGGTGATCTTGGCGGCCTTCGCCGATCACGAGTTCGGCACCGGCGTCGGTGGCTACAGCCTGTTCAACTCCCTCAGCGCCATCGGCGCGCTGACCGGAGCGATCTTGTCGGCTCGCCGGACCGACGTGCTGCGGCTGAGAGCGTTGGTGAGTACGTTGATCGGCCTCGGAGTGATCTTGGCGCTGGCCTCGATCGCCCCGACCATCTGGCTGTTCGGCACCATGCTGATCGGCTCGGGTCTGCTCACCCTGCTCTTCTTGACCGGGGCGAACTCGCTGGTCCAGACCCGCTCCGACCCCGGGGTACGAGGCCGCGTGATGAGCGTCTACATCCTCGTGCTGCTGGGTGGCCAGGCCATCGGCGGTCCGGCGGTGGGGTGGCTCATCGATCACTTCGGTGCCCGACCGAGCATGTTCCTGTGCGGCGGTCTGGTCTCCCTGATGGCGCTGCTCACCGGTCTGGTCATCGCCAGGTCAGCCCACCTCGGTCTCGAGGTCGACCTGCATCGCGAGCACGGCCGCTCGCCGCTGCACATCGTCCAGCACTGACGGCGCACCTTCCACCGCGAGCCTGCTCACGCACGCGATACTGCGTCCACGCAGGTGCTGCCGCAGGTGCCTGAGTGGGATATCTCGTGCGTGAGCAGGTGTGTCGGCCCCGCCTAGGATGGCTGCATGGCGACATGGGAGGACGGGCCGGAGTACGCGCCCCTGGAGCGACCCGAGGCCTTCGCCGAGCCGGCTGTCGCCACCGTCGGTCTGCAGGCCCCACCCCCGCCGCCGAGCGCGGCGCCGGTACCCGTGGAGCGCCCGGTCTTCGCCGATCCGACCCAGCCCGTCCCCGCACTGGCCACCCTGGTGCCCGAGCCGCCGGCTACCCGGAATCCCGAACAGCCCTTCGACGTCGTGTCCAGTGTGATGACCGCCGACACCTCGGCCTGGGCGTCGGCCCACTGGACCGGCCGCGGGTCGGCCGGACCCCAGGCCCCGACGGCGGTCCCGGCTGCCGCTCCGCCGCCGCCCGGTCCGAACGGGTCCGACCCGGGCAGTGGCCTCGGAAACGGTCACCGACTTCCCGCTGCCCCGAGCTTCCCCCCACCCGCCGGTGCCCCGAGCTTCCCACCACCCGCGGGAGCTCCGAGCTTCCCACCGGCGCCCTCTCCGTCCTGGCAGCCCGGACCGACCCCAGCGGCCACGAACAGGCCCGGTAGCCAACCGTTCCCGCCGCCCGGATACCCGCCCGGCCAAGGACAGTTCCCGGCCCCGGGCACTCCGCAGTGGTTCGCGCCGGGTGGCCAGCATCCGCCGGTCCCACAACCCACGACCCCCACCGCGAGAACCGTGCTGGCCGCTGCCACCCCCGGGGTGCTCGTCACCTTGGTGGTCGGCGGCTTCATCTGGGTGCTGGCACCGGTCACCGTGGTCATCGCCTTCCTGCTGTCCAGCAGGATCACCTACGGGCGCAAGACCGCCCGGACGGCGTTCGCCGCCGTGCTGGCCTTTCTCGGTCTGGTCGGGCTGCTGTCCCTGGTCACGGCGGACGGCCTCTTCACCGCCTGGTGGGACAGCGTCGCGGGCTGGGCCTGCTTCGGCAGCTGGGTGATGCTGGTCGCCACCGTCATCGCCGTCTACCGAGCTCTCAAGCAGGGGAACCCGGACCCGCCCACGACGCCGCGCGTCTCGCTGCGCTGACGCGACCGACCAGGGAGAACCGGCACCGTGACCGAGACGACCACCGCGCCGGCCGGCGCCGGCGCGCGGACGCTGACCGAGGCGCTGCGTCAGCTGCCGGAGGCCGACCTCAGCCGCTTGCTCTCGCTGCGTCCCGATCTCGCCTACCCGGTGCCGGCCGACCTGGCCGAGCTGTCCAGCCAGGCCACGACGGCGACCTCGGTCGGTCGTGCCCTCGACGGGCTGAACGCCTGGCTGCGGGTGGTCGCCGAAGGACTGGCGGCGCTGCCCGACCCGGCCGGCCTCACCGATCTGGCGGACCTCCTGCGCGCCGATCCGGTGACCTGCCGAACCGCCGTCGCGGAACTCCGCGACCGTGCACTCGTGTGGGGCGACGACGATGAGCTGCACCTGGTCCGGGCCGCTCGCGATCACCTCGGTCCCTACCCCGGCGGGCTGGCCCCACCGTCCCCGCGGCCGATCCCGGATCTCGCGATCGACGGCCTGCTCGACGAGGCCGGCGCCGAGGCCAGGACCGTGGTCGACCGACTGCTGTGGAAGCCCGTCGGCACCGTGACCGGAGCGGACCGTGCGCTCACCGTCGAGACGGCCCGGACTCCGGTCGAGCGGCTGCTTGCCCGCCGCCTGCTGCGACCGATCGGCACCGACACGGTGCTCCTGCCCCGGGAGGTCGCCTGGCACCTGCGTGGCCGACGGTTCAGCCCGGAGCCGGTACCCGGCTCGCCGCCGGCGCTCTCCGGCTCGACGCGTGCATCCGCGGTCGTGGACCGGGCGGCGATCGGGGCCGCGTACGGGTTGGTGCACGACGTCGAGCTGACTGCACACACCCTCGAGACCGTCCCGCACCGGCTGCTCCGTGACGGTGGCGTCGCCCTGCGCGACGTCGCCGCCCTGGGCCGGGCGCTCGGCACCGAGCCCACTCACGCGGGCTTCGTGCTGGAGACCGCCGCGGGCGCCGGTCTGATCGCCGCCGGTGACGGGAATCGGCTGCTACCGACCGTCGACTACGACCGCTGGGCGGAACGGGAGCCGGCCGACCGGTGGCGCGCCCTGGTCTCGGCCTGGCGGCACAGCGACCGGCTGCCCGGACTGTCGACTGAGTCGGGTGCCCATCCACTCGGGCCTGAGTCGGAGGCGCCCGGCGCGGCGACCGTCCGCGGGCTGATCGTCGATCTGCTCGCCGGTGTCCAGGTCGGGCTCATGCCCGACTCCGACGCCCTGCTGCAACTGATCAGGTGGCACCGGCCGCGGCTGGTGCGGGTCGGCGGGGTGCCGCTGGAGTCGGTGGTGGCGTGGACGTGGCGGGAGGCGGGCTGGCTGGGGGTCTCCAGTCTCGGCGCCGTCTCCAGTCTGGCCTCGGCCGCCGCCGAGGCCGACACCCAGCCCATCCCGGCAGCCCTGGCCGATGCCTTCCCGGCGCCCGTGGACCAGGTCGTACTGCAGGCGGACCTGACCGCCGTCGCGTCCGGAACCGTCCCCTACCAGCTGGCCCGCGACCTTCGTCTGCTGGCGGATCAGGAGTCCCGCGGAGGTGCTGCGGTCTTCCGGTTCAGCGCCCGCTCCCTGCGACGAGCCTTCGACGCCGGCTGGTCCGGGGCCGATGTCCGCCGTTGGCTGGAGCACCATGCGACCACCGCGGTGCCTCAGCCGCTCGCCTACCTGATCGACGACATCGCCAGGCAGCACGGGAGCATCCGGGTCGGTCCGGCGAGCGCCTACGTCCGGATCGACGACGAGGCTCAGGCCGCCGCTCTGCTCACCCACCCAGACGCCAGCGTGCTGGGCCTGCGCGAGCTCGCGCCCGGGATCCTGGTCGGCACCGCCGAGCCGTACGAGATCGTGGACTTCTTGCACCGGATCGGCCACAGCCCCGCGGCCGAGGACTCCTCCGGTCGGTCCTTGACAGCTCCCGACCCCCTGCGTGCCACCCGGCGCGCCGCGCACCGGCTCCGACCGGACCTGCAGGCGGGCGAGGCGGCTGCGGCGGTCCTCGCCGGCGAACGAAGCCGGCACGGATCGCGGGGCCGGCCGCCGGCGGCGGACCAGGAGTCGGCGGCCAGGGGAGCGGCAGCGACGGCCGAGACGCTGGATCGACTGGCCGCTGCCCAGCGATCTCGGTCGGCGGTCCGGGTCCACTACGTCGCCGTCGACGGCCGGCCCGCCGAGCGCGAGCTCCGCTCCGTACGCGCTGCTGCGGGCCTGGTTCTCGGCACCGACACCGACAGCGCGCAACAGGTCTCGATCCCGTTGTCCCGCGTGTCCTTCGTCGACCCGTAGACCGCCGCCTCGCCACTAGACTGACCAGATGCAGCCGGCGACGATCCGAAGACTTCTGGTCTTCGGTGTCTGCCTGTTCGGAGTCGGTTGTCTCTACCTCGTGCCGAGCATGGCCGGATCGTTCAGGCAGGTCGAGACGTCGCGCGAGCAGGACCCGTCGACCGCCGCGACGAACACGGCAGTCGGGATCTCGACCACTGCCGATGTCGCTGCATCCGGCCGAACCGGCCTGCCCACCGAGATCGCCGCCAGCGCCACCGGACCGAGCACCGACGGGACGATCACCGGCCAGCCCGTCGACGTCCGGCGGACGTCGACCACCCCATCCGGAGCGACCGCGGCGGTGCCGGGCCGCGACGAGGACCCACCGGCTGCGGTCGGCCGCCTGACCGTGCTCAGCTCCGACCCCGACAGCGTGACCGTCAGCTGGCCCGCGACCGACGATGACGACGGCGTTGCGGGCTACCGCGTGCTGCTCAACGGGTTCTTCGTGCTGGCCACCCAGCAGACCCGAGCTACGCTGACGTGGTTCAACGACTCCAACACCCACGTCATTCAGGTCCGCGCCCTCGATGTCGCCGGGAACGAGGGACCGTCGAGCCCGACGTTGCTGGTCACCAGACCGGTGCCGGATCCCGAGCCGGCCGCGCCCGCACCCTCATCCACAGTCAGCACGAAGCCCACCGTCTCCGCGTCGCCGACACCCACCGAGGACGCTGACGAGACGACCAACACGAACGACGCCGCTTTCTCTGCCAGTCCCACGCAGCAGAGCGGCACCGAGGAGGACGGCTCTTGACGAGCCCTACCGCTGGCCCGTTGGTGGTCCAGTCCGACAAGACCCTGCTGCTCGAAGTCGACCATCCCGACGCCGACGCGTGCCGGATGGCCATCGCACCCTTCGCCGAGCTGGAGCGTGCCCCGGAGCACATCCACACCTACCGACTCACCCCCCTCGGACTCTGGAACGCCCGGGCCGCGGGCCACGACGCCGAGCAGGTCGTCGACACGCTGCTGAGCTACAGCCGCTATCCGGTACCGAGCTCGCTGCTGGTCGACGTCGCCGACACCATGGACCGGTTCGGCCGGCTGCGGCTGGAGAAGCACCCCACTCAGGGCCTGGTGCTGGTCAGCACCGACCGTGCGGTCCTCACCGAGGTGCTGCGATCGGCGAAGGTCAAGGGCTTGATGGGAGCCCGGCTGGACGATGACACCGTGGTGGTGCACCCGTCGGAGCGGGGCCACTTGAAGCAGGTGCTGCTCAAGCTCGGCTGGCCGGCGGAGGACCTGGCCGGGTACGTCGACGGTGAGGCGCACGAGATCGCCCTGGAGCAGAACGGCTGGGAGCTCCGGCCGTACCAGCAGCAGGCCGCAGATTCCTTCTGGTACGGCGGTTCCGGCGTGGTGGTGCTCCCCTGCGGAGCCGGCAAGACGGTGGTCGGAGCCGCGGCGATGGCCCATGCCCAAGCCACCACGTTGATCTTGGTCACCAACACCGTGTCGGCCCGACAGTGGCGCGACGAGCTGCTGCGACGCACGTCGCTGACCGACGACGAGATCGGCGAGTACTCGGGAGCGAAGAAGCAGATCCGGCCGGTCACCATCGCCACCTACCAGGTGATCACGACCAGGCGGGGCGGCATCCACCCGCACCTGGAGCTGTTCAGCGCCCGGGACTGGGGGCTGGTGATCTACGACGAGGTGCACCTGCTACCGGCGCCGGTGTTCCGGATGACCGCCGACCTCCAGGCCCGCCGCCGGCTCGGCCTGACCGCGACGTTGGTCCGCGAGGACGGCCGCGAGGGTGACGTGTTCTCCTTGATCGGTCCGAAGCGGTACGACGCACCGTGGAAGGACATCGAGGCGCAGGGTTACATCGCCCCGGCCGACTGCGTCGAGGTCCGGGTGACGCTGAGCGAGCCGGAGCGGATGACGTACGCCGTCGCCGAGCCCGACGTGAAGTACCGACTGGCCTCGACCGCGGAGTCCAAGTCGCAGGTGGTGCTCGACCTGGTGGCCAAGCACCGAGGCGTGCCGATCTTGGTGATCGGCCAGTACGTCGACCAGCTCGAGGACCTGGCCGGCCGGCTGGACGCGCCGTTGATCACCGGGGAGACGACCGTCCGGCAGCGGGAGCGGCTCTACGAAGCCTTCCGCAGCGGGGAGATCGACCTGCTGGTGGTGAGTAAGGTGGCGAACTTCTCGATCGACCTGCCCAGCGCTCAGGTGGCCATCCAGGTCTCCGGGGCCTTCGGCTCCCGACAGGAGGAGGCTCAGCGGCTGGGCCGGCTGCTGCGCCCCAAAGCCGAGGGCACCATGGCCCGCTTCCTGGCGGTCGTGGCTCGGGACACCGTCGACGCCGACTTCGCCGCCCACCGGCAGCGGTTCCTGGCCGAGCAGGGGTACGCGTACACGATCATGGACGCCGAGGAGGCGGTCTGACCCGGGCTCCGGGTCACGCCGCTGCTTTCGCTGAGCTGACAAGCGCGACGATCGCACGGACCGAGCGCAGCTCGCTGACTCCGTTGCCTAGTGGTCGC
Source organism: Microlunatus sp. (assembly GCA_035630075.1). GTDB lineage: Bacteria > Actinomycetota > Actinomycetes > Propionibacteriales > Propionibacteriaceae > Microlunatus. The sequence goes on from DASQLI010000201.1 coordinate 25,782, forward strand.
GACCGTGCTTCTTGGTCGCCTTGTGCACCACGGCTATGGGACGTTCGGTCTCTTGCATCAGGGTCCGGCTGACCGAACCGAGGATCGCCCGGCTGAACGACCGCCGTCCGCGTGAGCCCACCACGGTCAGCACAGCGCTCTTGGCGGCCTCGACCAAAGCCTCGGCAGGCATCGCCTTCACCGTGATCCGCTCGATCGGCACGTCGGTGTAGGCGTGCCCCCTGACCCGGTCCAGAGACTCGGTGATCGTCTTGTCGGCCAACCAGCGCTCGGACTCCTCGAACTCCCCGATCAGTTCCGGTTCCACCGGGCGGGCCAGCCACGGCACGTGGTACGCCGACAGCACGGAGAGCCCCACGCCGCGACACCGTGCCTCTTCGAGGGCGAGCCGGAGCGCGGCGTCGGAGTGCTCCGACCCGTCGACACCGACCAGCACCGAGCCGTTCGGCGCGGGACGCTCACGCCACTCGGGCGGCACGATGTACACCGGGCAGACCGACTTGCCGGCCAGCCGTACGCTCACCGAGCCCAGCAGCTTGCCGCTGATCGCGCCCAGGCCCCGGGTGCCCACCACCAAACCACCGGCGTGCTTGGAGGCCTCGATCAGCACGGCCGCCGGAGGTCCGCTGGCGAGCCGGGCGCTGACGGAGAGGTCCGGGGCCGACGCCTGGGCAGCGGTCAGGGCGGCGTCGAGCAGCTGCTGCGAGTAGTCCGTCAGCTCGTCGATGTCCGGACGAGTCATCACCATCCCGTACGCGTCGGAGACGACGGGCACGGCGAGTGCGTAGATGAGCTCGACCTCCAGGTCGCGCCGACTCGCCTCCTCCAGAGCCCAGGCCATCGCGGACTCGCTCTCCGGTGAACCATCGATGCCGACAATCAGCTGGGACATCTCTCCCCCTCGTCGTCGTGGACAGCGGTTGCTCTGTCACCCCCCATCTTGCCCATTTCAGCCGCGTACCAGTAGTGCCAGTGGTTCGGCGCGTCGGGACCAAGGTCGCGCCCGCTGGCGTACGAGCCATGCGTTGACCGGTCATCCACCGGTTCAGCAAGTCCTGACCACATCCGAGTCCGTCTGTGAGCGGCCCGGCGCTCGCCACCAACCCGGTCTCTGCACCGGGAACCTCCACCTCACACCTCGACAAGAGGAGCGTCGGTGTGATCGCGACCTCATCAGAGAGGCATCGACCGCTCACAGGAACCTCAGAGATCCGCTGGCCAGGATGAACACACCGTGAACCACTGATGAAGGACTGGGCATGAACTCCATGATCATGATCGCGATCGACCTGGTCGCCATCACGCTGCTGGCCTTCGGCGTCTACTTCCCCCGGCATCACCGCCACGACCTCGTCGTCGCCTTCCTGGGCGTGAACGTCGGTGTGTTGGCTGTGTCCATCGTCCTGGGGTCCAGCGCCGTCGGAGCCGGTCTCGGTCTCGGCCTGTTCGGCGTCTTGTCGATCATCCGGCTGCGGTCGAGCGAGATCTCCCAGACCGAGGTCGCCTACTACTTCGCCTCGCTGGCCCTGGGCCTGCTCGCCGGACTGACCACCACGCCGTCGGCCATCGTGGTCGGCTTGATGATCTTGGTCGTGGTCGTGCTGGCGGTCGCCGACCATCCGCGGCTGTTCCACCGCTACCGGCAGCAGACCATCGTGGTCGACGTGGCGCACCGGGACGAGGCTGTGCTCCGGTCGCACCTGGAGATGCTGCTCGGCGCGCAGGTGGTCAACCTGTCGGTGGTGAAGCTCGACCTGGTCAACGACACCACCTGGGTGGACGTACGCTACCGAGTGCGTCGGTCGGGTCGGCGAGACGACGCCGCCCTGTCCGAGCCGGCGATGACCGGACGTGATCGGGAGACCGCCCGATGATCGCCACGATGCAGCCCATCGGTCTCGAGGAGCTCACTGAGCGCGCAGGTCTGCTCACCCGGATCGATCGCAAGTACCTGGTCCGCACCGACGACCTCGATCACGTCCTCGACACCCTGCCGGGCACGGCCCGGGTGCTGCAGATCGACGACCGACGTCAGTTCAGCTACCGGTCGGTGTACTTCGACACCGCTGATCTGCTCGCCTACCGGCTTGCGGCTCTGCGCCGCCGGCGTCGGTTCAAGCTCAGGACCCGCAGCTACCTGGACAGCGGTCTGCACCTGCTCGAGGTGAAGACCCGCGGACCGCGCGGGACCACGGTCAAGCAGCGGGTCCCGTACTCCGGCGACGGCGAGCGCCTGGTCCGACAGGATCGCGCTGTTGCGTACGCGGCGCTGGTGCAGACAGGCGCCAGTGCGCCGGCCTCCGCCGACGCCCTGCAGCCGACCTTGATCACCAACTACCACCGGGTCACCCTGTTCCTGCCGCGGAGCCGGAGCCGCGTCACCATCGACACGGAGCTGACCTGGACCCTGCCCGACGGGAGCGGTGAGCGACAGCTCGCAGGGTGCGCCGTCGTCGAGACCAAGTGTCCCGGACCTGCCGCCGAGATGGACCGTGCCCTGTGGGCTCACCAGCACCGTCCGTGCTCGATCTCCAAGTTCGGCACCGGTCTCGCGGCGCTGCGACCTGACCTACCGGCCCATCGGTGGCATCCCGTTCTCAACCGACACCTGAAAGACAAGGAACCCATCTCATGATCAGCATCGGACGCCGCCGCCTCGCCGGTCTGGCCGCCTTCGCCGTCCTCGGCGCCGGCGCCCTGGCCGGGTGCAGCGCGGCCTCGAGCAGCAGCACGGACTCGACCTCCAGCACCTCCGCTGTCACCGTCTCCGCCACCCAGACCGCCGAGCAGGTGCTGGCCGCCGACAAGGAGGCGCACTCGGTCGAGGACACCGCCTACGACGCATCGGCGGCCACGACGGTCACGCTGGACGGTGACACGGCGTCCGCGTCCGGCGACGGCAGCGACAACGTAACCATCGACGGCTCCACCGTGACCATCACCGCCGAGGGCACCTACCTCCTCACCGGCTCGCTGTCCGATGGCCAGGTGGTCATCGACGCCGTCGACGCGAAGGTGACCCTGGTGCTCGACGGGGCGGACATCTCCAGCAGCAGCGGCGCCGCGATCGCGGCCACCGACGCCGACGAGGTCACCGTGATCACCGCGGAAGGCAGCCAGAACACCCTCAGTGACATGGACAGCTACGCCGACGACGCCGACGTCAACGCCGCCCTCTACAGCGCGGCCGACCTGACCCTCGCGGGCACGGGATCGCTGACGGTGAAGGGCAACGGCAACGACGGCATCGCCACCACCGACGGCCTGGTGATCGGCTCCGGGACCATCACGGTGCAGGCCGAAGACGACGGCATCCGCGGCAAGGACTACGTCGTCGTCACCGACGGCACGATCACGGTCACCTCCGGCGGCGACGCGATCAAGGCCGACAACGACGCGGACGACACCGCCGGGTACGTCGACATCCAGGGCGGGACGGTCACGCTGACCGCCTCGGCCGGCGACGGCATCGACGCGGCGACCGATCTCATGATCACCGGCGGCACCGTGACCGCGACCACCGGCGGCGGGCACACCACGACGCCCAACGACGAGAACTCCACCAAGGGTCTGAAGGCCGGCGTCATCTCCATCCTGGAAGGCGGGACGATCACGGTCGACGCCAGCGACGACGCCCTGCACAGCGACGGCTCCACTGCCGTGTCCGGTGCCACGCTGACCCTGGCCAGCGGCGACGACGCGGTGCACGCCGAGGACGAGCTGGTGATCAGCAAGGGCACCGTCGACGTGACCACCTCGGTCGAGGGCCTGGAAGCCGCGCACATCACGGTCAGCGGTGGTGGCACCCAGGTGACCTCGAGCGACGACGGCGTGAACGCTGCCGGCGGCACCACGGACTCCACCGCTACCGATACCGCCGATCAGACCGACCAAGCCGATCAGACTCAGGCCGAGCAGGGTGACCAGCAGGGCACACCGCCCGAGGGCGGCTCGGGTGGTGGCGGCCAAGGCGGCGGCATGGGCGGCGGGGGCGAGCAGGTCGGCGACTACTCGCTGACCATCACCGGCGGCACCCTGGTGGTCGACGCCGAGGGGGACGGCCTGGACTCCAACGGGACCGTGGCGATGACCGGTGGCACCGTGGTCGTCGACGGGCCTACCAACAGCGGCAATGGGGCCCTCGATGTCAACGGCGACTTCACCGTCGACGGCGGCACCCTGGTGGCAGCCGGCAGCGCTGGCATGGTCGTCTCACCAAGTGCGGACTCCAAGCAGGGTTGGGTGTTCGCCACGCTCGACAACGCGGTGGAGGCCGGCACGGTGATCCAGATCGTGAACGCCGACAACGAGGTGATCGCCACCTACACGACCTCGAAGACCGTGCAGAACGTCGTCGTCTCCACCGCCGACATCAGCTCCGGCGAGGAGTACTCGATCTACACCGGCGGCACCGCATCGGGCCACGCCGTCGGTGGCTCGTCTGCATCCGGCACGCTGGGCTCGGCCACGTCGGTCGCCACGGTCACGGCCGGCGCAGCACCGGCCGGCGGGATGGGTGGCGGTGGTGGTCCCCGCTGACGTCAGCGTGCTGCCGGACCCCCGTCGGAGCTCCCGGCCGCCTCCGACCAGCCCAGCAGCGGCAGCCAGACGTCCACGATCTCTCGGATCGTCTCCGGCGGGACCGGTCGCAGGGTCATCACCAGCTCGTTCCGGAGCAGGTCGAAGAGCAGGGTGAGCACCCGGGGCGGGCGCCTCACCGAGATCTCAAGATCCGCGCCATCGCCGCGGCCGTCCTACACGGGTAGCGTGAGCGCTGCCGTCGACGGCGGAGAACGGTGGCCAGAGGATGCACGCAGATCGGTCGAGGATCGCGCCCGCGAGCCTGCGCCAGCGTCGACGCTGCCCGCTCTCGGGTCGGCCGACGCGGCGGGCGGAGTCCTCATGAGAGTGCCGCTCGTCGGACGCGAGCCAGAGATCGCTGTCGCCGACCATCTGCTGGCTTCGGCGAGAGAAGGTTCCGGCGGTGGGGTGCTCCTCGTCGGGGAGGCCGGGATCGGCAAGACCCGGCTGATGATCGAGATCGCGGACCACGCCCGAGCGGCGGGATTCACTGTCCTCACCGGCCGTTCGGCCCCTGGCGGCGGAACCTACCGGGCACTGACCGAGGCAGTTCTCGAGCACCTGCGGAACGGCATCTCGCTCGACGATCCGAGCCTTCGTCCTTATCGTGCGGCTCTGGGGCGCTTGGTGCCCGGCTGGGCGGGGCAGGGTCCACCGGCTGCCACTCCGGAGCTCGCTGACCCCATGCTGGTGCTGGGCGAAGGGCTGCTGCGTCTCCTCACCGTCGCCGGCGCCGCTGCCGCCGGATGTCTTCTGGTGTTGGAGGATCTGCACTGGGCCGACCCGGACACGGTCACCATCGTCGGCTACTTGGCCGATGCCGCCCGGCACTCGTCGATCATGATCGCGGCGACGGCCTGGGACGACCAACCCGGTGCCCCGCGCAGCATCCGCCCCGTCGACTCCGTGGTCGGCACGCTCAACCGCCATGACGGCATGGTCACGGTGTGGCTCGACCGCTTGGACGAGGCAGGTACGGCAGCTCTGGCGACAGCCCACACCGCCGGCCGTCCGATCGACGGGGAAGCCCTGGCCGCCTTGATCGATCATGCCGACGGACTGCCGCTGCTGGTGGAGGATCTGCTGCCGGCTGCCCTCGCAGACCTGACCACGAGGGCACCGATGCCCCGCACGATGACCGACCTCGTCGGTCGACGCATGGCCGAGCTGGACCCCGATGCTCGTCGTGTGCTGCAGGCTGCCGCCGTACTCGGCGAGCAGCCGGACTGGTCACTCGTCGGTTCGACAGCCCGGCTGGACGCCGCGGCCGTCTCGACAGGGCTGCGCGCCGGTGCGGGCAACGGGCTGCTCGTGCCACGAGGGACGCAGCTCGTGTGGCGGCACAACCTCACGCGCGCCGCTGTCCTGGCCGGGCTGGTGCCCACCGAGAGATCGGTGTTGGTGGATCGGGTCGCCGACCTGCTGCTGGCTCGCGGCGGCGACGCCGATGAAGCGCTGGCGGCGGACCTGCTGACCCAGGCCGGCGAGTCCGCCCGGGCGACAGCGATCCTGCTCCGGCTGGCGGGACGCGACATCGACCGGGGAGCCCTGCATGCCGCCAAAGAACTCCTCGGTCAGGCGGCGTCGCTGGGCGCGCCTGCTGCTCAGCTGGCGATCGACCGGGCACGTCTGCTCACCCTGCTGGGCCGGGCCGGGGAGGCGCTGGACGGCGGCATCCCCGTCCTGGACGAGCTGAGCGGCAACGACCACGCCGGGCTGTGTCTCCAGCTGGCCGGGGCCGCCATCGCAGCCGGTCGTTGGGATCAGGCACAGCAGCTGGTCGACAGGGCTGGTCGGCCCGGCGACCCACTGTCGCTCGTCCTCGAGGCCGAGGCGTCGTTCGGCTCAGGCGACCTCGGGCGAGCCACAACAACCGCCCGCGCCGCCGTCGAGGCGGCTGAGCACGCCGATGCTCCCGACCTGCTGTGTGCGGCCCTGGTCATCGCCGGACGATGCGCGAGCTTCGCCTCGAACGAGCTCGACGCTGCGGACTACGAGCGCGCAGCACAGTGCGCGGCCGAACACGGCCTCGTCACGTGGCGCGTCGAAGCACTGTTCGGGCTCGGGCTGGCCGAGCTCAGCGATGGCCGTCCGACACGCTCGCTCACCCAGGCCAGGGAGCTGGCCCTCGATCTCGGGCTGCTGAGCAAGGTCGTGTCCATCGACGTGATCACCACCGAGCAGCTGATGACCGTCGCCGGTCCCGCCGCGGCGGAGCCCCAGGCGCGGCGCACGTCCGAGGACGCCCATCAGCTGGGGCTGACGGGCTTGGCGGCCCTCGCCGATCTGGCAGTCGCCGCGGCTCGCGCCGCCGTCGGCGATGCGGAGGGCATGTCGGCGGCGCTGGCCACGGCTGCCGCCCAGCCGGACGTCTCCCTGGAAGCCACGGCGCTCGTCCCGGCTGTCCGGGCGTGGCCGTACCTGTTGAGCCATGATCTGCCACGAGCCAACGCCTACCTGGACGAGTCCATGACCACGCTCGCCGCCCACGGCTCGGCGGCACCCGTCGCGTACTGGGGTCCGTGGGTCGTGCTCCGGACCGTGCTGGCCGATCGCGACGAGGAGGCCAGAACGTTCCTCCGTACCGCCGGCGTCGGAAAGCTGAGCCATCATCGCGCCGCACTCGCGTACGCCGACGCCGTGGTCGCAGGACGGGCCGGCGACTCCGATCTGGCCCGCGATCGGATGGCGGAAGGCGACCGGCTGATCGGGGACCGGCCGTGGTGGGGACGGCTGCTGCGGCTGCTGGCTCTGGAATCCGCCGTGCTGGAGGGCTGGGGCGACCCGATCCCCACCCTCCGCACGGAGCTCGTCGTCCATCGAGAACAAGGCGACGAGCGATTCGCTCGGGTCTGTCGCGACCTGTTGCGGCGGGCCGGTGCCGAGACGCGTCGCGGCCGCGGTGACAGCCCCGTTCCGGCGCAACTGCGCTCGCAGGGCGTGACCAGCCGAGAGATGGACGTGCTCCAGCTGGTCGCTCAGGGCCTGTCCAACGCCGAGGTGGCGGGGCGCCTCTACCTCTCCCCGAGGACGGTGGACACCCATGTCGCGAGCCTGCTGGCCAAGACAGGCACCCACCGACGCGGTGAGCTGCGCGAGCTGATGGCGGGACTGCAGGATCGGTAGTCGGACGCGCGCGCTAACTCGGTGATCTGAACCGATGTCGCGACGGTCCGTCGACTCCAGGCTGGTGCACACCACCAAGCGAAGGAGTCAGTATGTCCACCACTTCGGTCATCAGCCACGACGTTGTCGTGGTCGGTGCCGGGCCCGCCGGTTTGACCGCGGCGATCAGCCTGGCCAGACACGGCGTGAGCGTCCTGGTCGTGGAGAAGCACCGCGGCACTTCACCCTTTCCCAAAGCCACCGGGGTCAGCACGCGCACCATGGAGCTGCTCCGCACCTGGGGGATCGACCAGCAGGTGAGGGCCGGCGCCATCGGGGTGCAACCGCTGCTGTCGGTCTCCAGCACGTTGAGCGCGCCGGTGCAGCTCACAGTCCCGTTCGGGTATCCGACCGACGAGCAAGCACTCGCGGTGAGTCCGGTCACGCCGACGTGCGTTCCCCAGGATCACCTGGAACCGGTGCTGCTCGACCTCTTGATCAGCTGTGGCGGGACCGTGCGCTTCGGCACCGAGCTCACCGCGCTGCACACCGGGTCGGTGGGCGTTCGGGCGGAGCTGCTCGACTCCGTCACCGGCCGACGCCTGCAGGTCAAGGCGAGGTACCTGATCGGTGCCGATGGCCCGTACAGCAAGGTCCGGGACGAGCTGGGTATCGCCGTTGAGGACCTGGGGTCGATCGGCGACTTCATCTCCGTCACGTTCCGAGCCGACCTGACGGCGCGGTTGGGGCGGACACCGTCGGCACTCAACGCGGTGATGGTCGACGGCGCCGAAGGGCTGTTCGTCCCGACCAGCGCCGACGACCGATGGATCTTCGCCCGCGAGTGGCATCCGGAGGCCGGCGAGACCATGGCCGACTGGAGCCCCGCACGGATCATCGCCATGCTCCGAGCGGGCACCGGGCTCCCGGACCTGCAGGCCGACGTCGAGTCGGTGATGTCGTTCGAGATGGCCGGACACCTGGCGGTGGCGTTCCGCTCCGGGCCGGCCTTCCTGGTGGGCGATGCCGCCCACCGCACCACCCCGGTCGGAGGTACGGGCATGAACACGGCCATCGCCGGTGCTCACAACCTCGGGTGGAAGATGGCCTGGGTGCTTCGCGGCTGGGCCGACGACAGCCTGCTCGACAGCTACGAGCTCGAGCGGCGACCGGTGGGTGAGGCGAACGTCCGGCGATCACTCGTCCGCGGGCCGCAGCCTCCTGCAGACGGACTGGCCTGGGATACCGGAGTGCACTACGCGTCGCCGGTGATCGCGTCCGGTGCCGGGGTGGGCGACCGCGCACCGCACGTGTGGGTGCAGCATCGGGGCGGCGCACCGGTTTCGACCCTCGACCTCTTCGACGGACGGTTGACCGTCATCACAGGTCGATCCGGCCATGCCTGGCGACGAGCCGTTGCGGCGTTGGCCGGCGAAGGCCTCCCCATCGTTGCGCTGACGGCCGACCACGACCTGTCGGGCGTCGTCTCGACCGATCGGTCCAGCGACACTCTGACCTCGCGCTACCAGCTCGGTGACACGGGAGCAGCGCTGATCAGACCGGACGGCTACCTCGCCTGGCATCGCCCGTCGGAGACCCGGAACCCGCTGCTGGCGCTGCAGTCGGCGGTCGCCGTCGCCTTGAGCCGACCGGACGCCGCCGACCTCGACCGCGTCGCCTAGGGATCACGAGGTAATACGTCGCGACCGCGGCGCAGTTCCTCGACCGGCCGCTCGGAACAGTCCGTACGGCCTGCTCGACCATCACCAGCACACATCCAAGGAGAACCAGACACTCATGCGTACCTCGACATCCATCAGCCTCGCGACTGTCGGTCTGGCAGCCGTCGTCGCCGGTGCCCTCACCGTCGGATCCGTACCCGTGGCCACGGCGACGCCGGGCGGACCCGCTCAGCACGCCGGCACGGCGCTCACGCTCTCGGCAGAGACCGAGCAGTTCGCCGTCGTCGACGTCGGCAGCCCGGGTCCAGCCCTGGGGCTGGGTGATCAGATCGTCAGCTCGGACCGGCTCACCCGATTCGGCAAGCCCGCTGGCCGCGGAGCCACCGTGATGACCGTCGTCGCCACCAGCCCCACCGCCCTGACGACCCAGATCCTGACCACCCTCGACCTGCCGGACGGACAGATCATCCTGCAAGGCATCGGAGACGGACCGACCGGACCGCCGACAGACCCGGTCCAGTTCACCCTGGCCGTGACGGGGGGCACCGGTCGCTACCAGAGCGCGCACGGATCCGCCGACATCGTCGACAGGCCCGGCGGTGTCGAGAGCATCGTCATCCGGCTCACGACAGGCCGGTCCTGACCCGGCATGCTTCGGTCGTCCCGACTGGTGCCCGGCTTTCACAGTGCCCCCGCGGAGATGGAGCGAGTCGCGCCGTGGGCCACCTCTTCTGATGGTCCACGGTGCGATGAGCGATCGGTGTCTCGGCACCGCGGGGCGGACAACATCACGGTCACCGACGCCGCTCTGACTCCACGGCCACCGTCGACTCCTCCTGCCAGCCGAGATCCCATGGCGGCTGATCGGGTGCCGCGGCACGGTCCCAGAGCTCAACGAGCTCGGCCGGCCAGACCCAGGACGCTCCCGCTTCGATCTCTTCCCGCCCCCACCAGCGGTGTCCCTGCAGGGTGATCTGCTCCTCCTCGGTGTGCGCGGACGTGTCGATCTCGAAGGCGCTCACCCGGGCCAGGTAGAACGACTCCTGCTGCTCCAGCACCTGGTCGGAGTAGCCGTGCACCGCGTACCGGGTGGCCAGCGGACCCACCAGGTCATCCTCGGCGAGCATGTACCCGGTCTCCTCGGCGACCTCCCGGACGGCCGTCTGGCGCTCGGTCTCTCCCGGGTCCATGCCACCGCCGGGCGTGACCCACCAGGTGACGCCGGCGATGCCGGGATCGCTGTCCTCGAACAGCAGAGTCCGGTCGTCGGAGTCCACCAGGATCACCCGAACCGCTCGTCGAGTCCGCACCGGTCGGTCGGCGGGATCGTCCGGGATGACGTACTTGCGACCGCTGTCGGAGCTCACGACCTCAGCGTACGGATCGAGCAGCGAGGCCCGGTACGCGAGCGGTGCGTCGCCCGGCCCGTCTCGGTGGTCTGTGTCCCACGTGCGTGCGCAGGGATGACGGAAAACCAGGTGACCGGTGGGTGACCTGCTGGTAGTGTCGCCCGGCCCTCCCACCTGCCGAGCGACCGGAGGCTCTGCCATGCCCTCGTCCGACCCGACCGTACCCGCCGACCCAGTCCTCGAGCGCGAGCGACAACATCTCCTCCAGTCACGTGCGGCGCTGCACCGAATGCGCGAGCACACCGCGGGGCTGACCGCCATCGGCGGCGACCACGTCTCGACCGAGCACCTGAAGCAGGTCCTCTATCGCCGGATGAAGGCTCTGGAGGACGACGCAGAGGTGCCGCTGTTCTTCGGCCGCCTCGACTACGACACGAGCCTGGGTGGCGAGCTCGACGAGACGCTCTACATCGGCCGCCGTCACGTCACCGGCGAGATCGGCGGCGAGCCGATGGTGATCGACTGGCGGGCGCAGATGTCCCTCCCCTTCTACCAGGCCCGGCCCGGCGAGCCGATGGGCGTCCGGATGCGGCGCCGGTTCGGGTTCTCCCACGGCACGTTGACCGCGTACGAGGACGAGGACCTCACCAGCATCGGCGGCGAGTACGGACTGGAGTCGGAGATCCTCGAGTCCGAGATCGAGCGACCGCGGACCGGGCCGATGCGCGACATCGTGGCCACCATCCAGCCCGAGCAGGACCGGATCGTCCGGGCCCGGCTGAGCGACTCACTGTGCATCCAGGGCGCACCCGGCACCGGCAAGACCGCGGTCGGGCTGCACCGTGCCGCGTACCTGCTGTACGCCTACCGCGACCAGCTGGCCCGGTCGGGCGTGTTGGTGGTGGGGCCGAACGACAGCTTCTTGTCCTACATCAGTGATGTGCTGCCCGCGCTGGGCGAGATCGACGCAACCCAGGCGACCGTCTCGTCGCTGGTCGGGAAAGCCACCGGGGCGGCGATCCGCGGCCTGGACCTGGTGCCGGCGGCGTTGATCAAGGGGGACGCCCGAATGGCCCAGGTGCTGCACCGCGCGGTGTGGGGGCACGTCGGCCGACCGACCGAGCCCCTGGTGGTGCCGCGGGGGGCGTACCAATGGCGGGTCGGCGCCTATCTTGCCGCCGAGATCATCGACGAGCTGACCAGCCGCGGGGTGCGCTACGAGGCCGGCCGGACGATGCTGCCGCAACGGCTGGCGCACCAGGTGCTGCTGAGGATGGAGGCGGCCGGCGACTCCCCCGACGACCGGGTGCAGAACGCCGTCGCCCGCAGCCGCCCGGTGAAGATGTACGCCGACGCGCTCTGGCCCAAGATCGACCCGGCCAAGATCGTGCTCCGGCTTCTGACCGACGCCGAGTTCCTGGCCGCCGCTTCGCACGGGATCCTCACCCCCGACGAACAGTCGCTGATCTCGATGCGGAAGCCGGCCCGCAGCGTCGGCTCGGCCCGCTGGTCGCTGGCCGACGTGATCTTGATCGACGAGGCGAGTGACCTGGTCAGCCGTACGCCGAGTCTGGGCCACGTGATCGTCGACGAGGCCCAGGACCTGTCGGCCATGCAGCTGCGAGCCGTCGGGCGGCGGGCGTCGACCGGCTCGGTGACCGTGCTCGGCGATCTCGCCCAGGCGACCACGCCGTGGGCGACCTCGTCCTGGGCGGAGTCGATGACCCATCTGGGGCACCCGGATGCCGAGGTGGAGGAGCTGGTCGCCGGCTTCCGGGTGCCGGGTGCGGTGATCGACTTCGCCGCCCGGCTGCTGCCCAGCATCGCGCCGCACCTGACGCCGCCGCACTCGGTCCGCCGCAATCGCGGGGCGCTCGACCTGCGCCGGAGCTCGCACGAACCTGATGACCTGGTCGCCGCGACGACGGCGGCCCTGGACCGCGAGGGCACGGTGGGCGTCATCGTCCCCGACGCTGCCGTACAGGCCATCCGCACGTCCCTCGAACGGGCGGCCATCCGCTACGACCTGCTGGGCGAGGACGCCCAGATCTTCGACGCCCGCGTCGACCTGGTGCCGGCCTCGCTGGCCAAGGGCCTGGAGTTCGACCACGTGGTGCTGCTGGAACCGGCCGCGATCGTGGCCGGGGAACCGGACGAGGTGACCGGACTCCGGCGGCTGTACGTCTGCCTGACCCGCGCAGTCACCTCCTTGGTGGTGGTGCACACCGAGCCGCTCCCCGCCCCCTTGGCCGGGACTCCCGCCGCCTGATCGGCCGGTGGACCGGCCACAGAGCGCGGAATTCTGCACCGCCATCCACGCCAGATGTGGATTTCGCTCCAAAAGTCTGGTCCGGTCAGGCGAGGGCGAGGGAGCCGGTGCCGCCCACCGGACCACACGACAAGGTGACGGCGGCGCCGAGCGGCAGGGCCAAGTTGCGGGAGCCATGACCGACCGGCGCGTCCGCGAGCACCGGGATCCGCAGTGCGGCGAGCCGGTCGGCGATCACCGCAGCCGCCAGACCGGACGAGTCCGGCGCCGCACCCGGCACCGGGCGGAACTCACCCACCACCACTCCACGGACCTGGTCGAACCAGCGCGACCGCAGCAGCTGGGTGAGCATTCGATCGATCCGGTAGCCGTCCTCGCCGATGTCTTCGAACACCGCGATCGAGGACACCTCCGGCGGCGGCTCGACGCCGACGTCGGCCGCGATCAAAGAGAGGTTGCCGCCGACCAGCCGGCCCTGCCCGACTCCGGGCACCGAACTCCGCCCGCCGACCAGCACTGTGCCCGCACCGGGTCCCCGGCCCATGAGCAACCCGCGGAGGGCTGCCACCGACGCTTCGTCGTCGAACTGACCGGCCGAGCCGAGCACCGGGCCGTGCACCGTCACCTGGTCGAGCTCGCGACCGAGCCGCGCGTGCAGGGCGGTCACGTCCGAGAAGCCTACGAAGGGCTTCCGCCCTGCCACGCGCAGAGATGGCCAGTCCACCAGGTCGGCCATCCGCTGTGCTCCGTAGCCGCCGCGGGCAGCCCACACCGCCGCGACCTCCGAGTCCGACCACGCCGCCGTCAGATCCATCGCCCGACCATGATCATCGGCTGCCAGGTAGGGCAACGGATCGTACGCGCTGAGCACCCGCGGCTGCAGCCGGACCCGGAGTCCCCAGGACTCCAGCAGGGCCACCCCACGGGCGAGCCGCTGGGGAGCCACCGGCCCGGAGGGCGACACGACGGCGACCAGATCGCCCGGCGCCAGCGGCCGTGGCCAGCGGCGGCCCAGCGGTGGCGCCAGGGCCGACCGGTGTCGCCGTCGCAACCCCGCTCGGTGCAGCATCGCGACGATCTCCCGTGAGCTGGCGCGCTGGGCCCCGGCCGCCACCACCGACTCGTACCGCTCGGCGATCACGTCGTAGTGATCACGCTCGAAGGCCCGCGGCGGGATACCCACCAAGGCAGCGAAGTCGTGCAGCTCGGCGTAGGAGGTGTCGCTGATCATGTGCGACCAGAGCCGCCCGTGACCCGGCCAGGTCGGCGGGTCGATGAAGATCACGAGGGGGCACTCGGCGGGACGGCGTCCGGCTCGCTCCGTCGCATCGTCTCGTCGATCAGCCGCCGCCAGGTGCCCACCAGATCGGCGTCCACGTACGCCTTCCACGACCCCAGCGGTCGGGCCGAGGAACCGATGTGGAACGACCGCACACCGGCACGCGCCAGCCACGGCACGTGCTCGGGCAGCAAACCTCCGCCGGCCATGATCACCGACCGCGCGAACTCGTCGGCCCGCGCCCGTGCGACCAGCTCGTCCAGTCCCTCGGTCACCCCGCGAGCCGATCCCGCCGTCAGCACCTGGTCCAGTCCAGGCAGCTGCCGCAGGGTCCGCCAGGCCTTGTCGGTGGAGAAGCACGAGTCGACCGCCCGGTGGAACGTCCAACCGAAGTCGGGATCGGAGCCGATGATCTCCAGCACCACGGCGGCATCGACCTCGGTGTGCCCGTTGAGGAAGCCGAGCACCACTCCATCCGCACCGACCGACCGGTACGACGAGAGCAGCCCTTGCAACCGGGTCACCTCACCGCCGTCGGTGCCGAATCCGGCCCGGAGCCGCAGCATCACCCGGATCGGCAGGCTCGTGGCCCGCCGCACCTGCCCGACCAGCGCCGGCTCCGGAGACAGCCCGTCGTCGGCCATGGTGCCGACCAGCTCGATCCGGTC
>DASQLI010000202.1:0-17163 GCA_035630075.1 Microlunatus sp.
CTGCTGCCTCCCGTAGGAGTCTGGGCCGTATCTCAGTCCCAGTGTGGCCGGTCGCCCTCTCAGGCCGGCTACCCGTCGAAGCCTTGGTGAGCCGTTACCTCACCAACTAGCTGATAGGCCGCGAGCCCATCCTTGACCGCCGGAGCTTTCCACCTCGACTGATGTCGGTCGAGGTCGTATCCGGTATTAGCAGCTGTTTCCAGCTGTTATCCCAGAGTCAAGGGCAGGTTGCTCACGTGTTACTCACCCGTTCGCCACTGATCACCCGAAGCAAGCTTCGAGGTCACCGTTCGACTTGCATGTGTTAAGCACGCCGCCAGCGTTCGTCCTGAGCCAGGATCAAACTCTCCGTTGAAAAATATCGATATCGGCTCTTACGAGCCGGGAATCGTCATCAACTAGTTCGATCGCTGACGCAGATCCAAGCTGGATCTGTATCAATCAATCTCAAAGAAATCCGGACTCAGACCGAGTTGAGAACTCATCGATCGCTCGATGAGCTTCAAGTCGTTGTCGCCTGAGCACGGGGTTTAGTGCATTTATTGGCATTGACTTTTAAGCACGCTGTTGAGTTCTCAAGATTCGGGTGCACACCGCGCGATCGTCTTGCGACTCCCGCTTGGGGCAACTCGACTTACTTTATTGGGGCTGTTTCACGGAGTCAAATCCGCGATGCAGACCCTTTGTTGGCTGCTCTCGAGCCCATCCCTGCTGTCGCAGTTCTGGCTCGGGGCAACTCGCCCACTTTATTCAGGTCCTCCGTCGGAGTCAAACCCGACATTCGGTCCTGAACTGCCTCTCCAGACCCTCATCGCTAGGCGATTCCGGCACTCAGGCAACCTGCCCTACCTTACCAGGACACCCATCGGAGTCAAGTTCCCGACTGGTGCTCCCGACCCGCCGCCGCTTCGCTACCCTCGTCCCTGTCGTCGTCTTGCAGAGCGCGCAGGACCGAAGTCGGTTGAAGTGGTTTTGGGTTTCCTGTGTCGGGTCGGCCGCTGCTCCGGGTCTCCCCCTCGCCGCGTCCCGCGCCCCTCAAGGCTCAGAGAACATTACGCGGGCGCTTCGGCCGAGTCAACTCGGCTCCCAGTGATCGTCCTCACCCCTGGTGGCACGCACCAAGGCGACCGCTCCGACCGTGCGTTTGCCGCGGCGAGTGATGACGTACCGGCCGTGCAGCAGGTCGTCGTCGCCGAGTCGGGCTTCCGGGTCGGCGAGCCGCACGTTGTTGAGGTAGGCCCCTCCTTCGGCGATCGCCCGACGGGCCGCCGACTTGCTGGCCACCACCCCGCTCGCCTCCAGCACGTCCACCACGGGCGGCAATTCTGCTCCCACCTGCAGGTCCGGCGCCTGCAGCTCGTGCACCAGGCTGGCCAGGGTCGGCTCGGCGAGCTCTGCGAGATCCGACCGCCCGAAGAGCGCAGCGGCTGCCGCCACGGCGGCATCCCGCTCAGCCGGCGAGTGAACGAGCGCGGTGATGTCGTCGGCCAGCGCCCGCTGCGCCGCCCGCCGGTGAGGGGCCTCGACCGTCTGTCGCGCCAGCTCGTCGATCTCGTCGCGCGGCCGCTCGCTGAACACCTTGAGGTACTCGACCACCTTCGCGTCCTCGGCGTTGAGGAAGAACTGGTGGAACGCGTACGGCGAGGTCATCTCCGGGTCGAGCCACACCGTGCCGGACTCGGTCTTGCCGAACTTCGTCCCGTCCGCCTTGGTGAGCAACGGCGTCGCGAGCGCGTGCACGTGGGTGCCGTCGGACCGGCGGAGCAGCTCGACGCCGGCGGTGATGTTGCCCCACTGGTCGCTGCCGCCGAACTGAAGCGTGCACCCGTAGCTGCGGTTGAGCTCAAGAAAGTCCAGCGACTGCAGCAGCACGTAGGAGAACTCGGTGTAGGAGATCCCGTCCTCCAACCGGGCCTTGACCACTTCGCGCGCCAGCATCCGGTTGACCGGGAAGTGCTTGCCGATGTCGCGAAGGAAGTCCAGCACCGACAGGCTCTCGGTCCAGTCGAGGTTGTTCACCACCTGGGCCGCAGCCGGTCCGGTGAAGTCCACGAACTTCGCGACCTGCTGCTGGATCCTCTCGACCCAGCCGGCCACCGTCTCCTTGCTGTTGAGCACTCGCTCGCCGGTGGCCTTGGGATCGCCGATCAAGCCGGTCGACCCACCGACCAGGATCAGCGGTCGGTGACCGGCTCGTTGCATCGCCCGAGCCACCATCAGCTGCACCAGGTTGCCCATGTGCAGGCTGGGGGCCGTCGGGTCGAACCCGACATAGAAGGTGACGGGCCCGGCTTCGAGGTGCTCGATCAGCGCTGCCTCGTCGGTGGAGCTCGCCACCAGGCCCCGCCATGTCAGCTCGTCGAAGACTGCACTCACCCGTTCTGCCGTCCCTTCGGTCCTCGGCTCCGCCCGTCTGCGGTCCGGCCACTGACCCTACTGGCCGGACCGCTCGGAGTCCCCCGAGTATCCGGGTTACGGAGCGGCAGACTCCGCCGCCGCTTCCGGCCCCAGCAGCGCGGACAGCCAGGCGGTCAGGTCCTCGACGCGGCCCTGCACCTCCTGCAGCTGCTCGCGTACGCGGACGGTCGCGGTTCCGCCCCGGCCGTCGCGACTGTCGATCGATCCGCCGACGGTGAGGACCTCCAGCACCGGAGGCTGCAGCCGCGGGGAGATCTCCGTCAGCTGTTCGGAGGTCAGGTCGGAGAGGTCGAGCCCGTGCTGCTCGCAGAACCGCACCGCAGCGCCGGCGATGTCGTGCGCCTCGGCGAACGGCACCCGCTGCCGAACCAGCCAGTCGGCAACATCCGTGGCCAGCGAGAATCCCCGTGGGGCGAGCGCGGCCAGCCGATCGGTATCGAACGTGAGGGTGGCCACCAGGCCTGCCATCGCGGGCGTCAGCACCAGCAGCTGGTCCACGGAGTCGAAGACCGGCTCCTTGTCCTCCTGCAGGTCACGGTTGTACGCCAGCGGCAGCCCTTTCAACGTGGCGAGCAGTCCGGACAGGTTGCCGATCAGCCGACCGGCCTTGCCACGCGCGAGCTCGGCCACGTCCGGGTTCTTCTTCTGCGGCATGATGCTCGACCCGGTCGACCACGCATCGGCCAGTCGGACGAAACCGAACTCGTGCGTCGACCAGAGGATGACCTCCTCGCCGATCCGGGACAGGTCGATCCCGATCTGGGCCAGGACGAAGCAGGCCTCGGCCACGAGATCGCGAGCCGCGGTGCCGTCGATGGAGTTCGCGATGCTCGAGTCGAACCCGAGCAGACCCGCGACGTAGCTCGGGTCGAGACCCAGCGAGGTCCCCGCGAGTGCGGCCGACCCGTACGGGCTGATCGCCAACCGCCGGTCCAGATCCCGGATCCGGTCGGTGTCGCGCAGCAGCGGCCAGGCGTGCGCGAGCAGGTGGTGCGACAGCAGGACCGGCTGCGCGTGCTGCAGATGGGTGCGGCCCGGCATCGGCACCCCGAGATGGATGCGCGCCTGCTCGGACAGCGCCTCGATCACCCCCTGCACCTCGGCGGCGACGTCCCGGAGTGCGCGGCGCAGGTAGAGCCGGATCAAGGTCGCGATCTGGTCGTTGCGCGAGCGACCGGCCCGCAGCCGCCCGCCGAGCTCTGGTCCGACCCGTTCGACGAGTCCACGCTCGAGCGCACCGTGCACGTCCTCATCGGCCGGACCGGGCTGGAAGTCGCCGGTGACGACGTCAGCCTCCAAAGTGTCCAGTCCGGCGAGCATCCCGGCCAGCTCGTCGTCGGTCAGCAGCCCGGCACGGTGCAGTGCCCGACCGTGGGCCCGGGAGCCGGCCAGGTCGTACCGGGCCAGTCGCCAGTCGAACCGGGTCGACTGGCTGAGCGCGAACATGGCCTCGGCCGGTCCGCCGGCGAACCGGCCGCCCCACAGTCGTCCCTCGTGCTCCCCGCGGGCGCTCGCTGTCGTCTCCGTCACGATCTTCTTTCCTCGGTTGGGTGGTTCGCTGCCCATCTTCTGTACCGAAAACCACGTCAGGTGTGGATAGCGGTGCAGAACTCGAGTGGGCGGTCAGGCGGTGCCTGGGTGGCGGGAGCCCTGGCTCATCCGGAGGAACCGGTCGGCGATGGCGTCGCCGCCGGCCGGGTCGCGGGTGATCAGCAGGATGGTGTCGTCGCCGGCGATGGTGCCGAGGATCGACTCCCAGGCGACGCGGTCGATCGCCGAGGCGAAGTACTGGGCGGCACCCGGCGGAGTGCGGAGCACGACCAGGTTCGCCGACGCCTCCGCCGAGACCAGCACCTCGCTGCACAGCCGGCCCAGGCGACTCTCGAAGGTCGCGAACTCCCCTACCTGCGGTGTCCGGTCACCACCGTCGGCGGGCACCGCGTACACCAGGTGACCGTCCTGGCCGCGGACGCGTAGCGCACCGATCTCCACCAGGTCGCGGGACAGCGTGCCCTGGGTGACCTGGATCTGCTCGATGGCCAGCAGCTCGGCCAGGTCGGCCTGGGAGCGCACCGCGTTCTGCTCCAAGATCGCGATGATCCGGGCCTGGCGGGCGGTCTTGGTGATCGGCGCCCGGGCTGCGGAGGTCACCGGCGACACCGCCTGCCGGAGCTCACCAGTGCCCCCTGTGGTCGACCACGGTGACCAGCTCGGCGGTCCTTCCCTGGGAGGCAGCGTGCAGGAAGGCCAGCACGGCCTTCTGGACATGACGGCGGTTCTCCGCCTCGTCCCAGACCGCAGACTGTGGTCCGTCGATGACCTCGGCGGCAACCTCCTTGCCCCGGTACGCGGGCAGGCAGTGCAGGAAGATCGCCTCCGGAGCGGCGGCGGCCATCAGCTCGGCCGTGACGGCGTACGGGACGAACACCGAGTCCCTGCCCTCGCCGTCCTGGCCCATCGACACCCAAGTGTCGGTGCAGACGACCTGGCTGCCGGCCACCGCGTCGGCCGGCGACGAGTGGACCGACACACTGCCGCCCGTCTCACGCGCGATCGCGTCGGCCCGAGCCAGGATCGACGGGTCGGGCTGATAGCCCGAGGGTGCGCCGATCCGGACGTGCAGACCCGCTGTCGCCCCGCCCAGCAGGTAGGAGTGCGCCATGTTGTTCGCGCCGTCGCCCAGGTAGGCCAGGGTCAGCCCGGGCAGCCGACCGAACCGCTCCGCGACGGTCAGCAGATCCGCCAGGATCTGACAGGGGTGGAAGCCGTCGGTGAGGGCGTTGACCGTCGGCACCCCGGAGCAGGCCGCCATCTCCTCCAAGGCCGACTGCACGAACGTACGCCAGACGATTGCCACCGCCTGTCGGCCGAGCACCCGCGCCGTGTCGGCCACCGACTCCCGTACGCCGATCCCGGCCAACCTGGCGTCGACGATCATCGGGTACCCGCCCAGCTCGACGATGCCCGCCGCGAAGGAGCTCTGGGTACGCAGGGTCGGCTTGTCGAACAGCACCGCGATGCTGCGTGGCCCTTCGAACGGCTTGTACCCGTACGGGTCCGCCTTCAGCCGGGTCGCCAGCGCCAGCACCTGAGCCTGCTCGTCCGGGCTCAGGTCGTCGTCGACGAGGAAGTGCCTGATCATCGCGGTGCTCCCGTGGTCGTGGCTCGGTCCAGCAGGTCAGGCAGCGCAGTCGTGAAGGTGTCCAGCTGCTCGGCGCTGATGATCAACGGCGGGGCCAGCCGGATGACGTCCGGCCGCGGCGCGTTGACGATGAACCCCAGGTCCAGCGCCGCATCGGCCACCTGGGTGGCCACCGGCTGGTTCAGGGTGACACCGCGCAGCAGACCGCGACCTCGGACTCCGGTGATCAGCGGGTGGCCCAGACCGGTGATCGTCTGCACCAGATGATCACCGAGCGCGCTCGAACGCGCCAGCAGACCATCCCGCTCGATCACCGCGATCACCGCCAGACCGGCGATCGCTGCGACCGGGTTGCCACCGAAGGTGCTGCCGTGGCTGCCGGGTCCGAGCAGGGCGGCGGCCCGGCCGACGGCCAGGCAGGCGCCGATCGGGAAGCCGTTGCCCAGTCCCTTGGCCAGTGTGACGACATCGGCCCGGACACCCTGGTCGACATGCACCAGCCAGCTCCCGGTGCGACCCATCCCCGTCTGCACTTCGTCGACCCACAGCAGGGCGTCGTGCGCATCGCAGATCGCGCGAGCACGGAGCAGGTAGTCCGGCGGCGGCACCACGACCCCGTTCTCGCCCTGGATGGGCTCCAGCACGACGGCGGCTGTCGTGTCGTCGACGGCTGCCGCAAGCGCCTCGGCGTCGCCGTACGGGACGAAGACCACGTCGCCGGGCAGCGGCGCGAACGGCTCGCGGTACTTCGGGTTGTGGGTGACGGCCAAGGCGCCCATCGACCGTCCGTGGAAGGCGCCCTCGGTGGCGATGATCTTGGTCCGGCCGGTGGCTCTGGTGATCTTGAAGGCGGCCTCGTTGGCCTCGGTGCCGGAGTTGGTGAAGAAGACCTTGGCCTCACCGGGATCGCCGACCATCGCCACCAGCCGTTCCGCCAGGGCCACCTGGGCGGGAGTGGCGAAGAAGTTGGACACGTGGCCGAGGGTGGCGATCTGGCCGGTGATCGCCGACAGCACTGTGGGATGCGCGTGGCCCAACGCGGTGACCGCCAGGCCGGACAGCAGATCCAGGTGCCTGCGGCCGTCGGCATCCCACACATAGGGGCCCTCACCCCGCACGAACACCCGCTTCGGCGTGCCGAACGTGTTCATCAGTGACTGCTGGTAGTGCTCCAGCACCGATGCAGACCCACCGGGCGTCGCGCCGGACAGCGCCTTGGTGACCGCGACCGCCTCCGCTGTCACGGTGCCTCCTCGGGCTGTGATTTTTCGGGCTGGGCGTCCTCGGGCTGCGGTTGCGTCGGCGTGATCGGCAGCTGACCGAACTCGCCGTTGGCCAGCTCGTGCGGCGGGATCCCGTCCGCCGCCGAGAACACCCGGCTGCCGAGCCGGATCAGTCCGTCCTGGGTGACCATGGTGCCGATGCCGGCGTTGGTGAAGATCTCCAGCAGCAAGGCGTGCGGAACCCGCCCGTCGGTCACGGTCGCGCGGGTCAGACCGCCCTCGACCGCGCGCAGACAGGCCTCCATCTTGGGGATCATCCCTGATTCGAGGGTGGGCATCATCGAGCGCAGTTCCGAGGCGGACAGCTCCTTGATGAAGGTGTCGCTGTTCGGCCAGTCGGCGTACAGGCCTTCGACGTCGGTGAGGACGACCAGGCGCTCGGCGCCGAGCGCCACGGCCAGCGCGGCGGCGGCGGTGTCGGCGTTGACGTTGTGCACCGCGCCGTGCACGTCGGGCGCGATGCTGGCCACCACCGGCACCCGGCCGGCGCCGATCAAGCCTACGATGGCCTCGGTGTTGACCGCCACCACGTCGCCGACCAGGCCGAGATCGACCTCTTCGCCGTCGATGATCGTGCCGCGGCGCTCGGCCACGAACAGACCGCCGTCCTCGCCTGACATCCCGACCGCGAGGCTGCTGTGCTGGTTGATCAACCCGACGAGCTCGCGACCGACCTGGCCGACCAGCACCATCCGGACCACGTCCATGGCCTCCGGGCTGGTGACTCTCAGTCCACCCCGGAACTCCGAGGTGATGTCGAGCCGCTCGAGCATCTGGGAGATCTGCGGTCCGCCGCCGTGCACCACCACAGGGTGCACGCCGCAACGCTTCATGAAGACGATGTCCTGGGCGAAGGCTCGCTTGAGCTCGTCGTCGACCATGGCGTTGCCGCCGTACTTGATCACCACGATCTTGTCGGCGTACGTCTCCAACCAGGGCAGAGCCTCGGTCAGGATGGACGCCTTCTCCACCAGGGAGAGGTTCTGCGGGGTGCGAGTGATCATCTGCCCACCTCGCCGGTGTGGCTGGAGGCCATGCTCGTCATGTGCTGTACTCGGCGTTCTCTCGGACGTAGTCGTAGGTGAGGTCGGTGGTCCAGATCCGGGCGCGTCGATCACCGGCGTGCAGGTCGACGACCACCGACACCTCCCGGCCGGTCAGGTCGACGAGCTCGCGTGGCTCACCGATGCCGCCGGCCCGGCAGATCTGGAGACCGTTGAAGGACACGTCCAGCTGATCGGCTTCGAAGGCTGCCGACGTGGTGCCGACCGCGGACAGCACCCGGCCCCAGTTGGGGTCGTTGCCGAACACCGCGCACTTGAACAGGCTGTTGCGGGCGATGCTCTTGCCCACCTCGACGGCATCATCCTCGGTCGCAGCGTTGACCACGTCGATGGTGATCGTGTGGCTGGAGCCTTCGGCGTCCGCGACGAGCTGCAGGGCCAGGTCGGTGCAGGCCTCCGTCACCGCCGTGGTCAGCTCGGCTGCATCTGGGGCTACACCGGAGGCGCCGCTGCTGAGCAGCAGCACGGTGTCGTTGGTGGACATGCAGCCATCGCTGTCTACCCGGTCGAAGCTGACCCGGGTCGCCGCGGCGAGCTGATCTCGAAGGGAGTTTGCCTCGACCACGGCGTCGGTGGTGATCACCACCAGCATGGTGGCCAGCCCGGGCGCCAGCATCGCTGCCCCCTTGGCCATCCCGCCGACCGACCAGCCGTCTCGTTGCACGACGGTCTGCTTGGTCACCGTGTCGGTGGTCATGATCGCCTCGGCCGCCGCCGACCCGCCGTCCGCCGACAAGCCGTCGACCAGCCCGGGGATCGCCGCGGTGATCTTGTCCATCGGCAGCCGGATCCCGATCAGCCCGGTGGAGCAGACGGCCACGTCGATCGGTCCGACGTCGTGACCGGTCGCCTGCAGGGCGGAGGCCACCTGCTCGGCCGTATGGTGCGTGTCGGCGAAGCCGTCCGGACCGGTACAGGCATTGGCACCGCCGGAGTTCAAGATCACGGCCTGCAGTCCGCCGTCGACCAGTACCTGCCGGGACCACTGCACGGGCGCGGCCTGGACGCGGTTGCTGGTGAAGACCCCGGCCGCCGCCTTGTGGGGGCCCTCGTTGACCACCAGTGCCAGGTCCGGTGTGCCGCTCGGCTTCAA
The DNA here is from genome assembly GCA_035630075.1 of Microlunatus sp. Lineage (GTDB taxonomy): Bacteria > Actinomycetota > Actinomycetes > Propionibacteriales > Propionibacteriaceae > Microlunatus. The sequence continues at coordinate 9,001 of DASQLI010000202.1, forward strand.
TCCCGCAGTCACGCCCGACGCCGAAAAGCCTTTCGGGTGGGTGACGGTCATGAGTCCAGCTCCTCGGCGTCGACCACGTGTCCGGCGGCCTCCCAGACCTCGATCGCGGGACCGGCCTGGGCGACGGGCACCAGGATCCAGTCCGTGTCGAAGGTGGACTGGGCCAGGATGGAGATGCCGGCGTCGGCGAGTGGTGCAGTCAGGCCGGCGAGTACCCCGATCAGGGAGTGGTCGAGCGGCCCGTCGATGCTGAAGGCCGCGAACGGGCCCACGGCGGTCACGGTGCCGGGCACGGCCTCGTACGCACAGATGACCGACAGCTCGTCGGCGGTGCGGGAGACGCTCCAGAACGGTGTCTCGTGGCCGTCGTCGAGCGCCCACCGCGGCACCGCGTCGTGCGCGCCCAGCTGCGCCATCGCCACCTCGATCGCGTGCCGGGTGAGCTGCCACCGGGTGGTCGTCGGCGTCGTCACGGGGCCACCCCTGCGACCGGCAGGCCGGTGCCCTCCGGGATGCCGAGCGCCAGGTTCATGCACTGGACGGCTCCGCCGGCGGTGCCCTTGGTCAGGTTGTCCAGGGCCGCGACGGCGACCAGCCGACGGGCGGCGGTGTCAACGACGACCTGCACGTGGACGGTGTTGGCACCGAGGGTGGCCTGGGTCTGCGGCCACTGCCCCGGCGGCAGCAGGTGGACGAACGGCTCGTCGGCGTACGCGGCCGCGTAGACCTCGTACGCCTGCTCGGTGCTGATCGAGGGATCCGCGAGCGGGGTCGTGCAGGTGGCCAGGATGCCGCGTGACATGGGCACCAGGACCGGCGTGAACGACACCGTCGGCTCATCGGCGCCGCACTGCGTGAGGTTCTGGATGATCTCCGGGGTGTGGCGGTGCACGCCTCCCACCCCGTACGCGCTGGCCGAGCCCATCAGCTCCGATCCGAGCAGATGGGTCTTGAGCGACTTGCCGGCCCCGGACGGACCGCTGGCAGCCACGATCACGACGTCAGTTGCGGTCGTGAGTCCCGAGGCGACGGCCGGCATCAGGGCCAGCGTCGCCGTGGTCGGGTAGCAGCCGGGCACGGCGACTCGCCTGGTGCCGGCCAGCTTCTCCCGCTGCCCGGGAAGCTCCGGCAGCCCGTACGGCCAGGTGCCCGCGTGCTCGGAGCCGTAGAACTGCTGCCAGGCAGCCGAGTTCGAGAGCCGGAAGTCGGCTCCGCAGTCGATGATCACGGTCGCCTCACCCAGCTGTTGGGCGACCTGAGCCGAGGCGCCGTGGGGCAGGGCCAGGAAGACCACGTCGTGGTCGGCCAGAGTGTCGGAAGAGGTGGTCTCGACCACGCGATCGGCCAGCGGCACCAGGTGTGGCTGGGACTCGCCGAGACGACGGCCTGCGCTCGAATTCGCCGTCACCGCTACGATCTCCACCGCCGGGTGGCCGAGCAGGAGCCGCAACAGCTCCCCGCCCGCGTACCCGGTGGCACCCGCCACCGCTACCCTCGTCGACACCTGCATGAATATGCCATCGACAGCAAGAATATGCAAACAGAGTTGAGGGCTGCGGCAGGATGGCGTGATGGCCGAGCACAGAAACTGGGACGACCTGACCAATGCGCAGCGGGCCGGCATCGGCCTGTTGGGCGTCGTACAGATCGGTCTGCTCATCGCCGCGCAGGTCGACCTGACCCGGCGCAGTGACGAGCAGGTGAACGGGCCGAAGCCGCTGTGGCGTGCGCTGAGCTTGATCAACTTCGCCGGCCCGCTGGCCTATTTCGCGTTCGGCCGCCGCTGACGCTCCAGCGACCGCCGCCCGCCTAGAGGACCCGCGGCTCGGCGCCGACCTCCTCGACCGCGGCGGCGATCGCCGCGTCCCGAGCCGTCCCGGACTCGGCATCGGTCAGGGTCCGATCGGCTGCCCGGAACCGGAGCGCGAAGGCCAGTGACTTGCGGCCCTCACCGATCTGAGCGCCGGTGTAGACGTCGAACAGCTGCACCGACTCCAGCAACGGACCGGCGCCGCGCCGCAGCGCCGCCTCGACCGAGGCGGCCGGGACGTCGGCGCCCACGATCAGCGCCACGTCCTCCTTGGCCACCGGGTACGACGAGATCGGCGCCACGCTTCCCCGCGGTGGCGCCGCGTCCACCAGCGCGGACAGATCGATCTCGGCAGCGGCAGTCCGCTCCGGCAGACCGTAAGCCGCGATCACCGTGGGATGCAGCTCTCCGGCGTAGCCGAGCACGACGCCGGCGGTGGTGGCGATCTCCGCGCACCGGCCCGGATGCCAGGGTGCCTGCTCCGCCCCCCGACGGACCAGCGTCACGCCCAGTGCCCGAGCCGCGACCTCGGTCACCGCGATCGCCTGCGGCCAGCCGGCCGGCTGGGCCGTGCCGTGCCAGTCCGCTGAGCGCCAGCTCCCGGTCAACACCGCCGCCAGGTGCCTCGGCTGCTGCCCCAGCGCCGCGTCCATCGCAGCCAGCTCGTCGGCGGTCGGCCGCTGCGCGACCGAGGGACGCGGGGCCCGAGCGCCGGTCTGGGCAGCGAAGAACACCGCCCCGGTCTCGAAGATCGCCAGATCGTCGTTGCCACGGCTCCGGTTGCGCGCCACCGCACCGAACAGACCAGGCAGCAACGTGCTGCGCAGGTAGGGCGACGTCTCCGCGAGCGGGTTGGTGATCCGGTTCAACCGGCGCCGGCGATCACCGGCTGGGACGCTCAGGTTGTCCAGCTCCTCGATCGAGAGGAACGGGAAGCTGAGCACCTCGACGAAGCCGGCGGCCACGACCGCGGCGGTCACGGCTCGGCGCCCACGTTGGGACGGCGTCAGGCCGCGACCGACCGGGGCGCGGGGCACCGTCGGCTCGATGGCGTCGTAACCGACGAGTCTGCCGACCTCCTCCACGTAGTCGTATGGGTCGGTCAGGTCCGGGCGCCAGCTCGGTGGCGTGACGGTCAACGTGCTGTCGTCGCCGGCCACCGACACACCGACGGCCTCCAGCAGCCCGACCACGGTCCCGACCGGGACCTGGGTGCCGAGGATCCGGCCCGGCAGATCGGCGTCGAGGGTGGTCGACGGCGCCGGTGGCATCGCGCCGACGACCGTCTCGGTGTCGAGGATCGTCCCGCCGGCCAGCTCGGCCAGCAGGTCCGCGACGCGATGGGCGGCGGAGTACGCGGCGCCGGGATCGACCCCACGCTCGAACCGGCGCGAAGCCTCCGAGCCCAGCTTGTGCCGGCGCGACGTGCGCGCGATGGTCATCGCGTCGAAGTGCGCCGCCTCGATCACCACGTTCGTGGTGGCTGCGCTGATCTCCGTGCTGGCCCCGCCCATCACCCCGGCGAGCCCGATCGGACCGCTGTCGTCGGTGATCAGCAGGTCGTCGGCATCGAGGTCGCGGACCACGTCGTCGAGGGTGGTCAGCTTCTCCCCCGGCTGTGCCCAGCGGACCACGATCGGTCCGTCGAGCAGGTCGGCGTCGTACGCATGGATCGGCTGCCCGGTCTCCAGCATCACGTAGTTGGTGATGTCGACGGTCAGCGAGATGGACCGCATCCCGGCCAGCTGGACCCGGCGCGCCAGCCACCGCGGGCTGGGCCGGGTCGGGTCGATCCCGGTGACGGTGACGGCGGTGAACAGCGGGCAGGCGTCGGACTCCGACCGGACGGGATAGCCGTCGGCCGCCTGGGCCGGCGTGGCCAGGGCCACGGGATCGGTGAAGCCGACACCGGCCGCCTGGGCCGACTCGCGGGCCAGCCCGCGCAGCGACAGGCAGTAGCCGCGGTCAGGGGTGACGGCGATGTCCAGCACCTCGTCGCGCAGCCGCAGCACCACGGCGGCGTCGGCTCCGGGCACCGGCTCCGGGCCGCCCTCCGCGGCCGAGTCCAGCACCATGATCCCGTCGTGGTCGTCGCCCAGCCCCAGCTCCCGGGCGGAGCAGATCATTCCGTCCGAGACGTGCCCGTACGTCTTCCGCGCCGCGATGGCGAACCCGCCGGGCAGCACCGCCCCGGGCAGTGAGACCACGACCAGGTCGCCGACGGCGAAGTTGTGGGCGCCGCAGACGACGCCGCGGGAGGCGGGCACCTCCCGGCCGTCGCCCTCGGTGGATGCGGGGTCGTTGTGCTCGGCACCGACGTCGACCCGGCACCAGCGGATGACCTTGCCGTTCTTCTGCGGCTCGTCGACGTACGACAGCACCCGCCCGACCACCAGCGGACCGCTGACGTCGGCGCCGGCCTGCTCGACTGTCTCGACCTCGAGGCCGGCCCGGATCAGCTGCTCGGCCAGCCCGCGACCGTCGATCTCGTCGGGCAGCGCCGCGTAGTCACGCAGCCAGCTCAAGGGTGCCCTCATCGCGCTGTTCCCTTCCGTGGCGCGCTCATCGCGCGAGCCCGATCAGGGACCGGCTGTAGCGCACGTCGCCCTCGATCATGTCGCGCATGTCCTCGGCGTCGTTGCGGAACATCAAGGTACGGTCCACGCCCATGCCGAACGCGAACCCGGAGTAGACGCTGGAATCGACGCCGCAAGCCTCGAGCACCCGGGGATTGACGACGCCGCAGCCACCCCATTCGATCCAGCCCTCGCTCTTGCAGGTACGACACGGCCGGTCGGGATCGCCCACCGACTCGCCATGGCAGACGAAGCACTGCAGGTCGACCTCGGCCGAGGGCTCGGTGAACGGGAAGTAGTTGGGTCGCATCCGGGTGCGCGTGTCGCCGAACATGGCCCGGGCGAAGTGGTCCAGCGAGCCCCGCAGGTCGGCGAGGGTGATCCCCTTGTCCACCACCAGCCCCTCGATCTGGTGGAAGACCGGCAGGTGGGTGGCGTCGTACTCGTCGGCGCGGTAGACCTTGCCCGGACAGACCACGTAGACGGGCAGCTCTCGGCTGAGCAGTGCGCGAGCCTGGACCGGCGAGGTGTGCGTGCGCAGCACCATCCCGCTGTCCGGCTCACCGACGAACAAGGTGTCCTGCATGGTGCGGGCCGGGTGGTCGGGGATGAAGTTGAGCGCGTCGAAGTTGAGCCACTCGGCTTCCAGCTCGGGCCCTTCGGCGACCTCCCAGCCCATCGCGACGAAGACGTCGATCATCTGGTCCATCAGCGCGGTGATCGGGTGGATCGCGCCCAGTGGTGCCAGCGCCACCGGCAGGGTGACGTCGACCCTCTCCTCGACCAGGCGGTGGGCGAGCTCGACCTCGGCGATCTCGGCCTCGCGCGACTTGAGGGCGTCTGCGATCCGGCCGCGGGCCCGACCGATCCGCTGGCCCGCCTCTTTGCGGGCCTGCGGCGGCAGGGCACCGATCTCTCGGTTGGCCAGGGCGATCGGCGACTTGTCGCCGGCGTGAGCGAGACGGGCGGCCTTGAGCTCGGCCAGCGAGGTGGCTGCGGCAAACGCGGCCATCGCCTCGGCGACGGCCGCCTCGACGTGATCGGCGTCCAACGGAGTGACCTGGACTGGGTCGTAGCTCGTGTTCGGGCCGGACATGGCTCCTGCTTCGTACGTGATGGTGACTGGTGCGCCGGGCGCGGGCGCGACGCCCGGGACAGTCTAGGAGGATCCAGCCCGCCCGGGCTCCCGCTTATCGTGCCCTGAGCCTGTCGAAGGCCCCTGAGCCTGTCGAAGTGACTGAGCCTGTCGAAGGGTTGTGCTTCGCCAGACTCAAGAGGCGTGCGCGCGCTGGGCGGTCGCGCTCGCGTACAGCAGGACGGCGGCGGCGGTCGACAGGTTCAGGCTCTCGGCCCGCCCGTAGATGGGCAGGGCGACCAGGCGGTCCAGCAGCGCGGCGTGCTCGGCCGTCAGGCCCCAGGCCTCGTTGCCGAACACCCACAGCGTCGGCAGCGCCAGCTCGCCGGCGGCCGCCAGCTCGGCGACGGTGTGTTCGGCAGCGCCGTCGGCGCCGAGCACTGCCAACCCCGCAGTACGAGCGTGGGCGACGGTCTCGGCGAGGTCGGCGCGCACGGTGATCGGCAGGTGGAAGATGCTTCCGGTGCTGGCCCGTACCGTCTTGGGGTTGTAGAGGTCGACCGAGTCGTCCGAGACGAGTACCGCGTCGGCGCCGAAGGCGTCGGCGCAGCGGATGACGGTGCCGAGGTTGCCAGGGTCGCGGATCCGGTCGCAGAGCACCACGAGGCGGGCATCGGTGGTCAACGCCTGCGACAGGGGGATGTCCACCGACCGGCAGACGGCCAGGACACCCTGCGGGGTGACGGTGTCGCTCAGCTCGCCGAAGATCCTGGCCGGCACGGTGGCAGTCGGGATCGACGCTTCAGCGGCCGCCTCCAGCAGATCCTGATGAGTGCCCACGGCGGCCTCGGAGACCAGCAGCCGATGGGTCACGCCGTCGGCGATCAGGGCCTCGGAGGCGGCCTGCCGCCCTTCGACCAGGAACTCGCCGGCCGCCTGCCGATCCTTGCGCCGGAGCAAGCGACGAGCCGACCGCAGCACCCCCGCCGAGGCGGGGGGCGGTGCGATCGGCTCGTGACCGGATGCGGTCAGGGCGTCAGGCCGCGGCGGGCGTCGGCTGGTGGGCCTTGGCGACCTCGACCAGCGCGGTGAACGCCTTCGGATCGGTGACGGCCAGATCGGCGAGGATCTTGCGGTCGACCTCGACCTCGGCGGCCTTAAGTCCGGAGATGAACCGGTTGTAGGTCATCCCTTCGGCGCGGACCGCGGCGTTGATCCGCTGGATCCACAGCTTCCGGAAGTCGCCCTTCCGGGCGCGACGATCACGGAAGGCGTAGACGCCGGAGTGGGTGAGCTGTTCCTTCGCCTTGCGGTAGAGCCGGGAGCGCTGGCCCCGGTAGCCGGAGGCCTGCTCGAGGACCTCCCGGCGCTTCTTGTGGGCGTTGACCGAGCGCTTGACGCGAGCCATGCGAGTTACTCCTTGATGTCAGTGATGGCGGTGGTGGTCGGGCGTCAGAGGCCCAGCAGCTTGCGAGCCTTGCTCGCGTCAGCCTTGGACAGGACCTTGTCGCCGGCGAGCCGACGGGTCCGAGTGCTCGGCTTGTGCTCGTTCAGGTGCATCTTGCCCGCCTTGCGGTGCATCAGCTTTCCCGAACCGGTCACCTTGAACCGCTTCTTGGCACCAGAGTGCGTCTTCATCTTCGGCATGGCTGCCGCTCCGTTTCTTTCTTGTTCCTCGGCCCGTCGGCACGCGCGTGCCAACGGGGTACTGCTCGTGGGTTCCCGGCCCGACTCAGACGTCGATGTCGGGATCCAGATTGTCGGCGGGTCCGCGCCGGCGGGGGGGTGCCTGGGCGGCAGCGGCCTCGGCGCGACGCGCTTCCTGCTCGGTGCGCTCGGCCTCGGCATCGGCGGCCCGCTCAGCGGCCCGCCGGTCCCGCTCGGCCCGCACATCGGCCCGCGCCTCGGTCTTCTTCTTCAGCGGTCCGAGCACCATCAGCATGTTGCGCCCGTCCTGCTTCGGCGCGGACTCGACGAAGCCGAACTCGCCGACGTCCTCGGCCAGCTTGCGCAGCAGGTTGTAGCCCAGCTCGGGACGCGACTGCTCGCGGCCCCGGAACATGATCGTGATCTTGACCTTGTCCCCGGCCTTGAGGAAGCGCACGACGTGACCCTTCTTGGTCTCGTAGTCGTGGATGTCGATCTTGGGCCGGAGCTTCATCTCCTTGATCACGGTGTTCGTCTGGTTACGCCGGCTCTCGCGCGCCTTCTGGGCGTTCTCGTACTTGAACTTGCCGTAGTCCATGAGCTTGGCCACCGGGGGCCGGGCCATGGGTGCGACCTCGACGAGGTCCAGCTCGGACTCCCGCGCCAGGCGCAAGGCGTCGTCGATGCGTACGATCCCCACCTGCTCCCCGGCGGGGCCGACGAGTCGGACCTCGGGGACGCGAATGCGGTCGTTGATCCGCGGTTCGGTGCTGCTGATTTGTCCTCCATGTGGTGAGTGGCGGTGATCGAAGCGACCTCCGAGACGGAGCCGCCGATGTGCCCGGAAACCAGAAAGGGTCTCCGCGCACGCGAAGACCCTGATGAGAGCGGACGGATCGAACCCGTACGGGCTGACGGCCGCGGACCGACCCGACGACGATCGGTGAGGATGTCGTACGGGTGGGAGATCAGGTCTCCACTTGGCGGATCCGGCACGGATGCCGAATCGGTCGGGACACAGGCTATCACCGCTGAGAGAACACGGTCACATCCAC
>DASQLI010000203.1:0-11932 GCA_035630075.1 Microlunatus sp.
CTCTACCACTGGTCTCGGACCTCGGTTGACACCTCAGATGGCGCACGACCTGGCTGACGAGCTCCATCAGTGGGCTACCTGCCAGCAGACCGTGCGTCGCGGCGAGCGCGTGACACGCCGGGAGCAGTGAGCGTCTCAGGGACCGTGTCCCGCCGCGCGCAGGGCTCCGAGGGCCATCCGCTGCAGCAAGTCTGCCATCTCGCCGCGGCCGAGACGAGCACTGTGCGGGGTCGAGTTGATCAGGCCGAAGGTCGCGTGCGCAGCCGAGCGGGCTCGTACGTTGTCACCGCCGACCGCGGCGACGATCGCATTGACCCAGAGGTCGACATAGCTGCGCTGGAGCCGCCGCACCGTACGGCGGTCATCCTCGGCCAGGCTGGCCAGGTCGCGGAGCTGCACGGTGATCAGCGGGGGATGAGCCAGCGCGAACTCCACGTGCCAACCGATCAGGGAGCGCAGCACCGCATCGGCTCCGTCCGCCGCAGCGTCGTCCGCGCGTCGCCGGCCCTCCGACAGCAGTCGCTCGCTGATACCGACCAGCATCTCCCCGAGCAGCGCCTCCTTGCTCGCGAAGTGCTTGTAGAGAGCCGCACCGGAGATGCCGAGTGCGGCACCGACGTCGTACACCGAGACCCCGTTGAAGCCACGTTCGGCGAACAGCGTCGCGGCGACGTCGAGGATCTGCTCCCGACGGGTCGTGGTCGAGGCGACGGTCCTGATGGCGGCCGGCATGGCGGCAGTCTAGACGGTCGGGGTTATTGGGTGTTAACCTCACCGGGTTAAAGATCATTAACCGGTTCGAGCTGGCCGATGCCGCCCAGATCTCCAGGAGTTCCATGGTCGACCTGTCACCCGAGCACGAGGAGTTCCGCGCTTCGGTCCGCGACTTCGCCGAGAAGGAGATCAGGCCGAACGTCGCTCAATGGGACGCTGATCATCACTTCCCGGTCGATGTCGTGCAGAAGATGGGCCCGCTCGGCCTCTTCGGGCTCACCGCTCCGGAGGATCTCGGTGGAGTCGGGGAGGTCGGCGACTTCACGGCGCTGTGCGTCGCGATCGAGGAGCTGGGTCGGGTCGATCAGTCGATGGGCATCACGCTGGAGGCTGCAGTCGGTCTCGGCATCAACCCGCTGCTCGCTTTCGGCACGACCGAGCAGAAGCAGCAGTGGCTTCCCGACCTGGTCGCCGGCCGGGCGCTGGCAGCGTTCGGTCTGACGGAGCCGGGGGCCGGCTCCGACGCCGGTGCGACCCGCACCAAGGCCGAGCTCGTCGACGGGATGTGGGTGATCAACGGCGCCAAGCAGTTCATCACCAACTCCGGGACGTCGATCACCAGCCTGGTGACCGTGACCGCGCGGACGGGTGAGCGGGCGGATGGACGTCCGGAGATCAGCACCATCATCGTGCCGACCGGCACGCCAGGTTTCGTGGTCGAGCCCGCCTACCGCAAGCTCGGCTGGCACATCTCCGACACCCATCCGCTGTCGTTCGTCGACTGCGGGGTCCCGGAGGCGAACCTGCTCGGCGAGCGGGGCCGAGGCTACGCCCAGTTCCTGTCCACGCTCGACGACGGTCGGGTGGCGATCGCCGCGCTGGCGGTCGGGCTGATCCAGGCCTGCGTCGACGCCTGTGTCCCGTACGCGATGGACCGGCACACCATGGGAGGCCCGATCGGGCGCAAGCAGGGAGTTGCCTTCCAGATCGCCGATCTGGAGGTGATGGCGCAGACCGCCCGGGCTGTCACCTACCGGGCCGCGGCGATGAAGGATGCGCTGCTGGCCGGCGGTTCGAGCGCCCCGTCGGCCGCGCGGTTCAAGCAGGCCGCGGCCGTGGCCAAGCTGTACAGCTCCGAGTCCGCGGTCAGCGCCACCAGGATTGCCACCCAGGTCTTCGGCGGTTACGGGTTCATGGAGGAGTACCCGGTGGCGCGCTTCTATCGCGACGCCAAGGTCCTGGAGATCGGCGAAGGCACCTCGGAGGTGCAGCGCATGCTCATCGCCCGCAGTCTCGGCCTTCCCGTCGAGTGAGGCGAGCGGATGACTGACTGGATCCCTGGCCCGGCATGGCTGTTCTGCCCGGCGGACCGCCCGGACCGATATCCGAAGGCGTTGACTGCGGCCGACACGGTGATCCTCGACCTGGAGGACGCGGTGGCCCCCGTCCACAAGCCCGCGGCTCGCGAGGCGCTGCGCCGGCTGGCTGCCGACGGAGCACTCGTGGTGGACCGGACGGTGGTGCGGCTCAACGGCGCCGAGACCGCTGAGCACGCGCTCGACCTCGCTGCTGTCGCGGATGCGGGGGTGCGTCGGGTGATGCTGGCCAAGAGCGAGAACCTGGAGCAGCTGGCGCCGATCGATCACGACGTGGTGCTGCTGGTGGAGACCCCGCGCGGCATCGAGAACGTCGGCCAGCTAGTCGAGCAGGCCAACGTCGTCGGCGTGATGTGGGGAGCCGATGATCTTGTGGCCGGCCTGGGCGGCACCGCCAGCCGGCGCGAGGACGGCCGCTACCGGGACGTGGCGCGCTACGCCCGGTCCCGGACGCTGATCGCGGCGAAGGCTCGCGGTCGGCTGGCCCTGGATGCTGTGTTCATGGACATCACGGATGGGGCCGGGCTGGCCGCCGAGTGCGAGGACGCCGTCGCCTCCGGTTTCGACGCCACGGTGGCGATCCACCCGTCGCAGCTGCCGGTCATCCGACAGGCGTACGCGCCGTCGCCGGAGCGGGTCGACTGGGCGCGACGGCTGCTGGCTCAGGTGGGCGACGACACCGGCGTCACCACCTTCGAGGGTCGGATGGTCGACGGTCCGATCTTCGCCCAGGCTCGCCGGGTGCTTCGACTGGCCGAGGCCACCGGCGGAGGCGTGTGATGGCGAGCCTGCACGAGCTGGTCGCTGAGCTGCGCGAGCGCTTGGCCACGGTGCGGCAGGGCGGCAGCGAGGCCTCCCGAGCCAGACACGTCGAGCGGGGCAAGCTGCCGGTGCGGGAGCGGATCGACCGGCTGCTCGACCCTGGCAGCCCGTTCCTGGAGCTGAGCCCGCTGGCGGCGTACGAGATGTACGGCGGCGCCGTGCCGAGCGCCGGCATCGTGACCGGCGTCGGCCGGGTGAGCGGGCGCGAGGTGATGGTGGTCGCCAACGACGCGACGGTCAAGGGTGGCACCTACTACCCGATGACGGTGAAGAAGCACCTGCGGGCCCAGGCGGTGGCAGGGGAGAACCGACTGCCCTGCCTCTACCTGGTCGACTCCGGTGGGGCGTTCTTGCCGCTGCAGGACGAGGTGTTTCCCGACCGCGAGCACTTCGGCCGGATCTTCTTCAACCAGGCCAATCTCTCGGCCCGCGGGATCCCTCAGATCGCCAGCGTGATGGGCTCCTGCACGGCCGGTGGTGCCTACGTGCCGGCGATGTCGGACGAGACGGTGATCGTCCGCAACCAGGGCACGATCTTCCTCGGCGGTCCGCCGCTGGTGAAGGCGGCGACGGGTGAGGTTGTCACGGCCGAGGAGCTGGGTGGCGGTGACGTGCACGCCCGGACGTCCGGGGTGGTCGATCATCTCGCCGACGACGACGAGCACGCGCTGGCCATCGTGCGCAGCATCGTGGGCACGCTGCAGCGGACACCCGACAGTGCGCCGTACGAGCTGGCGCCAGTGGAGGAGCCGCACGAGGACCCGCAGACGCTGTACGACGTGGTGCCGACCGACACCCGCACCGGGTACGACGTCCGCGAGGTGATCCGGCGGATCGTCGACGGCAGCCGGCTGCACGAGTTCAAGAAGCTGTACGGCGAGACCCTGGTCTGCGGCTTCGCCCACATCTGGGGCCATCCGGTGGGCATCCTCGCCAACAACGGGATCCTGTTCAGCTCCTCGGCGCTCAAGGGCACGCACTTCATCGAGCTGTGCAACTCCCGAGGCATCCCGCTGGTGTTCCTGCAGAACATCACCGGGTTCATGGTCGGCAGGGAGTACGAGAACGGCGGCATCGCCAAGGACGGGGCAAAGTTGGTGACGGCAGTGGCCTGCTCGGTGGTGCCGAAGTTCACCGTGATCATCGGCGGCTCCTTCGGTGCCGGCAACTACGGCATGTGTGGTCGCGCGTACGACCCCCGGTTCTTGTGGACTTGGCCGAACGCCCGGATCTCGGTGATGGGCGGGGAGCAAGCCGCCTCGGTGCTGGCCACCGTCCGCGGGTTCGACACCTCTGAGGCAGAGGAGGAGTTCAAGGCGCCGATCCGCGCGCAGTACGAAGCCCAGGGCTCGCCGTACTACGCCACCGCGCGGCTGTGGGACGACGGCATCATCGATCCGGCCGACACCCGTCGTGTCCTCGGTCTGGGTCTGGCCGTCGCCGCACCTGCGCCCGTCCCGGCGCCCTCCTACGGCGTCTTCCGGATGTGATCATGATGTCGGAGCTTCGCACCCTCGTGATCGCCAACCGCGGCGAGATCGCCCTGCGGGTGATGCGGACCGCGCGCCGGATGGGCATCCGCACCGTGGCGATCTTCACCGACCTGGACCGCCAGGCTCCACACGTCCTGGCCGCCGACGAGGCACGACGGGTGCCGAGCTACCTCGACATCGACGCCATCGTTGCCGCTGCTCGGGCCGCCGGGGCCGACGCCGTCCATCCCGGCTACGGCTTCCTCTCCGAGCGAGCGGCGTTCGCGAGAGCCGTCGAGGCAGCAGGCCTCACCCTGGTGGGTCCGTCCGGGACCGTGATGGAGGCGATGGGGCGCAAGGACGCAGCCCGGGAGATCGCCATCACGGCAGGGATCTCGGTCGTGCCTCGCGGAGAGGACGCCGCCTTCCCGGTGCTGGTGAAGACCGCGGCCGGTGGGGGTGGCAAGGGCATGCGGATCGTCCGGGCCGCCGCCGACTACGACGAAGCCGTCGCCGCTGCCCGCCGGGAGGCGCTGGCCGCCTTCGGAGACGACGCCATCCTGGTGGAGAAGTATGTCGAGCGCGGCCGCCACATCGAGGTCCAGATCATGGCCGATGCGCACGGCACCGTGCTGCACCTGTTCGAGCGGGACTGCTCCGCCCAGCGCCGGCACCAGAAGGTGCTGGAGGAGGCTCCCGCGCCCACGATCACGCCGCAGGTACGCCAGAAGGTCACCGCCGACGCGGTCGCACTGGCCCGGCACGTCGGCTACCAGAACGCCGGAACGGTCGAGTTCCTGCTCGACGAGGCGACCGGAGAGGCGTACTTCCTGGAGATGAACACCCGCTTGCAGGTCGAGCACCCGGTCACCGAGCTGATCACCGGTCTCGATCTCGTGGAGCTCCAGCTCAGGGTCGCAGCCGGCGAGCCGCTGTCCCTCGCCCAGGACGAGATCACGGTCGCCGGCCACGCCATCGAGGCTCGGGTCTACGCCGAGGACTCCTTCGCCGGGTTCCTTCCCCAGGCGGGAACTGCGACCATCGTCCGGTGGCCGCAGAACGTCCGAGTCGATCATGCGCTGCTTCCCGGCCAGGTGGTCAGCACCTCCTACGACCCGATGCTGGGCAAGATCATCGCCCACGGCCCGGACCGGGAGGCGGCTCGCCGCGCACTGGTCGACGCGCTGGACCGCACGGCCATCCTCGGCCTGACCACCAACACCGGGTTCCTCCGAGATCTGGTCGCGAGCACGGCCTTCGCCGACGCGGCGATCGACACCGCCTGGCTGGATCGGCACCAGCTCGCCGAACCCGATCGCGATCTCGCTCGGGTCTTCGCCGCCTGGGTGAGTGCAGCGCTGATCGCGACACCGGTGGGTGATCCAGGAACCGTCCACCCGTTCCAGGCCGACGGGTGGCGGTGCGGCGCACCGCCGGCCGCGATGCGCATCGAGCTCGACCGTCCCGTCGTGGTCGACCGACATCGCGGTCGGGTGGACGACGTCGACGTACGCGAGGTCGTCCTTCGCGACCATCTGGCCACGCTCGAGATCGACGGCCGGCTGCGGTCAGCGGTCGTCGATGTGCAAGCACACGCCGCCGACGTGTCCCACCGCGGGCACCGGTTCATGTTCCAGCGTCCCGACGTCTTCACCGACCACGTGGCCGTTGCCGGCGACGGCGCGGTCACCGCCCCGATGCCGGGCACCATCGTGGCGGTGCAGGCGAGCGACGGCGACCACGTCCAAGCAGACCAAGTGCTGATCGTGCTCGAGGCCATGAAGATGGAAGCCGTGCTCCGAGCGCCGTTCGCGGGCACGGTGACCGAGCTGCAGGCCTTGCCGGGGAGGCAGGTCGCGCTCGGCGCCGTACTCTGCGTGGTCGAGCGGCCCGACTAGCCGCCCAGGCTGTCGATCGAGGCGACCTCGTCGTCGGTCAGCTGGATCCGCGCACCGGCGGCGTTGGCCTGGATCCGTTCCCGCTGCACCGACTTGGGGATCACCACGAACCCGTGGGCCACGTGCCAGGCCACGATCACCTGGGCGGTGGTGGCGTCGTGCGCCTCGGCGATCTGGACCAGGGTCGGGTCGTCCAGGTTGCTGGACTTGAACGGGCTGTAGCCCTCGAGGACCACGCCGCGCTCGGCCAGCCCGCCGGCGACGCCGGCGTCGTAGATGCCGGGACTCCACTTGATCTGGTTCACCGCAGGGGCGACACCCGTCGCGGCGATGAGCTCGTCGATCTGCGCCAGAGAGTAGTTGCTGACTCCGATGTTGGTGGCCAGACCGTCCTGCTGAGCTCTGATGACCTCGGCCCAGACCTCAGGAGAGGCTTGCTTGTTCGGCGGCCAGTGCACCAGCCACAGGTCGACGTGGTCGACGCCCAGCTTGGTCAGGCTCTCCTCGATGGTCCGGCGCTCACGGCCGGCGTGGTCGGGCGGGAGCTTGGTGGTGACGAAGACGGCGTCGCGGTCCAATCCGGAATCGGCCAAGGCGGAGCCGATCCCGGACTCGTTGCCGTAGCCGGTGGCGGTGTCGATGTGTCGGTAGCCGAGCTCCAGCGCTGTCGTCGTGGCCTGCGGGGCGTCGTCGTTCTCGATCTGCCAGGTTCCGAAGCCCAGCAGGGGCATCGGGTGCTGACCGAGCATGACGGATGGTTCGGTGTAGTCGGTGGTTGTCATGTCTCCATCCAACTCGGGTGGGTCGTCGCTGGGTCAGCCGGGGTCGGTGGCCGCGGTCGTACCGAGGTAGCATTCAGGTATGAAACTCAGCGTCAGCCTTCCTGACGAGGATGTGGCGCTCCTCGACGAGTTCGCTCGGACAACCGGGTTGCGCTCCAGGTCGGCCGCACTGCGGTACGCCGTGCGAATGCTGCGGCTGCCCGAGCTCGAGCAGGATTACGAAGCGGCCTGGGATGAGTGGGCGGCTACTGACGACTCCCGGGTCTGGGAATCCGCCACTCCGGATGGTCTGGCTGATGCTGCGCGGTGAGATCCGATTGGTCGACCTCGACCCGCCGGGGGGGAGCGAAGCCAACAAGCGGCGGCCTGCCGTTGTTGTCAGCAACGACCGCGCGAACTCGGTGGCGGCACGACTCGGCCGCGGTGTGGTGACCGTCGTCCCGATCACCAGCAACACCGCTCGGATCTTCCCGTTCCAGATCTTGCTCCCAGCGGCGGCCACCGGACTTCGGCTCGACTCCAAAGCCCAAGCCGAACAGGTCAGATCAGTCGCCGTGGAGCGCTTGGGTAGCGTCCTGGGACGGGTCCCAGCCGACGTGTTGTCGGCGGTCGACGACGCCTTGAGGCTCCACCTGCAGCTGTAGGCCAGCCGGCGGTCGACAGCTGCCGGATCAGGGATCGACCAGCGCAGTCAGCACGATGGCCGCGCAGTCGCTCCAGGTCGTGAGCGTGTCTCGCCGACGTCGGGCCGCGGCTCGCCACTCGTCGCGCAGCTGCTGATCGGTCAACCAGCGTTGCAGGACCGCTGTCAGGGTGGCGGTGTCGCCTGCCGGCACGGCGGTGCCGGGCACGATCCCGTCGACCTGGCCGAGAGCCTCGACCGCCCCAGTCCCTCCGGTGACCACCGCGGGGATCCCATGGGCGAGCGCCTCGGCCACCACCATCGCGTACGTCTCGGACCGGGAGGTGAGCACCAGCAGATCGGTGTCTGCCCAGACGCCGTCGAGAGCCGACCCGGTGAGCGGTCCGGTGATCATGATCCGAGAATCGAGACGCTGCTGTCGAAGGCTGCGGCGAAGGGCGGCGGTGTAGTCGGGCCGGACCCGGTCACCGCCGACCAGCCGCGCCGACCAGGGCAGCTGAGCAACCCGACTCAAGGCCGCCGCGAAGCCGAGCTGGTCCTTGGTCGGCGTCAGGGAGCCGAGCGAGAGGAGGCGATTCCCGCTGGGACTGCCGGCCGTGAGCGGAGACGCCTCGACGCCTGGGCGAGCCACCGCGGTGTCGGTGATGCCATATCGCTGCCGCAGGTCGTCCGCTGCCCACTGGCTGGGGGTGACGACCCGACTGGCGGCGCGCAGGGCCGCAGCCTCGAGCGCTCGATAGCGCTGCTGATCTGTCTCGGACAGGCCGAGCTCGCTCGACAGCAGGCTGTGCAGCAAGATGATCACTCGCTGCCCGCGCTCGGTCGCTTCGGCGACCAGGTCCGGCACAGCACACGCGATGATGCTGTCCACCAGCCAGACCGGCCGCGATCGCAGCACGGCGGCCACCTCGGCCCGATGCTGCTCGCTGTCGCGGGGCCAAACCCCTCGGACGTGGTGCCGGTGCAGGTCAGCGCCGGCGGCCAGCAGCGACTCGGTCAGCCGGTCGTCGTACACGTTGCCGCCGGTCGGCACCGAGCTGCTCCAGGTCAGGAAGCCGAGTGTCGTGGGACTGGCTTGAGCCATGCCGCCATTCAACCTCGGGAGCATCCACACACGTATGCGGCACCGAGGGTGACTCACACCACAGGACGTCACAGATCCCGTGACGGCTGTGTCTTGTGTATGAGAGAAGAGGAAGGGTGATTCCTGTGCACCGGATCTTGGTGATCGGTGGAGGCTACGCCGGGTTCTATGCGGCCTGGGGCCTGGAGAAGAGACTGCGGCCGGACGAGGCGGAGATCACCGTCGTCGACCCGCGACCGTACATGACCTACCAGCCGTTCCTGCCCGAGGTGGCCGCTGGATCGATCGAGGCGCGGCACGCGGCGGTCGCGCTGCGCCGACACCTACGACGCAGCAAGATCATCGCCGGCTCGGTCGTCCGCATCGACCACGCGGGTCGGCAGGTGGTCATCCGCGCGGCCGAGGGCGAGGAGCTCGTCCGCGATTACGACATCGTGGTTGTCACTGCGGGAGCGGTGACGAGGAAGTTCCCCGTACCGGGCATCGACCAGCTGGCGATCGGGCTCAAGCACGTCGAGGAGGCGGTCGCCATCCGCGATCGGATCCTGGTCTCCTTCGATCGCGCCGCCGGTCTGCCGATCGGACCGGAGCGGACGCGCCTGCTGACGGTGGTGTTCGTGGGCGGGGGGTTCACTGGTGTCGAAGGCTTCGGAGAAACCCTGTCGCTGGCCATGGCCCTGCTCGGCTCCTACCCCGAGCTCAGCGCCGACGACCTCCAGTTCCACCTCGTCGAAGCCCGGGACCGGATCCTGCCCGAGGTGTCCGACGGCCCGGGAGAGTGGGTGGTCGAGTCGCTGCGGCGACGGGGCGCGCACATTCACCTGAACGTCTCGATGGTCTCGGCGGAGGACAGCCACGTGGTCTTGTCCGACGGCACCGACTTCGATGCCGGCCTGATCGTGTGGACCGCCGGTAACGCTGCCAACCCGGTGGTCGCCGAGCACACCGACCTCCCGGTCACCGAGAGCGGGCTGCTGCAGGTCAGGTCCGACCTGCAGGTCGGCACGGATCTGAAACCGGTCCCTGACGCCTGGGCAGCCGGAGACGTGGCGAGCATCCCGGACGTCACGTCCAGCGATCCTGCCGCTCGTACCGTCCCGAACGCGCAACACGCGTACCGTCAGGGCCGGCACCTGGCCCGCAACATCGCCGCTGTGTTGCGCGGCCGCGCGCCGAAGCCGTACCAGCATGCGAGTCTCGGCACCGTAGCCACGCTCGGACTGGGCCGTGGGATCTTCGAGTCAGGCCCTGTGGTGATCAAGGGCTTCCCCGCCTGGCTGCTGCATCGCGGGTACCACGTGCTGGCCGTGCCGTCGTGGGAGCGCAAGGTGCGGGTGCTGGTCGGCTGGATCCCTCCGGTGCTGTTCGGGCGTGACATCGTCTCCCTGCAGGCGGTGCAGACGCCGAGGGACGCCTTCGTCCGGGGCGGTGCACCCCATGGCCGGCAGTGATCGGCCGGAGGACCGAGCCCGAACCAGGCTCGCACCCTTCAGAAGGTCAGATGGCACACCGTGGGGGAGCGGCCTGGCCGGCCTCGCGGCCAGGCTACGACGCCGACCCGAGGGAAGCTCGTGGCCGCTGCTCGTCGATGCGATGGTGATGGGTTGCCTCGTCGTGCTCATCCTCACCGGCGTGGCGATGACGGCGTTCTACATGCCCTCGAGTGCCCTGGCTCGCTACCAGGGTGGCTATTCGCCGCTGCACGGCGTCGAGGTGTCGGCGGCGTACGCGTCGACCCTCCGCATCTCCTTCGACGTCCCCGGTGGGCTGCTGCTGCGGCAGAGCCATCACTGGGCGGCATTGCTGCTGCCGGCCGCCTTGATGATCCGGATGCTGATCGCCTTCTTCACTGGAGCCTTCCGACGCCCCCGCCGGATCCAGTGGCTGCTCCTCGCCGTCGCTTACCTCACTGCCCTCCTCGGCGGCTGGAGCGGATACGCCCTTCCCGACGACCTGCTGGCCGGAACGGGACTGCGGATCTTCCAGGGTGTCGTGCTCGGTATCCCGGTCGTGGGCACCTCGCTCTCGTGGCTGATCTTCGGTGATGACTATCCCGGTGATGTGCTCGCCCGGCTCTACCCGGTGCACGTGATCGTCGTGCCGGCGGTCCTCGTCCTCGTGCTCCTGACGCGGTTCGTGCTGGCTCGCGCCAGCCGCTCGGTGCCGTGGTGGCCGACGATGGCTGTCCGGTGGTTCGCCATGATGACGATCACGGTCGGGGTGACCGTGATCTTCGGCGGGCTCGTCGAGGTCAGCCCGGTCTGGCGGCAGGGGCCGTCCTCACCGGGTGCTGCTGGCGCGGGCAGCCAGCCCGATTGGTACACAGCGTTCCTCGATGGCGCCCTTCGGCTGGTGCCGCCGGGGTGGGAGTTCGCTGTGTGGGGTCACACCCTGTCTCTGGCGGTGCTCGTGCCGCTCGTGCTGACCGGTGGCTTCATCCTGGTCGTCCTGGCTTGGCCGTTGCTCGAGGAGACGGCCACCGCCGATCACGCTCGACATGATCTACTGGACCGTGCTCGCGATGTTCCGACCCGCACTGGTCTAGGGGTCGCGGGTCTGGCCTTCTACGGCACGCTCTGGTTGGCGGGAAGTGCCGACCTGATCGCCACCGAGTTCGCGCTGAGCTTCAATGCGGTGATCATGGCGCTGCAGGTCGTGATCTTCGTCGGTCCGGCACTCGCCTTCGTGATCACTCGACATGTGTGCCGCGCACTCGTCGATCTCGAACGGCATCGGCGCGATCACAGGGCGGAATCGGGGGTGATGGTCCGGCTCCCCAGTGGTGGTTACGTCGAGATGCCAGTGGATCCACCGGCTCGGGCGGAGCTGTCGGCTCGAACGCGGGCGACCGCCGTCGAGTCATCACGATCGCTGCGGCGCTCACCGAGCGTGGCATCGCAACGTGGCCAGGGCGCCTGATCACCCACTCAAACATGCCTGCACATCAAGAATGCAAGGCACATCTCGGATTGACCATCGACACCAACTGCGCGCTGGCGTAGAATCGTCTGTATGTTCGAGGCATGGTTGGAGGAGTCGCTCGGGGACTGTTATGTAACAAGACATAGGTGACAGTTCTGCACCAGGACATCAGTGACACTGTGGGTGGTCTTGGTGGTGACACTTCCACCGCGAGGCTTC
>DASQLI010000204.1:0-6963 GCA_035630075.1 Microlunatus sp.
GTGGGCCACGACTTCTACCTGTTCATGGATCTCGAGCACGGTGAGGCACCGGCTGTGGTCTACCGCCGCAAGGCGTACGACTACGGAGTCATCCGGTTGGAGAACGCCGCCGTTCCGGTCTAGATCCGCGCCGGCTTGACGGAACCGGACGACGGCGCCGATCGGTCAGCGTCGGTGGTCGCGAGCCACCACCGACGCTGACGATCCGCGGTGGATCAGGGTGGGCCAGATCAGGGGCCGACGGCCAGGCCGTACCGGTTGCCGACCCTGGTTCCCTTCAGGTACGTGACCGAGCCGCCGCTGGTGGGCAATCCGACGAGCACCGCGCCGGTCGAGGAGTCCTCACCCGGAATGCCGATCAGCGGCAACGTCCCGCCGGTGGAGGGTGCCCCGCCCAGTGACGCGCCCATCCGGTCACCGGCCTCGACCGTTCCGGGTACGCCGGACGTGCTCTGCGTCCAGCCCTTGCCGTTGCCGATCGTCTGAACCATGCCCGCATTCCGGGTTCGTCCGACATCCTCGCCGGGTGCTCCGACCAGGTACGCGACCGAGGCTCCGTACCGCATGCTCGACACAGCGGCTCCGAACTGGTCGTTCGGCTCGACGGACCCGGCCATCCCCGCCGAGCCCTGGTCGACGGCGCGCACTGTGCCGCTGATCTCGCCGCTGCTGGTCGAGAGCCTGGCGATGGTCACCGCGCCGGCGTCGGTGGTCCTCCCCAGGTCCTCGCCGGGTGCCCCGACCAGCAGCGTGGGCGAGCCGCCGCCGGTGCTCGGGACGAGATGCACGGACGCCCCGAACAGGTCGCCCTTCTCCGGCGTCCCCGGGACACCTGAGCTGGCCTGGGTCAGCACCAGTGGAAGGGGCCGGTCGGGATCGGAGGTGTCCAGGGCATCGACCAGGACGGCGCCGGCGCCTGCCAGCCCGCCGGTCGGGAAGCCCGGCATCCCCATCGCGACCTGTCCGCCGCCGACCGAGAGCGACGACCCGAGGGCGGCACCCGGCGTGGGCTCGTCGGTCAGTGGCTCGCCGAGCTGGGTGATCTCGGTGTGGTGGGCGCTGGGGTCCTCCTCGGCGTCGATCCAGAACGACGTCACCCGGCCGGTGTCGCGGAAGCCGTTGATGTCGACGCCCGGGGCCCCGACGAAGAGCCGCGCCGGGCGCGGGTCGGTCTGGTCGGCCGGGCGCTGCTCGGCGGCCAGGGCCGCGCCGAACCGAGCTCCGGACTGCGCTGTGCCCTCCACCCCCTGGCTCTGGGGTTCGAAGCTGGCACGCAGCACGAACCGCTTCGCCGAGCTGCTCCAGTAGTAGACGTGCACCACGCCGCTGCGCTGCAGATCGGTGCGCGTGCTCTCGTCGGGGCTACCCACCACCAGCTGGCTGCAGAGGGGGTCGTCGCCTTCGTCGGCGTACGAGCTCAAGGACGTGACCGCCGTGCCGAAGCCCGGCGACCCGGTGATGGTCGTGGTACGCGGCGAGCCGTTGTTGCTCAGTCGTACCTCGACGGCGCCGTTGCGGCCGGATCCACCGGGAATCCCGATGGCCACGTCGGGCGTGCCGTCGCGGTCGAAGTCGGAGCTGCTGGTCAGGCACTCGGGTTCGGCCGCGGCCGGCGGCACAAAGCCGAGTGCGCCGGTGAGGGCGAGGCCCAGCGTGGCCGCTGCTGTCGTGACGGTGCGCGTGCTTCTTCGCATGCTCATCTCCTTGGGCTGCTGTGGGCGGAGGTAGTGGTGTCACTACGCCTGCAGGAGCCGGGAGGTTGCCTGGTCGAGACATGCTGAATTACTGATCTTGCGCAGGCACCTCGGCGCGACCTGTCGGTGGGTGTCGTTACGTTCGTCAGGTGACCGTCAACGCTGCCGTACGCCAGCCCCGCGAGCGACTCACCCTGGCCCAGGCCCGACGAGTCGCGCTGGCCGCTCAGGGCTTCGGTCGGCCCCAGCCGACCAGACCCACGATGCGCGATGTGCAGACCGGCATCGACCGGCTGGCCCAGCTGCAGATCGACTCGATCAACGTCGTCACCCGGGCCCATTACATGCCGCTGTTCTCCCGGCTCGGGCCCTACGACCCGACCCTGCTGGAGCGGGCGGGCAACCGTCCGCCACGCCGGCTCTTCGAGTACTGGGGACATGCCGCCAGCCTGATCGACGTCACCCTGCAGCCGGCGCTGCGCTGGCGGATGGCGGCCGCCGCCGACGAGGCCTGGGGCCGGATGAAGCTGATCCAGGCCGAGCAGCCGGGTCTGGTCGAGGAGGTGAAGGACGAGATCGCCGAGCGCGGGCCGTTGACCTCTCGCCAGATCGAGTCCGAGGAGGAGCGGCGCCGCGACCACTGGGGCTGGAACTGGTCGTCGGTCAAGACCTGCCTGGAGTGGCTGTTCTGGTGCGGGGAGATCACCGCGGCCGGCCGCAACCGCCAGTTCGAGCGGTTGTACGACCTGACCGAGAGGGTGATTCCGGCGGCGATCCTGGCCCAGCCGACGCCGACCCCGGACGAGGCCGACGTGGTGCTGGTGCGCCGGGCCGCCCAGGCGCTCGGCATCGGCACGGTGCGCTGCTTGGCGGACTACTTCCGGATCTCGACGGCGCGCGCCAGAGCGGCGATCGCGGTGCTGGTCGAGACCGGTGAGCTGCATCCGGTGGTGGTGCCGGGTTGGGCCGAGAACGGTGTCTACCTGTGGCACGCGGCCCGGCTGCCGCGGCGGATCGAGGCCCGTGCCCTGCTCAGCCCGTTCGACTCGTTGATCTTCGAGCGCCGCCGGCTGGAGCAGCTGTTCGACTTCTTCTACCGGATCGAGATCTACGTGCCGGAGCCGAAGCGGGTGCACGGCTACTACGTCTACCCGTTCCTGCTCGACTCTGCCCTGGTGGCCCGGGTCGACCTCAAGGCCGATCGGGTGCGGGGAGTGCTGCGGGTGAACTCGGCCTGGCTGGAGGAGAGTGCCGACCCGGACGCGACCAGCGACGCGCTGCTCGCGGAGCTGGCGTCGATGGCGAGCTGGCTCGGCCTCTCCGACGTGCAGGTCCTGCCGCGCGGCGACCTCGGGCCTCGGCTGGCGGGAGCGTCCCCGGAACGGCCTACCATAGGGGGCGCGTCCGACGCCCGCGCCCGCACACCGGCCGGGGATCGGTCCGCCTAGACCGGGCCCGCCCGGTGCCGACCAGACGAGGGATCAGTTCACGTGGCATTGATGGACAGGCTGCTGCGCTTCGGGGAAGGCAGGATCCTCAAGCAGCTGAAGCAGATCGCCAACCAGGTCAACTCGATCGAAGAGGACTTCGTCGCCATGAGCGACGACGAGCTCGCCGGTCAGACTGCCGACTTCAAGCAGCGCCACGAGAACGGGGAGGGTCTCGACTCGCTGTTGCCCGAGGCGTTCGCGACCGTCCGGGAGGCGACCGACCGGGTGCTCGGCAAACGGCACTTCGACGTGCAGATCATGGGCGGGGCCGCGCTGCACCTGGGCAACATCGCCGAGATGAAGACCGGTGAGGGCAAGACCCAGGTGGCGCTGTTGCCGTCGTACCTGAACGCGCTCGGCGGCGGCGGGGTGCATGTCATCACGGTCAACGACTACCTGGCCAAGTTCCAGTCCGAGCAGATGGGCCGCATCCACCACTTCCTGGGTCTCGAGGTCGGGGCGATCCTGTCGCAGATGGACCCGGCGGCCCGGCGGCGGGCCTACGGCGCCGACGTCACGTACGGGACGAACAACGAGTTCGGCTTCGACTACCTGCGCGACAACATGGCGCTCAGCCTGGAGGACTGCGTCCAGCGCGGTCACCACTTCGCCATCGTGGATGAGGTCGACTCGATCCTGATCGACGAGGCTCGGACCCCGCTGATCATCTCGGGTCCGGCCGAGGACTCGCACGAGTGGTATCCGACCTTCGCCAAGCTGGTCGATCGGCTGAAGCGCGACGAGCACTACGAGGTGGACGAGAAGAAGAAGACCGTCTCCATCCTCGAGAACGGCATCGACGTGGTCGAGGACCGGCTGGGCATCGACAACCTCTACGAATCGGCCAACACCCCGCTCATCTCGTACCTGAACAACGCCATCAAGGCCAAGGAGCTGTTCAAGCTCGACCGCGACTACGTCAACCTCGACGGCGAGATCCTGATCGTCGACGAGCACACCGGTCGCACCCTGGTCGGCCGGCGGTACAACGAGGGCCTGCACCAGGCCATCGAGGCCAAGGAGCGGGTGCAGATCCGGGAGGAGTACCAGACCCTCGCGACCATCACCTTGCAGAACTACTTCCGGATGTACGACAAGCTGTCCGGGATGACCGGCACGGCGCTCACCGAGGCCGCGGAGTTCCAGAAGATCTACGGCCTCGGAGTGGTGCCGATCCCGACCAACATGCCGATGATCCGCACCGACGAACGGGACCTGATCTACCGGACCGAGGAAGCCAAGTTCACCGCCATCGTCGAGGACGTGGCGGAGCGGTACGAGAACGGTCAGCCGGTGCTGATCGGCACGGCGTCGGTGGCGAAGTCGGAGATCCTCTCGAAGATGCTCAAGAAGGCCGGCGTCAAGCACGAGGTGCTGAACGCCAAGCAGCATGAGCGTGAGGCGGCCATCGTCGCGCTGGCCGGCGGGAAGAAGGCGGTCACCGTCGCCACCAACATGGCCGGCCGCGGCACCGACATCATCCTCGGCGGCAACCCGGAGTTCCTGGCCGACGCCAAGCTCCGCGACGCCGGCATCGACCCGGTCGAGCACTCCGAGGAGTACGAGAAGCAGTACCCGGAGATCCTGGCCGCTATCGAGGAGGAGACCTCCTCCGAGCACGACGAGGTGGTGGAGACCGGCGGTCTGTACGTGGTGGGCTCGGAGCGGCACGAGTCGCGGCGGATCGACAACCAGCTCCGTGGTCGGTCCGGCCGTCAGGGCGACCCCGGCGAGAGCCGGTTCTACCTGTCGCTGGGCGACGACCTGATGCGGCTGTTCAAGTCCGACATCGTGGAGTGGGTGCTGCAGGCCCTGAAGGTGCCCGACGACCAGCCGATCGAGAACAAGCGGGTCTCCTCCTCGATCGCCAGCGCGCAGGCGCAGGTCGAGTCGCAGAACTTCGAGATCCGCAAAAACATCCTCAAGTACGACGACGTGATGAACCGGCAGCGGCACGCCATCTACGGCGACCGGCGCAAGGTGCTGGAGGGCGCAGATGTGGAGCAGCAGCTCCGCTCGACCGTCGACACCGTGGTCCGGCAGTACGTCCGCAAGGCCACCGAGGGTTTCGCCGAGGACTGGGACCTGGAGCAGCTGTGGACTCAGATGAGGACGCTCTACCCGGTCGGCCTGTCTCTGTCGGACTACGCCGAGCGTGAGGACCTGGAGCGCGAGGACCTGGAGGAGGCCTTCGTCGCCGACGCCGAGGCGGCGTACGACAAGCGTGAGGAACAGCTCGGCGCGGAGGTGATGCGTGAGCTCGAGCGCCGCGTGCTGCTGACCGTGCTGGATCGCAAGTGGCGCGAGCACCTCTACGAGATGGACTACCTCCGCGAAGGCATCGGCCTGCGGGCCATGGCGCAGCGCGACCCGCTGGTGGAGTACCAGCGCGAGGGCGGCGACATGTTCAACCAGATGATGGAGGCCTTCATGGAGGAGGTGGTGGGCTTCGTCTTCCACCTCGACGTGCAGGTCAGCGAGCAGCCCAGCACCCGGGTCGGTGTGGTCACCGACGGGGCGGGCCGGCCGACCAGGATCGCCGCACCGCTGGTGGAGAGCGGCCCCGACCCGGACGGTCCCGGAGTGGAGGTGCACACCGTCGGGTTGCCGGACCTCGACGAGGTCGACACCGACGAGCCGGAGATCGAGCCCGAGCGGGAGACGCCGTTCACCCGCCCGAAGATCTCCGCCAAGGGACTCGACGTCCCCGGCAACGGTCGTCGGATGTCGTACTCTGCACCGGGCGAGGACGGGTCGGTGGCCACCACCACCGCCGCCAAGCCCAAGAGCGAGTACGACGGCGTCGGGCGAAACGCGCCCTGCCCGTGCGGGTCCGGCAAGAAGTTCAAGATGTGCCACGGCCGCCCGGGAGCCAGCTGACCTAGTAGTCGGGCCCAGGAAGGACCATGGCGGGATTCGTCTGGAAGCGAGCACACACGATCGCCGCCGTGAGCACGGCCGTGGTGCTGGCCGGGGTCGGCACGGCGGTGGCCGTTGGCGGCGAGGATGACGCCGGCACGGTTCCACCGCCGGCGGTCGCGACCAGTGCCAGTGGCAGCCCCTCGACCACGGTGACCCCGAGCGCCGCGCCCTCGACGCCACGGCCCGATCCGATCAACCCGCTGACCGGCAAGAGGCCGACGGACCACAAGGTGATGGCGGTGAAGGTCGAGAACATCGCCGCCGCCCGGCCGCAGGTCGGACTGAACTCGGCCGACATCGTCTTCGCCGAAGAGGTCGAGGGCTCCCTCACCAGGCTGATCGCGGTCTACCACACCACCTTCCCGAAGCAGGTCGGGCCGGTGCGCAGCGCCCGGAACACCGATGTCGGTCTGCTGCCCGTGTTCGGCGAACCCGGTCTGGTTTACTCCGGCGCCAACCGCAAGGTGCAGGCGAACATCGAGGACTCCCCGATCGTGCCGCTGCAGCGCTCGGACCGGGACGGCTCACGGGTGGCGCCGCACAACGTGTTCGTCAACCTCGCGTCGGTGGCGGACAAGGCGGAGAAGGTCGGCCCGGCGCGTGACATCGGCTGGACCTTCGCCGCCGAGGACGCGCGGTGGGCCGACGCCACGAAGGACGCAACCGCCTCTGGTCGGGTCGGCGGTGACACGTTCTCCTTTCACGCCTCCGACGGCAGGTACGTGGTGCGCTGGAACGGCCAGCCGTACGCCGACGGCGAGACCGGGAAGAACGCGACCACCGACAACGTCGTGGTGATGTCGGTGAAGAACAAGCCGGACGGCAATGCCGACGTCAACGGTGCGCGTTCGGTGAAG
>DASQLI010000205.1:0-8369 GCA_035630075.1 Microlunatus sp.
ATGGCGCTCGCGTACATCAGCAGCGACACCCCCAGGGAGATCAGGGTGCTCTCGGTGTCAGCGCCGACGAACGACTCCGCGAAGCCGCCGACGGCGTTCCCGATGATGCCGATGCCCACGTTGTTGACCGTGTGCAGAACGATCGCGGCCTCGAGACCGCCGGTTCGCCACGTGAGGAAGCTCGCGGTCAGCGAGAAGGCGGCGAGATCGGCCAGCACCAGGGGATCAGGACTGCCGTGCGCGGCAGCGAACGCGGCGGCCGCGACGATGGCGGGGACCACGACGGCGACCAGTGGACGGGCGAAGTAGGCCCCGATGTTCTGGGTCAGCCAGCCCCGGAAGGCGTACTCCTCGGCCGCCGCCTGCCAGGGTGTCAGCAGCAGACCCATGACCAGCAGCGTGATCCAGTGCTCGGGCCGGGCTGACTGCGGCGGCTCGATGACCGTGGAGATGATCAGGTAGACCGCCCAGAGCGGCGCCAGGGCCGCCAGGCAGCGCAGCAGCCAGCGCCAGCGGAGACCACCGGCCACCGACGACAGGAACCTGGGTCGGATGCGATGGACAGCCCAGATCGACAACATCGCCGCCGGGATCAAGGCGATGAGGGTCAGATTGAGGTAGAGGTACGCGGCCGGCTCGCTGATGGCGCTGTCGTCGCTCAGCTGATCGAGCGTCACCCCCAGATCACGTTGACCGCTGATCGTGCCGTACGCGAGCGACACGAGAACCGGCAGGATCGACAGCACCCCGAACAGGAGGACGAACAGCGGCAGCGTCAGGATCGGCCGCCACCAGGCGCGGGTCGGCCCGCGCAGCAGCTGCGGATACTCCACCGCGGTCTCCGGCAACCGCTGCCGAGCGAGGTGCGGAAGCGGCGTTCGGGCAGCGGCCGGTACGACGGCGTAGCCCGCAGGCGGGTAGGTGCCCGTGTCGACCGGCGGAACATCGGGCCGGAAGGGCGGGATCGGGTTCCAGATCGCCACGTCCGACGACGGCGGGTCAAACTGTCCGTCCGGACGCAACAGCTCCGCGCCGAAGCGGAACCACCCGCCCTCCGAGGGAGGGCGGGTGGTCGCGGGGTCTGGCCCCGGCGCGCTCACGGTCGACGGAGGCGTCAGCTGATCAGCCGCGCGGGTCAGGCGTGGTGACGTGCTCGGTCGGTGCCTGATCCTGCTGTTGCTGGATGGCTCCGGTGCTGTCCGGACCCGGGGCCGCTTCGACCGCGCGGCCGGCCTCGGTGTCACCGTCCCCCGCGGAGGTGTCGTCGGCGATGCCCACCTCACGCCGGGCACTGATCACGACCGCGACCACGATGATGGCCAGGGCGACGAGCGCGATGGCGAACCGGGCCGCGCTCGGGGTCGCCGACAGCGGGGACATCGCGACCACGGCCGGGGCGATCAGCACGGCAACCAGGTTCATCACCTTGATCAGCGGGTTGATGGCCGGGCCGGCGGTGTCCTTGAACGGGTCGCCGACGGTGTCGCCGATGACGGTCGCGGCGTGGGCGTCAGAACCCTTGCCACCGTAGCGGCCGTCCTCGACCAGCTTCTTGGCGTTGTCCCAGGCGCCACCGGAGTTGGCCAGGAAGACCGCCATCAGCGTGCCGGCGGCGATCGCGCCGGCCAGGTAGCCGGCCAGTGCCGGCGCCCCGAGACCGAACCCGACGGAGATCGGGGCGAGCAGGGCGAGCAGGCCGGGGGTGGCCAGCTCGCGTAGCGAGTCCCGGGTGCAGATGTCGACGACCTTGCCGTACTCGGGCTTGCCGGTGCCCTCCATGATCCCGGGGATCTCGCGGAACTGGCGGCGCACCTCGTAGACCACGGCACCGGCGGCGCGGCTGACGGCGTTGATGGCGAGCTGCGAGAACAGGAACACCACGGCCGCACCGAGGATCAGACCGACCAGGGTCGGCGGCGCGAAGACCACCGCCTGTTCCTCGAAGCTGCCGTACAGCTCGCCGAGGACGCCGCTGATGGCGTCGGTGTAGGAGCCGAACAGCGCGGTCGCGGCGAGGACCGCCGTCGCGATCGCGATGCCCTTGGTGATCGCCTTGGTGGTGTTGCCGACCGCATCCAGCTCGGTCAGGATCTTGGCGCCCTCGCCGTCGACGTCACCGGACATCTCGGCGATGCCTTGCGCGTTGTCGGAGACCGGACCGAACGTGTCCATGGCCACGATCACGCCGACTGTGGTCAGCAGACCACAACCGGCCAGGGCGATGGCGAACAGAGAGACGATGCCGATGCCGCCGAGCAGGTAGGCGCCGAACACGGCGGACGCGATGACGACCGCGGTGTAGACGGCCGACTCCAGACCGACGGAGATGCCGGACAGCACCACGGTGGCGGCACCGGTCAGCGAGGTCTTGGCGACGTCGTTCACCGGCCGGTGCTCGGTGCCGGTGTAGCGGCCCGTCAGGGACAAGATGACGACAGCCAGGATGATGCCGATGACCACCGAGCCGACGGCGACGATCCGCGGGTCGTCGATCGGACCGTTGAACCGCAGCCCCTCCACACCGAGACCGGCGAAGCTGGACGGAAGGTAGACGAAGGCGGCGATCGCGCAGAGCACCGCAGAGATCCCCGCCGAGATGTAGAAGGACCGGTTGATGGTCCGCAGGCCGGGCTCGTCGGGCCGCGGCTTGGTCAGGTAGATGCCGATGATGGCGGTGATCACGCCGATGGCCGGCACGATCAGCGGGAAGACCAGGCCATAGGCACCGAAGGCGGCCTTGCCCAGGATCAGCGAGGCGACCAGCGTCACCGCGTACGACTCGAACAGGTCAGCAGCCATGCCGGCGCAGTCGCCCACGTTGTCCCCGACGTTGTCGGCGATGGTGGCGGCGTTGCGGGGGTCGTCCTCGGGGATGTTCTGCTCGACCTTGCCGACCAGGTCCGCGCCGACGTCGGCGGCCTTGGTGAAGATGCCACCGCCGACGCGCATGAACATGGCGAGCATGGCCGCGCCGAAGCCGAAGCCTTCGAGGATGGTCGGGGCGTCGGCCCGGAACACCAGCACCACGACCGCGGCTCCGAGCAGACCCATGCCCACGGTCATCATGCCGACGTGCGCACCAGTGCGGAAAGCGATCCGCATGGCTGGGTCGCGCCCCTCGCTGCGTGCCGCGGACGCGACCCGCACGTTGGCCTTGACGGCCAGCGACATGCCCAGATAGCCGATCAGACCCGAGAACACCGCCCCGACCAGGAAGGCGATCGACCGGGAGATCTTGAGCGTCCAGGTGCCGTACTCGCCCTCGTGCACCGGCAGCGCGAGCAGCAGCAGGAACGCGATGATCGCGAACACGCCGAGGGTGCGGAACTGGCGGGCCAGGTAGGCGCTGGCGCCCTCCTGCACGGCGAGGGCGATCACCTTCATGTTCTCGGTGCCGTCGTTGGCGGCGATGACCTCGCGCCGGAACAGCCCGCCCATGATGAGGGCGATGACCGCGATCACACCCACGACGGCGACCAGGGTGAGGTTCGCTCCGGAGAGGGTGACTTCGAGTGGGATTGTTTCCATCAGGACCGGAAGCCCGGACATGCAACGTCCTCCTGCAGACATCAGTGTCGACCACGCAACCAACGGCGCGACCGGCGAAGTCTAACCACGAGTTGCACTGGTCTGCTGCCTCGCCGCAAAGAGTTCGCGACTTGTGTTTATTGTCGGTCGGTGTCCTTCGGGGCGAATCCACCGTCCGTGGCGCGTGTCAGGCTGAGGTGGTGAGCGATGTAGGAGGGAAGCCCAGTAGCCCTTTCGAGGGCTCAGCAAGGGCGTCCGTGATGTCGGTCACACCGGATCCCGGTGGGATGGCCGCCGACCCCCCGAGCAGCCTGCTACAGGTCGCGCATGTCCACGAGGTCCCGCCTCGACCGGGCAGGACCGGGGCTTGGCCGGAGTGGCTGCCCGCCGGCTCGCCGGTCCGCTCGGGCGTCGAGCGACTGGGTATCGGCCGGCTGTGGGAGCACCAGACCGCGGCTGCCTCGGCCCTGGCTGCCGGTAGCCACGTGGTGCTGACCACCGGGACGGCATCAGGGAAGTCACTGGCGTACCTGCTGCCGATCGCCGCCGAGGAGACCTCCCCGGCATGGCCGGCCGGCGACCAGCGCGCCGCCGCTGAGGGTAGGCCGCTCACCGAGGACCTCGCGATCACTGAAGGCGCCCCGCTTCCCGAAAGCCCCCCGATCACCGACGGCGCCGCGCTCACCGATGGCACCGTACGGTGGCGCCGCCGCCGAGCGACGTCGCTCTACCTGGCCCCGACCAAGGCGTTGGCCCACGACCAGGGCCGGGTGTGCGCCGAGCTGGCGGTCCCCGGCTGGCGGGTGGCCACGGTGGACGGGGACACCGACCCGGCGGACCGGCTGTGGGCCCGCGACCACGCCCACCACGTGCTGACCAATCCCGATCTGCTGCACGCGTCGTTGCTGCCGAACCATGCCCGGTGGGCGTCGTTCCTGCGGACCTTGCGCTATGTGGTGGTGGACGAGTCGCATCGCTATCGCGGGGTGTTCGGCGCTCAGGTCGCCGCCGTGCTGCGACGGTTGCGACGCGTCGCGGCGCACTACGGATCCGAGCCCACCTTCATGGTGCTGAGTGCCACCGCTCCGGAGCCGGTCTCGGCGGCCTCCGCGCTGACCGGCATCCCCGCGACGGACCTCGTGCTGGTCGAGACTGACCACTCGCCCCGAGGCCGGGTCCGGATCAGTCTGGCGCGCAGCACGGAGACCACGCCGGAGCTTGCGGCGGCCACCGAGCTGGCCGCCCGGGTCGACCGGGGGGAGCAGGTGCTCACCTTCGTGCCCTCCCGTCGGCTCGCCGAGGATGTGGCTCGGACAGCGGCAGCCCAGGCCACGTCGGCCGATGGCCAGATCCTCGCGTACCGCGCGGGTTATCTGGCCGCCGATCGACGACTGATCGAGCGTGGCCTGGCCGCCGGCACGGTCCGCGGCGTGGCCACCACCAACGCTCTCGAGCTCGGAGTGGACATCGCCGGCCTCGATGCCGTGGTGCTCTGCGGCTATCCCGGCAGTCGAGCGGCGTTCTGGCAGCAGGTCGGCCGGGCAGGACGACGCGGCGGCTCGGCCGAGGTGCTGCTGATCGCCCGTCCGCACCCGCTGGACGCATTTCTCCTCGACCATCCCGAGGTCCTGTTCGACCGGCCGCTCGAGGCAGCTGTGCTGGATCCGGCGGCCCCAGCGGTGCTGGGACCTCAGCTTGCGGCGGCGGCGCAGGAGCTGCCCTTGCGGCCGGGCGACGAGCGCTGGTTCGGCGCCAGCACCTGGTTGCTGGTGTCCAGGCTGACCGAGCGCGGCTTGCTGCGCCGACGACCCGACGGCTGGTACTGGACCGCACCACGGCGGGCGGTCGACGGCATCAACCTGCGCACCGCGGATGCTCGCAACCTCGACATCATCGAGGAGCCGACTGGCCGGGTGCTCGGCACGGTCGCAGCGTCGGGGGCGGACCTGGTTGTGCATCCAGGTGCGGTCTACGTGCATCAGGGCGAGACCTTCCTGTGTGACGGGGTGGATGCCGAGTCGCTGGAGGCTTACGTCCACGCCGTCCGACCCGGTTACCTGACTCAGCCTCTGTCCGACGTCGAGGTCCGACCTGGGTCGATCCAGCGCGAGCGTCGGCTCGGGGGCGGCCGGATCACGTTCGGACCGACCCGGGTCAGCAGCAGGGTGACCGCGTTCCTACGTCGGGATGAGCTCACCGGGCGGGTCTGGGACTCGACGCCGCTCGACTGTCCCGAACGGCTGCTCGCGACGACGGCCACGGTGTTGACCTTGCCTGCTGACGTGCTGAGCGAGATCGGGCGAGCGCGGCGGGATGCCGGCGTGCACGCCCTCGAGCATCTGTTGGTCGGCCTGCTGCCCGCCATCGTGGCCAACGACCGGTTCGACGTCGGCGCCCACTCCTGGCTCGGAGAGAGCGGGGGTGCCGAGGCCGGGATTGCGATCTTCGACCAGCAGCCTGGGAGCGGGTTCGTGGCGCGAGCGTACGAGCGCACCGACGCGTGGCTGACGGCGGCTCGGGAGCGGATCGACGCCTGCGCGTGCGAGTCCGGGTGCCCGGCCTGCGTCCTCGCCGCCGGGTGCGCGTCGACCCGGCCGCTGGACAAGCTCGTCGCCCGCCGCCTGCTCGCGGTGATGGCGCCGTCCGCGACCGATCCCGCGGCGCGGACATGACAGTTGCCCAGGGTGTGGAGACTGGATCCCGATGAGCTTCATGGAGATCTTCCAACCTGGATTGAAGCACCTGCGGGAAGAGCGGGAGCGGCAGCGGATGAACGTCGCCTACCCGACCGACGGTGCCGACCCTCTGATGGAGATCGACCTCGACGCCGGCACCGCCACGATCAGGATCCCGACGGCGGATCGGGCGCCCGAGATGGACTCGACGTCGCAGACCGCCACCGGGTCCACCGACTCCGACAGGGCAGCCGGGTCTTCCGATTCGACTGCCTCCGAGCGCCCCGAGTCGTCGGCGGACCACCACACCGGCCCTGATCGGACGACCGGCCGACCGCCGACCCACTGACCGCAACAGGCCTGTCATCGGACCTCCTCCGAGCCGGCATGGGCAACAGCACCAACCCGTCGCGGTAGCCCGGGTATGTGCACGGTGGTCGCGACCGACGCTGTCACCGATACGACGAAGTCGATCTGATCTCCGACCCGGTCGCAGGACGTGATCCGTGCCAGATGCGCCTGCGCGTTGCGCCGAGCAGCAGCGCACGCGTCCCCGCCCTGGCTGGCCGAGGTCGCGCCGCTCAGAGCCGCAAGGTCAGCCGCCGCTCGCGCCCGGTGCGCTGCGATCGCGTACCCGCAGATGATCATCGCCGTGTAGCCGAGCATGATCACGACGACACAGATCCCCATCATGAGCACCGAGCCACCGCCCCGCTCGTCTCGCCGCCGGCCGATCATCGGGGCTTCTCCGGCTCAGGCACGACCTCGGCGTCGGCCCCCAGCGGCACCGCCGCCAGATTCGAGGCGAGGGGCCGGGCGACTACCCGCACCTGAACCCGGACCAGCGCGTCGGTGCGGGCGATGTGAACACGAGCTCCAGCCGGTGCCTCGCGTCTGGCCCGGGCCACAGCGGCGTCGTCCCCGCGAGCCGCCTGCCGTGCCACCTCGGCAGCGGTGTCGATGCAACGGATCTGCATCACCATCAGGTAGATGCCCCAGCTGAGCAGCAACAGCACCGCGAGAGCCGCGAGGGTGGCGACGGCCAGCTCGGCCGTCACCATCCCCCGCTGCCCGCGCCGGTTGCCGCGGGAGATCTCCGCGCCCATCGTCAGCCGATGATGTAACCGCTGAACGAGCGGATCACCTGCAGCACGAACTTCAGCAGCGCATCCTGCACCGGGCCGTTCGTGATCACTGCGATCAGCACGCCCGCCAGAGCGACTGCGGCGATGATGCCGACCGCCCACTCCGCGCTGACCATGCCGCGCTGGTTGGGGCGTGTCGCGACCTGCCCGATCTCTGGACTCTCGATGCTGCCCTCGACGATGCTGACCTCGTCCATGCGGCCTTCGTCGGTGCCGACGATGTCGCCGACGACCGCGAGCTCCGTGGTACCCATCTCCTGACCTCCTGTTTCCCCCACCCCTCGGTGAGCCGCACCCGCCGTGGATGCACTGGGAGTCTGTGGACGTCGGGGTGTTTTCGTACGTGGTCGCTCTCAATCTGTTGACAGCGCTTCGGGGTACGCACGAGCCTGTGGACAACTCGGCCACCCTGGGTGCGCGAGTGTGCTATCCAGATCGACAACGACTGGAGATCGTCCATCGCCATGCTGTACGGACCCTCACCGCCGCCGAGCACTTCGCTGCCGAGGTAGCGCGAAGCAGGCTTGACAGCTCCACTCGCGCCAGTGCTCGGGCATCGCGGCGAGTGGTGTGCAGCGCCAGTAGGCGACCCTCAACGGAACGCATGAGACGCCGCGCGAACAGGCTCATGGGCCAGGCCCATAGATCTCCGGCTCGCTCTCAGTGCAGGTATCCCGTTGGCGCCAAGTCGCGGACATGGGTGAACGCGGTGTCCAGCCTGTCTGGCGCGAGTTCCTTCAGCTGGTGGAGGATGACGGCTCCGTCGAAACCGTGGCCCTGCAACAGGCCGAGGTACAGCTCGTAGTCCAGGCAGCCCTGCCCAGCAGCGCGTCCGCCGGCGTCGCCATCGTGGTCAAGATCCTTGGCGTGAGCGAGAGCGATGTCTGCGCCGACGAGTTCAAAGGCTTCGCGCAGGTGATCACGCATTCGTTCCAGATCGCCTGTGTGGAAGATGTTTGCTGCGTCCATCAAGACCTTCAGGGCGGGACTGCCGAGGTCGTCGATGAGTTGGCGGGCACGT
>DASQLI010000206.1:0-4659 GCA_035630075.1 Microlunatus sp.
CAGCGCCGCAGGCAGGGTCGCCACCGTCTGATCGCAGACCGGGCACGCGTGCCCGACCTGGAGGTGCGGTCGCAGGTCGGCGGCGACGGACCGGCTCAGCAGCGTCTCCACCTCGGCGCGCGCTCGCTCGTGGGCAGCTCGAGTCTGGCCGGCCTCGGCGTCGGCCTCCTCGATCTGGCTGGTCAGCTCGGTCGTCGCCTGCTGCAGGTCGTGGAGCCGGGACGAGGCGGTCGCGAAGGACTCGACGGTCCGCTGCAGCGCGGTGATCGCGGCACGCTCGGGCAGCTCCGAGACCGCGGCGGCGCACTCGGCCACCGCCGCTTCGGCGGTGACGAGCCGCTCGTCGGCCCGCTCGATCGCCGTACGGGCCGCGACGGCGGCGCTGTCCAGGTCGGCCGTGCCGTCCGGCACGGTCACCGTCCGCAGCGCCTTGATCCGCTCGCCGAGCCGGCTGATCGCGGTCTCGGATCGTTCGTGGACCGCACGCCGACGTTCATGATCATCTCGGCAGGCGGCGAGCTCGACCTCGGTTCGTTCCGCAGCCTGGCGGGCGGCTGCGAGCGCGCTGGCTGTGGCCTCGACCGCGGCGGTGGCCTCCGGAGCCCTGGCGGCGTCCCGAGACCGTTCCCGGTGCCAGCGCACCGCCTCCTCCAGGGGCCCGGGCTGGGGCCCAGCCACCACAGCGGACTCCGCGTGTCGCATGACATCGTCCGCGTCGCGGGCGGCGGCGCTGGTGAGCCGGTAGGTCTCGTCGGCGGCAGCCAGGGCCCGCTGGAGCTCCTGGACACCCGTCGGGGTGGTGACGGCGTCGAGGGCGCCGATCTGGTCCGACAGTTCGTCGGCTCGACCCGCCGTCGCCGCACGCCGCCCGAGCAGCATCCTGAGGTTCTCGGCCTCGGTGCTGACGGTGGCGTGCAGGACGCCGAGGGTGACCTCTCGAGCCTGCGCGGCCTCCTCGGCGTCCGCGGTGGCGTCGTGGTAGGACGCAAGCTGTCCTTGCAGGGCGTCGATCCGGGCGTTCGCCTCGGTGGCTCGCTTGCCGGCAATCCGGCCGATCGACTCGTAGTGCCGGGCGCCGAGCAGCTTGAGCAGGATGTTCTGCCGCTCGCCGACGCTGGCCTGCAGGAAGGTGGCGAAGTCGCCCTGCGGCAGCACGACACAGGTGCAGAAGTCCTCGAAGTCCAGCCCCAGCAGCTCGGACACCTGCTGGCGGACCGCGCGAGAGTCGGCGGCCAGCGACTCCGTCGGCTCGTCGGCCACCGGGTCGCCGGTGGCGGTCGGGTCCAGGTAACGCTCCAGCCGGGGGTTCCGCTGGGTGATCGACTTTCCGGAGCGGCGCACCTCGCGGGCGGCGACGTAGCGCTGGCCGGCGACGTCGAAGACCAGCCGGACGGCGCACCGGTTGGCGGTCGGCGCCAGCGCGTACTGGATGGCGTTCTCCCGCCCCCAGCGTGGCGCCGAACCGTAGAGGGCGAAGGTCATGGCGTCGATCACGGTCGACTTGCCCGATCCGGTGGGGCCGGTCAGCGCGAAGTAGTCGGCGGAGGCGAAGTCGACGGTGGTCGCGTCCCGGAAGGCGGCGAACCCGGTGATGTCGAGGCGCAACGGACGCACGGTCAGCTCCTCCCCGAGATCGCGAGCTCGTCGTACAGCTCGTCGAACAGCCGATTGACCCGAGGATCCTCGACCCCGGTATCGGCGCAGTAGTCGGCGAACAGCTGAGCCGGCGTCCGGATGCTGCGATCACGGCGCGGTGTCCGGTGCGGCGCGGTGGAGAACTGCGGATCGATCCGGATCTCGAGCGCGTTGGGCAGCTTCTCCAGCACCTGCTCGCGCAAGCCGGCGTACGCAGGCTGGGTCACCCGGAGCCGGAGGAAGTCTTCGCCGTAGCCGTCGGGATCGGCGAGCAGCTCCTCGACGGTGCCGGTGATCGTGCGCAACCGGCGACCGGAGCGGATCGGCAGGTCGGTGATCTTGGCCGGTCGGTCGGGCGCCACCTCGATCAGGCACACCACGTTGGTGTTGTCCTGCTCGCCGAAGTCGACAGCCAACGGCGACCCGGAGTAGTGCACCGGCGCGCCAGCCGACAGGCTCTGGCGGCGGTGCAGGTGACCGAGGGCGACATAGTGCGCGTCGATCGGGAAGATCGCGGCCGGGACGCTGTACTCCATGATCGACTGCGCCTCGCGCTCGCCGCCGCCCAACGTGCCTCCAATGCAGGTGAGGTGAGCCATCACCAGGTTGACGCTGGAGTCGGTGAACGGTGCGCTCAGCTCGGCGAGCACATCGCGGACGAGCTGGTCGTACTGCTGGACGCTCTCCGCCGGCGTGTTCATGATCACCTGAGCGGCTCGGACGGCGTACCGCTGGGAGAGGAACGGCAGGGTCGACACCACGGCCTGCTCGCCGGTCGACCGCGCGGTGAAACGCTGCACACCGCCCCGGTCAGCCGGACGAGGCAGCCCGACCAGCCGGATGCCGACCTGATTCAGCAGCGGCCGGTACGCCTCGAACGTCGGTCCGTGATCATGGTTGCCGGCGATGGCGATCACCTCGATCCCGGCACGCTGCAGCTGCAGCAACGTCCTGATCACCAGCTGCTGCGCCTCGGCGGTGGGGGAGACGTTCTCGTACAGGTCGCCGGCGACCAGCACGGCGTCGACGGCGTGCTCCTTCGCCAGCGCGACGATCTCGGCGAGCACCGCCTTCTGCTCGTCGAGCCGGGGTCGGCCCTTCAGCGTCTTGCCGACGTGCCAGTCCGAGGTGTGCAACAGCTTCATGATCAACTTCTCGTGAGGTGGTGGAGGTCAGAACGGTGGCGGTGGGTCGAGGTCGTCGTCGAGGTCCATGGTGGGGAGCCGGTCGAACACATCCTGGGTCGACCGACCGGTGCCGCTGCTGGATGGAGCCGCGCACTCGCCGAGTCGGGTCGCCCAGGCGGGGAAGGGGAACTCGATGGCCAACGGTACCGGGATCTCCGGCTGCGACACGAACATCGCGCCCGGCTTGGCCAGGGTGGCTCGTTGCCGCTGGGAGGTCGGCAGGAAGCCGTACTCGGGTCGGCTCGCCTCGGCCGGGTCGAGCCGGCCCACCACCTTGATCGAAGAATTGGACACGATCCGCCGCTCGACCTCACTGGCGGTCTGCTGGGCGCCGATCAAGATGATGCCGAGCGAGCGACCCCGTTCGGCGATGTCCAGCAGCAGGTCCTTGATCGGCGAGCTGCCTTCGCGGGGCGCGTACTTGTTCAGCTCGTCGATCATGGTGAACAGCAGGCCGCCCGGCCCTGCCTTCTCCTTGCGGGCGGTCTCGGCGGCGATCGTCACGCCGACCACGAACCGCTGGGCTCGCTCCGGCAGGGTGTTGAGGTCGATCACCGTGACCTGCTGCTGGCTCGTGTCGATGGCGCGACCCGAGGTGGCGGTCAGGTCGCCGCGCAGGATCGGGCTGAGCGGTCGGACCGAGGACCGCAGCCGGCGGAGGAAGGCGTTGACCGTGCCGATGCCGGTCACCGGTCCGGCCCAGGTGGGGCGGGTGGCGTCGTCACTGACCAGGTCGGCGATCAGGTCCACCAGCTCCGGCCAGGTGCGGGCCATCCGGCCGTCGATCGCGATCGCCCCGTCGCCACCGGCCGGCTGGGCGTCGAGCTTCAGCCGGGTGGCGACCTGGTGCACGACCATCGTGTACTGGTTGCGTTCGTCCTCGACGTCGGCGAACACGTACGGCAGCAGCTCCTGCCGGCAGAACTCGGCCAGCGTCCACCAGAAGGCGCCGACCCCGGAGGTTCGACCGGTGACGTTCGGGCGGCCGGTCTGATCACCGGGCACCGGCGGCGCGAAGAAGCCGACCGAGGAGAACGGGGTCGCCGGCAGACCCAGGGCCGCGTACGTGGATCGCAGCTCGTCGTCCAGCCGCACGTTGGGCTGGTCGAGGAAGAGCAGGTCCTCGCCTTTCACCGAGAAGATCAGCGCCCGGGTGCTCAGCTGACGCTTGCCGAGCACGCCGGAGGTGAACAGCGCGTGCAGCAGGAACAGGGCGAAGCTCGTCTTGGTGGCCACCCCGGAGATGCCGGAGATGGAGACGTGCGCGCCCCGGGTGCCGTCCAGGAACTCCAGGTTCACGTAGATCGGCTCGCCGTCGCGGCCGAGCCCGATCGGCACCTTCGTTGGCATCTGGTCGAAGTAGAGGGCGTGGTCGCGGGCGGCGCCCGAGGCGCGGATCGCCGGCGTCCCGGGCCTCGGCGGGATGTAGCACTCCGGCTCGACCCGGGTGGTGGTGATTTCGGCGATCTCCTGCAGGTGGGCGGGCAGCACGTTGTCGTGGATCAGGAAGGTGTCCGACGCGAAGGAAGCACCTTCGTGCCGCGCCCGGACCTGGGTCACCACCCCGGCGGTGCTGACCGGACCGAAGCCCGGCACGTCGCGGTGGGTGAGCACCACGTCGTCGAGCTGCAGGTACGCGTCGTCGGCCACCGCCACCCGGAAGAGCAGTGGGGTGGAGTCCTCGGTGCCGGCTACCAGCCCGACCATGCCGTCCGGCCCGGCCGCGTCGTCCGCTCTGTCCGGCAGACCCAGACCGTTAGGCACGCCTGGCGTGCTGACCCCATCGCTCACTGCTTCGACCCCACTCGCCTCGTCGGTTGCGTCTCGACACCGTACG
>DASQLI010000207.1:0-30312 GCA_035630075.1 Microlunatus sp.
GACCAAGACGTTCACGATCCGTGGAGCGACAAGGGGCCGGGGCTGGGAATGGGTTCCGGTTGATCCGGCACCGGGCGCGGGTCGTCGGGAGGCCCCGGCGTACGCACCGGTGGCTCCGGGACGATCGGGTCATCCGGCGCCGGACGCGGAGGATCCGGGTCGCCCGGCTCGGGCACGGGGATCGGTGTGGTCATCGCAGAACCTCCTCGATAGGGCATCGTCACCTGCTGTCTACCAGGCCTGGACTACCCAGTGGGGATCCCCTCACACGCACCGAGCGGGGCTTCACGGCGCAACCGCGCCGCTGTTGGGAAACCCGTAGGGGAGCCGACCCACGCTTGGGGCCGGGCGGGCATGTTTCGGAGGGCTGCAGTCAGGGAACACAAGATCCAAGGCGACCGGTCAGGCCGGTTCTGGCGGGTTCGCCAGGTTCGTCGGTCCAGCAGCGTGGCCGACGAACCGCCACGTCGCCGTCGAAGAGGGTGGAGCGCGGGGGCGGGATCGGGTTCGATCAGGCGCAGCACATCGCCGGGTCGGTCAGACTAGGTGCACGGGCTGCTGATCGGCCGGCCGGTCGGCGCCCCAGGACCCGATGTTGGGAGAACAGCGCCGGTGTCTGGGGAAGGCTCTTGGTCTGGTCCGCGGACATGGACCAAGAGCCGGCTCCCGTTTCCTGCGGCTACGCTTCGTCGTGGTTGGGGACACAGCCAGCGCTGTTGCCTGCGCACCGGCTTCCTCCTCCTCGAGGGACCGCATGACCATTCCTGCTGCCTCTGACCCGACGGACATCCCTGCGGCCGCCGACCAGGACGGGCAGGTCCGCCCCAGGTCAGATGGTCGGCATCCGTTGCGCCACACCGAGGTTCCGGGGGCTGTCGACCACAGGGCGGTGATCTACGAGGTCACGAACCTCCGGGCCCAGCTGGAGACGTTGCCGCTCATCGAGCAGTCCAAGGGCATCTTGATGGGGCGCTACCAGATCAGCGCCGACGCGGCGTTCGCGCTGCTGCGACGATGGTCGTCTCACACGAACGTCAAGCTCCGCGAGATCAGCCGGTTGCTGGTCGAGGCGGCCGGTCAGCCGGCCGCCGGATCATCGCCGAGCCTGACGGTCCACGCCTCCTCGAAGCTCGACCGGCTCATCGCTGCTCTGACGGCCGGCTCTCTCCCTGAGGACGCGGCCCGAGCACGCGAGGATGGGGGTCGGTGACCCTCCTGCTCGCAGCTCCAGCTGCCGCACTCGCCAAGCGGACGAGCTCGGGAAGCTCGGAGGACTATCTGCTCGGCGAGATCGCCCGCATCCGGTTGTTGCGGGCGTTGTGCTCGAGCTCGGCCAGTCCGAGCAGCTCCATCAGCGGCGGTACGTACATCGCGAAGCGTCCCCGCAGTCCCTTCTTCTGCCCGTACCAACCCCCCACAGGGTTGTCGGTCGAACGTGCCCACGCCTCGACCGTGCCGGCCGCTGGAGTCTTCAGCTCGTCGGCGGCTCCGAGCTGGATCCAGTCGCCGTGGGCGAGGAGCATCTCCTGCAGGTCGTCGATCGCTCGAGCGAGGTAGGTGAGTCGGGTCGAGCCGACCTGGCACACCAGCAGCGCCGGTTCCGCCGCGTCGTCGCGGTGGATGGTGTACTCCGATGACCGCGGAGGCGTGCGCAGTCGCCACGGATTCTCGGCCGTCCCCGTCCCCGTCCCCGTCCCGGACTCGCTCAC
Organism: Microlunatus sp.; assembly: GCA_035630075.1. GTDB lineage: Bacteria > Actinomycetota > Actinomycetes > Propionibacteriales > Propionibacteriaceae > Microlunatus. The sequence goes on from DASQLI010000207.1 coordinate 1,710, forward strand.
GGCGTCCCCCTCAGTGGTCGTGCCGCCAGTCTGGATCGCTCGCTCCCGTCAGGTCTTGTAAGAACACGACCACATTGGGCGCGAAATCGGTCGGCGCGGCGGGCGGATAGTAGCCGCGGTAACCGCGCGGCACGCCCCCGCTGAACCGGCTGAAGTCCTTGATGAAGTGGGCCTGGTCGAAGTAGCCGGACGCTGCTGCGAGATCGCCCAGCACCGCCTGAGGATCGTCCATCAGCCCCGTCAGGGCATGTTGGAATCGCAGCACTCGAGCCACCGTCTTGGGTGGAAACCCGAGATGGCGTGCGAACAGGCGCTGCAGATGCCTGGTCGACATGCGGGCCGCGTCGGCGATGTCTCCGAGTGGCAAAGTGCCCGCGCTGTCCTGCAACAGATCCAGGGCACCTCGGAACCGTGGATCAGGGCCGTTGCTCCCGAGTCGCTCGACGAAGAACGCGTCCAGCAGCACTGCGGCGGCATCGAGATCGCGCTCCTTCCGCAGAGCGGCTTCGAGCCGCCGGGCAGCCGGGCCGAAGATGCCGGCGGGCGCACTGGTCGTGCCGCTCCAGTCGGCGAGGTGGACGTCCGTGAACGGTGCGACCCCGCCGAGATGGAACCTGGCACCTGCCGCCCGTACCCTTCCGCGCTGTTCGATCCGGATCGGCACGAGCCGCTGAGCGTCGAGGTTGGAGTGGGCGAGGACGAGTGTCGAGCCTCCGATCACGCTACGTCGGTAGGGGGCTCCGAAGTTGAAGATCAGGTCCGCCCGGAGGTCGACGAAGACCTCGATGCGCAGGTCGACCGGCGCTTCGCCGGCCTCGGCGACGAACCAGTAGTGCTCGATGAACCTTCGCAGCGACGGGGCGGGTCGACGCAGGACATACATTCCGCTCAACGCTTGCCGGTGAGCTGGTCGACGCCGGCGGACCAGGCGGAGGTCACGCAACACATGGTACGGAGACAGATCGCCCATGGGCTCGAGTGAGACGAAGCAGCCTCACGAGGTGGACCCGGAGTCCGACGAGGATCAGAAAGTCTGCTCACGGTCCCTCGGGTTTCGGGTCTCCTGCGCTGGGTAGCACTCACTGGACGGCGTCACCGTCGAACGCGGCGCCGACGTCGAGCGGCCGAACCCATCGGCCGACACGGACCTGGGAGGACGACGATGGCCAAAACAGCTCGAGACCTGATGAGTCAGGACGCCGAGTGCATCGGGGAGAACGAGGACCTGGTGACCGCCGCGCGGAAGATGCGCGATCTCGACGTAGGGGCGCTGCCGATCTGTGGGGAGGACCAGCGGCTGAAGGGCATGGTGACCGATCGCGACATCGTGATCCGCTGTGTCGCCGAGGGGACCGATCCAGCGACGGTGAACGCCGGGCAGTTCGCCACCGGGAAGCCGGTGACGATCGGCGCTGATGACTCGGCCGAGGAGATCCTGCGGACGATGGCCACGCACCAGGTCCGCCGACTGCCGGTCATCGACGGCCACCAGCTCGTGGGCATCGTCGCGCAGGCCGACGTCGCCCGTGCTCTGCCCGACCGCAAGGTCGGTGACGTGCTCGGCGAGATCTCGGAGGCCTGACCACGCATGAGGGCTGATGAGTTCACACCGCGTGCCGCCATCGTCACCGGCTCGGACTCCGGGATCGGACGGGCGACGGCGGTCGCGCTGGCCAGAGCAGGCCTCGATGTGGGCGTCACCTGGCACTCCGACGAATCGGGCGCCGAGGAGACCGCCGACGAGGTACGCCGGCTGGGTCGCGCCGCTGTGGTCGCTCAGCTGGACACCACCGACCTGCCGGCGTGCGGTGACGTGATCGACGGCATGATCGACCAGCTGGGCGGCTGCGACGTGTTCGTCAACAACTCCGGTACGGGAGACAACGCACCGTTGGTCGAGCTGACCCTGACCCAGTGGCGGCACACGGTGTCGGCTGACCTGGATGGCGCCTTCGTCTGCATCCAGCGGGCCGCCCGTCGGATGATCGCCGCGGGCAAGGGCGGACGCATCATCGCGGTGACCAGCGTGCACGAGCACCAACCGCGGGTCGGCTCCGCAGCGTACGACGCGGCGAAGCACGGACTCGGAGGTCTGATCAAGACCGCGGCGCTGGAGCTGGCCGAGCACCGCATCACGTGCAACGCCGTGGCGCCGGGTGAGATCGCGACGCCGATGACCGGTCAGACCGACATCGACCCGACGCAGGAGAAGCGTCCCGGGGTGCCGCTCGGTCGCCCCGGTGACGCTTGGGAGATCGCGCACGTGATCGCCTTCCTCGCCTCGCCGGAAGCGAGCTACGTGACCGGTGCCTCCTGGGCCGTCGACGGTGGCATGCTGCAGATGGGTCCGCAGGCCGGTTCCCACATCGAGTCGAACGACTGGCGGCGGGGCTGACCCCGGATTCGGCGACGCGACGGTCATCCCCGTCGCACGGTGGCCACCGCAGGGTGGTTGGGTGATGTGGGCATGTCATCGACTCGGAGGAGCCGCCCCAGATGGTCAGCATCGGATTCCACGCCTCGCATGAGCAGATCGGACCGACGATCCTGCTGCAGGCCGCGCAGCGGGCGGAGCAGGCCGGCTTCGACGCCGCGATGTGCTCGGATCACTTCAGTCCGTGGAGTGCCCGGCAGGGACACTCCGGGTTCGCCTGGACCTGGCTCGGGTCGGCGCTGGAGGCCACGTCGTTGCCGTTCGGCGTGGTCTCCGCTCCCGGCCAGCGCTACCACCCAGCGATCCTGGCCCAGGCCATCAGCACCGTCGCCACCATGTACGAAGGCCGGTTCTGGGTGGCCCTCGGCTCCGGTGAAGCCAGCAACGAACACATCACCGGCGATCCCTGGCCCCGCAAGGACGTCCGCAACGCCCGGCTGGCCGAGTGTGTCGCGATCATCCGCGCCCTGCTCGACGGTGAGGAAGTCACCCACGACGGCTTGGTGACCGTCGACCGGGCCCGGCTGTGGAGCCGGCCGGACGTCACCCCCGCGCTGATCGGGCCGGCCGTGACCGAGGCGACCGCCGGTTGGGTCGCTTCCTGGGCCGACGGGTTGGCCACCATCAACCAACCCCACGACACGCTCCGCACGATCATCGACGCCTACCGCTCCGCCGGCGGAGCGGGCCCGCTCATCCTGCAGGTGCATCTCAGCGTCGCTGCCACCGAGGAGGAGGCCAAGGCGATCGCGTACGACCAGTGGCGCAGCAACGTGTTCCCGCCACCGATCTGCTGGGACCTCGACAGCGTGGAGGCCTTCGACACCGTCGCCGAACGGGTGCGGCCCGACGACATGGCCGCCTCGGTGCGCATCTCCGCCGCTCCGGGACAGCACGCGGAGTGGTTGCAGGAGTACGTCGACCTGGGCTTCGACCAGATCTATCTCCATCATGTCGGCCAGCATCAGGACTACTTCATCGACACCTTCGGCGAGCGGGTGCTGCCGCAGCTGCGCAGCACGAGCGGTCGGTGACCCGTGCGGATCACCGACACCAGCGACCTGTGGTGGAAGTCCGCCGTCGTCTACTGCCTCGACGTCGAGACCTTCCTGGACTGGGACGACGACGGCACCGGTGACCTGATCGGGCTGGCCCATCGGCTGGACTATCTGGAGGCTCTCGGCGTCACCTGCCTGTGGCTGATGCCGTTCTACCCGACCCCGGACCGCGATGACGGCTACGACATCACCGACTTCTACGGTGTCGATCCGCGGTTGGGGCATCTCGGTGACCTGGTCGAGCTGATCCGCACCGCCCGTGACCGCGGGATGCGGGTCATCGCCGATCTGGTGGTGAACCACACCTCCGACCAGCACCCTTGGTTCCAGTCCGCACGATCCGACCGCGACTCGCCGTACCGGGACTTCTATGTCTGGTCCGATGATCCGCCGGACAACCCGCCGGCACCGACCTTCCCCGATCAGGAGACGAGCGTCTGGACCTTCGACGAGCAGGCCGGCCAGTACTACCTGCACCGCTTCTACCGGCACCAACCCGACCTCAACGTGACCAACCCGAAGCTGCGCGACGAGATCGTCAAGATGATGGGGTTCTGGCTCCAGCTGGGCATGTCCGGCTTTCGGGTCGACGCCGTGCCCTTCCTGCTGGAGACCCTCGGGGTCGACGCCGCCGAAGCCGACTCGTTGCCCGAGCCCCATACGTACCTTCGGGAGCTGCGCGCCTTCGTCGGCCGACGGACCGGGGACGGGATCCTGCTCGGGGAGGTGAACCTGCCCTTCGAGCAGCAGACGGCCTTCTTCGGCTCCGACTACGGCGACGAGCTGACCATGCAGTTCGACTTCGTCGGCATGCAGCAGCTCTATCTCGGCCTGGCCCGGGGGGATGCCCGGCCGCTGGCGGCTGCCTTGGCGGCCCGGCCGACGCCGCCGGACAGCTGTCAGTGGGCTTCGTTCGTCCGTAACCACGACGAGCTCACCCTGGACAAGCTCAGCGACGAGGAGCGGCAGGAGGTGTTCGACGCCTTCGGCCCGGATCCGTCGATGCAGGTCTTCGGCCGGGGGCTGGCGCGGCGGCTGCCGCCGATGATGGGTGGCGACGAGCGGCGGATCCGGATGATCTACAGCCTGCTCTTCGCGCTGCCGGGAACCCCCGTGCTCTTCTACGGAGAGGAGATCGGCATGGGCGAGCACCCGGACGTGTCTGGTCGCCAAGCGGTGCGGACGCCGATGCAGTGGACCGCTGACGAGAGCGGCGGATTCTCTCGGGGCCCCGCCGACCAGTTCCCGGCCCCGGTGGTTACCGGAGGATTCGGGCCCGGCAACGTCAACGTCGCCGACCAGCTGAACGACCCGGACTCGCTGCTGAGCTTCATGCAGCGGCTCACCCGCCGCTACCGCAGCTGTCCCGAGCTGGGGTGGGGTTCCTGCGCTGTGCTTCCGCAGCCGAACTCGGCGGTCCTGGCTCTGCAGACCAGCTGGGACGATGCGTCCGTGGTCACCGTGCACAGCTTCGCCGACAGCCCTGCCGACGTCCAGGTGCGGCCCACCCTGCCCGGTGCGGACGCGATCTTGACCGAGCTGGCCGCTGGGACGTCCATCCGCCCCGACGTGGACGGATCGGTGCGGTTGAGCCTGGAGCCGTACGGGCACACCTGGCTCCGCGTCACCGACACCGGCTCGCGGGAGATCACCTAGCGCCGCCGGCTCAGCGGGCCAACCGTTGGTCGACAGCGGTGAGCACGTCGTCCACCGTGATGGTGTCCAGCCCCGGGTCGAGGACGGCTGCGTGTGGGTCGCCGACGGAGCCGCTCCACAGCACCGTGTGGGGGCCGTCCGGAGGCGGCCCCCACCGCGTCGGGGACGTCGGTCCGAACAGCAGCACCGACGGGATGCCGTACGCCGACGCGAGATGAGCCACCCCGGTGTCACCGCAGAGCACCAACTCAGCGGCCGCGGCCAGCGCCGCCAGCTGGTCGAGATCGAGCCGGCCGGCCAGGTCGCGCTCGGCCGGCAGCTCGGCGACTCGGACGAGATCCTGGCACAGTGCGGCTTCGGCGGTCGTCCCCGTGACCACGACGGAATGACCGCGGCCGGCCAGGACGGCGGCCACGGTGGCGAAGCGTCGCCATGGCCACCGCCGGGAGCCTGAGGACGCCCCCGGGTGGACCACGACAGCACCCGGCACGAGCGCGTCGGTGGTCGGCGGAGCCAGCCGCAGGTCGGCCGGGTCGGCTTCCAGTCCGACCGCCTCGGCGAGCCGGCACCAGCGACGGACCTCGTGGAGGTCGTCGGTCCACTCCGGTCCGGTCACGTCGGGATGGTCGGGATGCCGATGGCTGATGATCCGCTCGGCGCCCGTACGCCGCAGCGCAGCGATGCTTTGCGGGCCGCGTCCGTGCAGGTTGATCGCCAGGTCGGGCGCCGGTCGCAGGGGTCCCAGCTCGTCCATGTCCGCCAGCGGCAGCAGCTGGTCGACCGCACCGGTCAGCGGCAGCAGGGGAGCGAGCCAGGCCGGCGCGCCGAGCGTGATGTCGGAGTCCGGGAAGCCACGCCGCAGGGCCCGCAGCGCCGGGACAGCCGTCAGCAGGTCACCCAGCCCCAGCGCCCGCAGCACCAGGACAGAGTCGGCCGGCGGCATCACCGATCCCTCGCCGGGTGGGATCAGGGCCAGGAGCTCTCGGTGGAGGCGGCCACGACCAGCTCACGGAGCTCGCAGCCCGCCGGTTGGGACAGGGCGAAGACCACCGTCTCGGCCACGTGGGCCGGGTCGTTGAGCTTGGCGTCGGCCGGCGGCTTGTACTGCTCGGTCCGCCCGTCGAAGAAGGGAGTCGACATGCCGCCGGGGATGAGGAGGGTGACGCCGACCCGACCGGCGGTCTCGGCGGCCAGCGCGCGAGTGAAGCCGACCACCCCGAACTTCGAGGCGCAATAGGCCGTGGCGTCGCTGACGGCCTTGATGCCCAGCGTGGAAGCACAGGTGACCAGGCGACCGCCGGAGGCCTCGAGCAGCGGTAGTGCGGCCCGGGCGACGGCCGCTGTGCCGATCAGGTTGACGAAGATCACCCGCTCCCAGTCCTTGCTGGGCACGTCGTCGAGGCGTCCGCAGGAGTCGATGCCGGCGGCGGTGAAGACACCGTTCAGCTGGCCGCCGTGGTCGGCCACCAGCTCCGTCACCGCCTCCTCGGTGGCGGGCGTGTCGGCGAGGTCGACGATCCGGTGCGGGACGTTCTCGCTCGGGGCGACGCGGTCCAGGACCAAGGGCCGGCCGCCGTGAGCCAGCACGGCACGTACGGTGGCCGCGCCGAGCCCGGAGGCGCCTCCGGTGATCAAGACGGTGCCGAGCCCAGTGCTCTCTGTCATGAGAAGTCCTTTCGATGAAGATCAACGGTTAGAGGTGTTCAGACGCTCGCGGGCGTTGGTCGAGCGGCATCGACCAGGCGACTGGTGGAGTAGCCGGAGACCAAGGGCAGCAGCACGATCCGGCCGCCGTGCCGGGTGACGACCGGAGCCTCGGGCAGATCGCGGCCGGTGTAGTCGTCACCTTTGACCCAGATGTCGGGCCGGATCCGCTCCAGCAGAGCGGCCGGCGTGTCCTCGTCGAACAGGACGACCTGGTCGACGGCGGTCAGTGCCCGCAGCACGCGAGCCCGGTCGCGCTCGGCGACCAGGGGTCGACCCGGTCCTTTGGCGCGGCGTACCGACGCGTCGGAGTTGAGACAGACGATGAGCAGGTCACCCTGTTCACGAGCCCGCTCGAGCAAGGTGACGTGGCCGCGGTGCAGGAGGTCGAAGCAGCCTCCGGTGGCGACGACGCGGCCGCCGGTCCGGCGGGTCCTCTCGATCAGGGTCTCCAGGTCGATGTCCGGAGAGATGGCTGGACGGATCGGCCCCTGGCTGTCGCCGATCGTGGAGTGGCCTGCCGCGCCGCCGGCGGTCACGAATCGGCCCGCCTGCTCGACCGCCTCCATCGCCGCGTCCCGGACGGTGCAGCCACGGCGAAGCGCCTGGGCGGCGGCACCGGCGAACCGGTCGCCGGCACCGCAGGTGTCGGCTGATCGAGCCACCTCGGCCAGCAGGGACGGGGGGACCGGCAGCGACTCGCTGGTCGACGTCCCGGTCTCGGTCAGGAAGGCGCCGTCCTCACCGACGGTGACCGCCACGGCAGCCGCCTGCCAGCGGCGACACAGCTCGATTCCTCGGGCGTGGTCGGTGGGCGCTCCGGCGGCGAACCGCTCCGCCTCGGCCAGGTTCGGGGTGAGCAGGGTGCTGCCGGGCACGGGCCGCGCACCCCGAGGATGGGGATCCCAGACCACGGGGATCCCGTTGGGCCGGTCCGCGAGCAGCCGCCGCAGCTGAGGCTGCCAGGCCATGCCGCGGCCGTAGTCGCTGACCAGGATGGCGCCGGCCTGCTGGATGGCTGCGGCCGCCGCCGACGTCAGGTCTCCGGCGCCCGCGACACCATCACCGCTGTCGACGCGGACCAGCGGCATCTCACCCACCCGGATCCGGGTCTTGGTGACGGTCGAGCCGCGCAGCGGCTGAGCCAGCACCTGGAGCTGGTCGGCCAGCAGGGCCAGCAGGGTCTCGGCGTCCTCGTCGTGGCCGATACCGGTGATGAGCTGCACCGGCGTGCCTGTCCGAGCCGCGAGCAGCGCAGCCAGTCCGGCGCCACCGGGACGAAGCCGCCGGCGCTGCAGATCCATCACCGGCACCGGTGCGTCGGGACACAGGCGCTCGGACGAGCCGTCCAGGTCGACGTCGAGCAGCGAGTCGCCGATCACCACCAGCGGTCCTTGGTGGTCCGCCGTCATGGCTCGACCCCCAGGGCGTGATCGAAAGCCAGACACAGGGCGTGCACCAGGGACAGGTGTATCTCCTGCACGGTGGCCGTGGTGGCCGCCTCGACGCAGATCGCGTCGTCGGAGATGGCGGCCAGTGGGTTCGGTGCCGGTCCGGTGAGACTCCAGACGGTCACCCCGATGTCGCGGGCAGCCTTGGCCGCGGCGAGGACGTTGCTGCTGGTGCCGCTGGTGGACAAGGCGACGAGCACGTCGCCGGAACGGCCATGGGCCAGCACCTGCCGGGCGTACAGCTCGTCCGGCCCGTAGTCGTTGACGATCGCCGTGCCGGCGGAGGTGTCGCTGTGCAGGGCGATCGCGGCGTACGGCCGTCGGTCGTGCCGAAAGCGTCCCACCAGCTCGCCGGTCAGATGCTGCGCCTCGGCGGCGCTGCCGCCGTTACCGCAGGCGAGCAGTCGGCCGCCACCGTCCAGCACGGTGGCGAGCTGGGTCCCCCAGGCATGAACGGCCACGGCAGCGTCCGCGGCTTCGGCCGCGGCTGCGGCCAGCGCCGCCAGGTGGTCGCGGGTCAGCTCGACGGTCATGATCGGCCTCCGGTCGTCAGTCGGCCGGGGGTTCCGGCCGCAGGGTGGGGAGAGCTGTCTTCGAGAGAGTTGGCTCGGAGAGAGGACACGGCGGCCACCACCTCGTCGACATGGATGGTGTCCAGACAGGGATGCCCCGGGACGGGGCAGATCCGGCTGCGGGTCAGCCGGCAGGCTGCCTGCTGATCGCCGAGACGGACGACCGGCACGCCGTACGGTTTCCACTGGTCGAACGGCACGACGGGGGCGTGCCAGGACACGACCGGGGTGCCGACCGCTGCCGCCAGGTGCGCCGGGCCGGTGTTGGGTGCCACCACGACCGTCGCCCGGTCGAGGACGGTGGCCAGCTCCGCCAACGTCAGCCGGCCGCCGGCGTCGATGCCGTCGGCACCGGCGACGGTCGCCGTCAGCTGACGCTCCTTGGCCGAGCCGGTGACCACCACCGGCCAGCCGGCGCGGCTGAGCGCCTCGACGACGGCTCGGCTCCGGTCGGGGGACGGGCGACGGGCCGGCACCGCCGCGCCGGGATGGACGACGAGGTACGGGTTGTCGGGCAGCCACCCCGGGGCGGCCGGCAGCGGACGCCGGAGCGCGAGCGTGGCTCCCGCGGGATCGGCGTGGAATCCGGCGGCCTCGACCAGAGACAGCCCGCGCTCCGCCTCGGGCAGGTCGTCGGGCACACGATGGCGCAGGTCGAGCAGGCTGCCGGGATAGTCGTCGCTGATGGCGCCGATCCAGCTGACCCCGGCCAGCCGCAGCAGCAGAGCGATGGGCAGAGCCGACTGGTGGTAGGAGGTGAACACGATGGCGGCGTCGATCCGGCGTCGCCGGAGCGTCCCGACCAGCCGCCGGGTGGGGCGGCGCTCGACCGGACGGGGGTCGAACGGCACCCACGGGGCATCGAAGCTGACCACGTCGTCGACGCCCGGCAACAGCGCTGCGGCGGCGGTCTGGCCGGGAGCGACCAGCATGGTGACCCGGCTGGCGCTGCCCGCGACCGCGCGAACGGCTCCGCCGGTCAACAAGACATCGCCCAAGCTGTCGAGCCGGACGCAGAGCACGTGCCCGTGCCGAGCGGTGTCGGGGGCCGTCATCGTCGTCCTGTGAGCGCGTAGCTGACGGCTGCCGAGAGGTCGTCGGCCACCGCCGCCGAGGTCCGCGCGTGAGCCACCTCGGCCGGTCGGGTCTTCGGCGTGGGAACCAGAACTGCCCGGGCGCCGGCCTGGAGGGCCGCTTGCACGTCTGCGCCGATGTCACCGATCAGGACACAGTCGGCGGCCGGCACCCCCAGCTGACGGGCGGCCGTCTGCACCATGGCGGGGCCCGGCTTGCGGCAGAGGCAGCCGTCGCTGTCACCGTGGGTGCACACCTGCCAGGTGTCGAACGGACCGAGCAGCTCGTCGACCCGACGGTTGACGGCGGCCAGGTTGGCTTTGCTGATCAGGCCGCGGGCCACTCCCGACTGGTTGCTGACGACACCGAGTCGCACCTGCTGCGAGCGGAGATCGTCGAGCACGGACCGGGCACCGGGCACTGGCTCCACCTTCCCCGGGTCGGCCAGGTAGGGGACGTCGTGGATCAAGGTGCCGTCCCGGTCGAACAGCAGCGCCCGCGCGGGACGCCGGCGAGGCCGTCGCCAGCGCAGCTCGCCCCGGAGCCGCCATGCCAGGGCGACGGGCGGGATCGCCGCGCTCGTCACGATCATGGTGACGATCTCACGCGCGGTCCTCGGTCCGGGCAGGATCCGTCGGATCGCGAACTCGGCCGTGACGGAGGTCCACACCGCCGCACCGGCCACCGCCACCGCGGGTCGGCGGGCCAGCAGCCCGCCGCCCGCCACCGCCGCGCCCGCGACGGCGAGCACATGGCGTCCCAGGCGGCCCGGTGCCTCACCGATCTGCCGCCGCCAGTCCGGTCCGAACTTCGCCCGCAGCAACGCGTTGTCGGCGTTGCCCGCCTGAGCCCTGATGCTGCTCCGCCAACCACCCCGGGACCGAAGCGGGTGCACGGTCACCCGGCGCCCGGCGACGATGTCGAAGCCTGCCTGGATCGTGCGCAACGCCAGGTCCGAGTCCTCTCGGAAGGCTCGCGGGAACCGCTCGTCGAAGCCGCCGGTGGCCAGCAGCGCCGAGCGGCGGTAGGCCATGTCGGCGGTGATCCAGCGGGCGTCGGCCAAGGCGGTGGTCCGACGCTCTTCGTCGGTGGGCCGGCGGCTGGTCGGAGCCGGCACGACGAGCCGGGCGGTGCTGGCGCCGACGGTGTCCGGGAGGTCGGACAGATCGGCCAGCAGCGACGGCAGCCAGGACGCGTCGACGAGGACGTCGTCGTCCACGAACACGACCCACGGCGTCTCCGTGGCCACCCAGCCGACATTGCGGGCGGCGGCGGGCCCTCGACCTCCACTGCGTAGCACGCGCACCGTCGCCGCCACATGGGGCAGGTCCAGCGGCGGTGGTGGCGAGCCGGCGGGCTGGGGTCGGTCGTCGACCACCACCACACCGCCCAGCGCGGGATCGACCCCGATCTCCGTCAGCAGAGCGGCCAGCGCGACTCGCCCGACGGTCGGGATCACCACCGTGACGTCGCCGGACTTCATCGGCCGCGCCGCAGCAGGAACGGGCCGATGGCGAGGGCGTCCACCGGTGCCGAGCCGAACAGCTCGAGAGCGTCCCGCGGGCTGTCCACCATCGGCCGTCCCGCGGTGTTGAGACTGGTGTTCACGACCACCGGGACGCCGGTGCGGCGGTCGAAGGCCCGCAGCATCGCGGCCAGGGTGGGATGGGAGTCGTCGACGGTCTGGATGCGGGCCGTGCCGTCGATGTGGGTGACGGCGGCCAGCTTCTCCCGCCAAGCGGGTGCGACGTCGTGCACGAACAGCATGTACGGACTGGGGAGCGGCCCTCGACCGAAGATCTCCGCCGCCCTCTCGGCCAGCACCATCGGCGCCACCGGCCTGAACTGCTCCCGTCCCTTGATGTCGTTGAGCCTCTCGAGGTTGTCGGCCCGCGACGGATGGGCCAGCAGCGATCGATGACCGAGGGCACGGGGACCGTACTCGGCGCGACCGCTGAACCAGGCGATCACGCCGTTGTCGGCCAGGATCTCCGCGACCGCGTCGGGCAGGTCGGTCGGTCGCTCGTACGGGACCCGGGCGGTCCGCAGCACCTGCTCGATCTCGTCATCGGTGAAGCCGCGGCCCAGAGCTGCGGTCGTCCACGGCTCGATCGGGTCACCGGCCTCGGCGGCCACGGTCAGCGCTGCACCGAGGGCTGTGCCGGAGTCGCCGGCCGCCGGCTGGACGAACAGCGAACGGAAAGGGCCCTCCGCGTGCAGCCGCGTGTTGGCCACACAGTTCAGGGCGGTGCCGCCGGCCATCGCCAGGTTCGGGTTCTGCGTCCGGGCGTAGAGCCACGCACAGAGCTCGAGCAGCACCTCCTCGAGCACGGCCTGGACACTGGCCGCCAGGTCGGCATGAGTGTCGTCGAAGTCCCCGTCGGGGTGCCGTGGCGGTGCCATGGTGGTGAGATCCACGCCGGCGGCGCGGAATCCGCCGTCGGCGGCGTGCACCAGCTCCCGCAGTCTCGACAGGTGCCGCGGAGTGCCGTACGAGGCCAGCGCCATCACCTTGTACTCGTCACTGGATCGCTCGAAGCCCAGGTGCGCGGTCAGGTCCTCGTACAGCAGACCCAGCGAGTGCGGCAGGGTCTGCGCGGCCAAGATGTCGAGCTTGGCGTCGCGGTACTCCCCGAGCAAGGAGGAGGTCGCCTCGCCCCGACCATCGGCGACCAGTACGGCGCAGTCACCGAAGGGTGCGACCAGCCCGGCGGAGGCGGCGTGGGCGACATGGTGCCGGACGAACCGGAAGCGGTCGGGGTCGTAGTCGGGAAGCAGCGTCTTGAGGAAGAAGGGAGCGCGTTCGACGTACGTGGTGCGCAGCTGCTCCCAGCGAGGATCCAGTCCTTCCGAGTCGGGATCGATCAGTGTGGGGTCGTAGGAGTAGGCCACCGCATCGAGATCGCCCGGTTCGAGTCCGGCCTCGGCCAGGCACCAACGGATCGAGGCCTCAGGCAGCTCCCAGGTCGAGAACGGAACCGGCCGCTTGCCGTGCTTGCGGCGGGAGAACCGCTCCTCCTCCGCGGCGGCGACGGTGCGGCCGTCGACGACGATCGCCGCGGCGGAGTCGTGGAACACCGCGTTGACACCGAGAACTCGCACCGCGGCTCCTCCGGCTCAGGGACAGTTGACCACCTGGTACCCGCCGTCAGGGAGCCAAAACACCTATAGGTGATTCACTTCTCGGCATCGAGGCTGCGACGTCCGCGATGGTGCGTCGCAGCCCTTCCTCCAGCGGCACCAACGGCCTCCAGCCCAGCTGCTGCCGAGCGACGGTGATGTCGGGGCAGCGTTGCTGGGGATCGTCGGTGACCGCGGGGATGAGCTGCAGCGGCGACTCGCTGCCGACCATGGTCCGGATCCGGTCGGCCAGCTCGGTGACCGTCTCCTCGACGGGATTGCCGAGATTGACCGGGCCGGCTTCGGTGGAGCGAGCCAGGGCGAGAAGACCGGCGACCGTGTCGGTGACGTAGCACAGTGAGCGGGTCTGACGGCCGGTTCCGGTGATCGTGATGGGCTGCCCGGTGAGCGCCTGACGGATGAAGGTCGGCACCATCCGGCCGTCGTCGGCCTGCATCCGGGGGCCGTAGGTGTTGAAGATGCGGGCGATCGTGGTGTTGACGCCGAGCGAGCGTCGATAGGCGGCGGTGATGGCCTCGGCGAATCTCTTGGCCTCGTCGTAGACGCTGCGCGGACCGACCGGGTTGACCCGTCCCCAGTAGTCCTCGGGCTGCGGGCTCACCTCGGGGTCGCCGTACACCTCGCTCGTGGACGCGAGCACGAACCGGGCGTGGTGGTCGCGCGCGACCTGGAGCGCGTGCTCGGTGCCGCGGGCGCCGGCGCGGAGCGTCTCGATGGCCAGCCGGTGGTAGTGCACCGGGGACGCGGCCGACGCGAGCGCGAACACCCAGTCGACGGCGCCGACCGCCGGCAGCGGCTCGGTGACGTCGTGGTGCACGAAGGAGAACCCGGGTTGCCCGACGAGGTGGTCGATGTTGCCCCGGGAGCCGGTGCACATGTTGTCGAGGCACACCACCTCGTGGCCGGCGACCAACAGCGCCTCACACAGATGAGAGCCGACGAAGCCTGCCCCACCGGTCACCAGGACGCGGTTGACGGCCTTCACCGCGATCCCGCCGCGGCGAGGCGAGCAGCCTTGGTCCGCAGTCGGGTGGGCCGCCCGGCGAGGGTCCGCTCATACGCCTCGACGGTGCGGACGGCGACGCTCGGCCAGCTGAACCGTGTCCGGGCCCGTTCGACCCCGTTGCGGCCGTACCGGAGCCGCAGCTCCGGCTGCCGGAGGAGCTGTGACGTCGCGTCGGCGAAAGCGTCGGTGTCCCGAGGTGGGACCAAGGAGCCGGTGTGATCGGGCACCACGGTGTCGAGCATCCCGCCCACGGCGCTGGCCACCACGGCCCGACCGCAGGCCATCGCCTCCAGGGGCACGATGCCGAACGGCTCGTACCAGGCGGGGCAGGCGACGAGGTCGGCGGAGCGCAGCAGGCTCGGCATCTCGGCCCGAGGCACTTGGGGCAGCACGCGGACTCGGTCGGCCACCCCGCAGATGCCGGCCAGGGCCAGCAGCCGCTCGCGTTCGGGATCGGGGCCGGCCGCACCGCCGGCGATCGCCAGCTCGGTGTCCGGCAGGTGCGGCAGCGCCTCGATCGCCGTGGCGAAGCCTTTGCGCGGCACCAGCCGGCCGACGACCAGGAGTCGGTGTCGCGACCGCCGGTCGCCCCAGGCCGGACCGGTGGGGGAGAAGCGGTCGACGTCGACGCCGCAGGGGACGACGGAGGTGGCCGTGAGCGTCTTGCTGAGCCGGGTGAGCTCGGCCACCTCGTCGGTGCAGGTGGCGATGATCCGGTCCACCGATGCGGCGAGCGTGGTCTCCACCGCGATCCGGTCCCGGGGGCTGGTGTCGGCGGCGCCTTGCTGGCGGCGCTTCACCGAGCCGAGGGCGTGGAAGGTGAGCACGCTCGGGATCGCGACCGCATTGGCGGCCCGGTGCGTCGCCCAGCCCGACATCCAGAAGTGCGCGTGCACGACGTCGGGCCGGTCCGCCTTCAGCTGGGCGAGGAGCTGGTCGCTGAAGGCCGGCATGTGAGGCCACAGGTCGTCCTTCGGCAGTGGCTCGGGAGGACCGGCGGTGAGGTGGATGACGCGGTAGCCGTCGCTGGTGACGAGCGCCGGAGGCAGGGCGCGGTCGTCACGCCGGGTGATCACAGTGACCTCGTGTCCGAGACCGACGAGCGCCTTGGCGAGCTCCGCGACGTGCACGTTCTGGCCGCCGGCATCGACGCCACCGAGCGCAGCGAGCGGGCTGGCATGCTCGGACACGAAGGTGATCTTCACGTAAACGACCTCCTGGGCTGGTGGTGCCTGTCGGTTACCCTCCTCTCCGGATCTCAACCCGCCTGTGTCAGCCAGGATCGCGCGGGGTATGGACCGGGGGTGCGCATCCTCCTGTGGGACGTCCATGGCGGCTACACCGACGCCCTGCTCGGTGGGTCGCACGAGTACCTGTTCTGCCGGGACGACGATCCCGATCAGCTCAGCGAGTTCGGGGACCTGGTCGGCAAAGGCCTGCGGCGACTGGGGGCCGACCGCCCGATGACGGCGCGCGAGGTTGCGGTGACGCAGCTGCGGGATGACCCGCCGGACGTCGTGCTGGCTCAGCGGCTGGAGGAGGTCGCGGCGCTGGGGCAGCTGCTGCGACGACGAGGTGGACGGGAGGTGCCGGCGATCTTCCTGGAGCACAACACCCCCAAGGGTGCCGTGCCGGACACGCGCCACCCGCTCGCGAACAGCGACGGCTGGCAGCTGGTGCACGTGACGCACTTCAACCGCCTGTTCTGGGACACCGGCAGCACCCCGGTCCGCGTTATCGAGCACGGTCTGCCTGACCCTGGTCATCGCTACAGCGGTGACCTGTCCCGTGGGGCGTTCGTGGTCAACGAGCCGGTCCGACGCTGGCGCACGACCGGCACCGACCTGCTCACGGACTTCGACGTACCGATCGACGCGTTCGGCATCGACGGTGACCGGCTACCCGAGGCCCTCGGTGCCGCCGGCGAGCACGTGTCCTTCGCAGGCAACCTGTCCAGTGCTGAGCTGGAGGAGGCGCTGAGTCGCCGGCGGTTCTACCTGCACCTGAACCGGTGGACCTCGTTGGGGCTGTCGCTGATCAACGCCATGCTGCTCGGCCTGCCCGTGGTGGCGCTGGGAACCACCGAGGCGTTCCGGGCCGTCCCGCCCGGAGCCGGTGTCTGCTCGACGGATGTGGCAGAGCTCGTCGCCGGGGCGCAGCGGTTCGCCGCTGACCTCGAGGTGGCGCAGCGGTGCGGTGCAGTCGCCCGTGAGCACGCACTCGCCCGGTTCGACCATGGCCGCTTCCTGCAGGAGTGGAGCTGCTGCGTGGAACAGGTCGCCGGCTGAGGCGCCTAGCGGTCTCCGCTCCCGCCGCGCTCAGTCGGGAGCGTTGCCCGTCACGCAGAAGGTCATCCCCACGGGGTCGGTCAGGACGACCCAGCCGTCACCCGTCGGGCCACGGGTAGCGCCGAGCTCCTCGAGCCGACGGACCGCCGACTCGACGTCATCGGCGCCGAGGTCGATATGCGCACGGGTGGTCGTGGAGGAGTCGGTGTCGCCCAGCCGCTGGAGCAGCAGCTGGACCGGCGAGGCGCCGCGGTGGTGGAGCTTGCCGGCGAACGCCTCGATCCCCGACGGCACCCAGTGCCAGCCGCTCGCGGTACGCCAGAAGGCGACCTCCTGCTCTGTGGATGACGCCGGCATGTCCACGCAGACCTGTACGAGACGCAGCCGGTTACCGTCCGGGGTCTGCAGCGGCGGCGGTACGACGGCGGGTCTCGAACGGATCAGACAGAGCGGCAAACCGCCGGGCGACAGCAGACTCTCCCACGGAGCAGCCGTCGATGCCGCCTCGCCCGAACGGGCGGACCCGGCACCCACCGCCAGCAGGCGTGAGGTCTCGACGTCGATGTCCTGGACGGCCGCGTCGAGGTGGATCCGCGGTCCGTGGTCGCCGGTCTGGAGGTGGACGTAGGCGTCACCGACCGGAGGAACCAGGCTCCGGAACTCCGGGTGGTCGGGCCAGGGGTCACCCGCCGGCCACCCCAAGGCAGCCGACCAGAAGGCCGACGCCTGCTCTGCGAGCCGCGGCGGCACGTCGATGATCACGTGGCAGAAGCCGAACACCGCACCCTCCTCGAGGTAGCTCCCGGTGTCCGTGCCGGCAGTCTGCGCCCGGTAGCGCGGTACCAGCACAGGCAGAGGATGACCATGATCACGAGGTCGATCAGGTCGCCACCGTAGTACATCACCATGGCCGCCGATTCCGACGTCGATGCGCTGACGCCGGCCGGCGGATGGACGTAGAGGTGCTTGGCCAAGACGTCGTGGGCAGCCAGTGCCGCGGCCAGCACGATGCCACGGTGCAGGTAGCTGCGACGGTGCGGCAACGGGTCCACGCTGATCATGGCCACGGTGAAGAGGTAGCCGGCGATCAGCACGTGGAGATGGATGATCAGATGCAGCGTGGACGAGTGGTGCATCGCCGGGTAGAGCGCCGTGGTGTAGAGCAGCCACAGCCCACCGACACTCAGAACCGCCGCGACCACAGGCTCGGTGAGGACTCGCACGGGCAGACTGGTCAGGACGTGGCTGACTCGGCGTGCCGAACCGGTCGGAAGGGTCCGCAGCAGCAAGGTGACAGGGGCGGCGAGCACCAGCAGCAAGGGCGCGAGCATGCCGAGCAGCAGGTGCGTGATCATGTGGGCGACGAAGTCGCCCTCGGCGGCTTCGGCCAGCTCACCTGTGGTGGCGGCCAGGGCGGCGAGGGTGCCCAGCAGCCAGCACAGCGTCCGGCCCGCCGGCCACGGTCTGGTGGAGCGAATCACCAACCCGAGGTAGACCGCGACCCCGAGCAGGGCCGGCAGCATCGGCAACCAGTGCAACGCGCCCGTGCCCGGGTCCGTGTGCAGGTCAACCACGGGCAGCCGTCCGGGTCCGCAGCAGCATCACGCCACCGAGAACGATCATGAGCCCGGCCAGCACGTTCCAGGTCAGGTCGTACGGGAACAGGTCGACACCGTAACGGATCTGGTGCAGACCCAGCAGCTTGTGCTGGACGAGTCCGTCGTAGAGCTGGAAGGAACCGGCGCCGAGCAGCACGCCGCCGAGCCAGCGCGACCAGTGCAGGGCGTCACGGCGGCGGAGGTCGGCGAACAGGAAGAGCCCGGC
Source organism: Microlunatus sp. (assembly GCA_035630075.1). Classification (GTDB taxonomy): domain Bacteria; phylum Actinomycetota; class Actinomycetes; order Propionibacteriales; family Propionibacteriaceae; genus Microlunatus. The sequence goes on from DASQLI010000207.1 coordinate 19,918, forward strand.
GACGACGGCGGTGAAACCGAAGGCATGGAACAGCCCGTCGGACACCAGTCCCAGCTCGAGGGTCGACTTGTCATAGAAGTGATGCCAGTGCAGCAGCTGGTGGAACACGGCTTCGTCCACGAAGGCAACCAGCCCGACCCCGGCCAGGACACCGGACAGCAGATTTCGGCCACCGTGCGACCTCACTGGGCGGTGTCGAGCCGGCCGGTGGGCGGCTCCGACGGTCGGTTCGTCAGCCATCGGAGGCTCCCTACCCGGCTGGACCCTGGTCAAACGACTCGTCGATACCCACCACCAGGGCACGATGATCGGACAGGTCGAAACGAGGTGCCGCAGCATCGGACAGGGTGCCGAGGTGACCGCGCAGCAAGATGTGGTCGAGCTGCTCGGTGGGTTCGTCGAGGGGGAAGGTGAGCTGGGAGGCAAGCGGTCGATAGCCCGTCACCCGCGCAGGTGCGTCACCGGCCATGTTCAGGTCACCCATGATCACCACCGGCTCGGCGACGGGTGCGAGGTCGCGGGCGATCCGGCGCAGCTGCAGCCGTCCCCAGCCGGGAACGAACGAGAGATGGGTGTTCGCCACGGTGAGCGGTCCGACCGGCGTGTCCAGCGCGGCGATCACCACGGCCCGGGGCTCTTCCCGAACCATGATCAGCTTCCGTGGCTTGGACAGCCAGAGCGGGATCGTCGGCCGGATGCGGGGAAGCCGCAGGACCTGCCAGCTGCGGGCCGGATACCGGGACAGCAAGGCGACTCCGTAGGAGGCCTCGCCGGGCACATCGCGTTCGGTGGCGGCCATCCAGGTGGCGCCGGGAGTGCCGGACAGGGCAGCCACGAACCGGTGGCTGACGGCCCCCATCGCCTCAGCCGCCACGGCGGTCAGATCGGCCAGGTGCGAGCGTGGTTGGTCACGATCGACCTCCTGGAGCGCGAGCACATCCGCATCCAGGGCCCGAACTGCGGTGCGCAGCCGATCAAGGTCAACCCGGTCATCGGCGGGGGAGCGGCCGTGCAAGATGTTGAAGGTGGCCAGTCTCATGACGAGACGGTACCCATCGTGACCGACACGGCCTATCGACTCTGGTCGCGGGCCTGTCCGGTGAGGTCGTCGACGAGGGTCTGGGCGATGTCGCGAAGGCGGACGTTGCTGTTCTGGGAGACCCGGACGAGATAGCGAAAGGCCGCGTGCTCGTCGATGGTGTGGCGGTGCATCAGGATGCCGACCGCCTGGCCGATCAGCTGCCGGGACCGAAGGGCTTCGGTCAGGGTGGTGACCGTCATGGACTTGTCCAGGGCGATCGCGGCGTGAGCGGCGAAGATCACGGCGGCATGCTCCGTGCTGTCGTCGAAGGCGCCCGGCTGGGTCGCGTACAGGTTCAAGCCCCCGACGGTCGAGCCCTGGCGGAAGATCTCGATGCCCATCTGCGACAGCACGCCGAGCTCGACGGCGCGTGGCGCGAACCGCGGCCACCGCTGATCAATGCGCATGTCGCGGACCACGGCCAGCTGTTGACCCGCCATCGCATCCAGGCACGGTCCCTCGCGGAGCTGGTACTGCAGCTGGTCAGCTTCCTCGACGATCGGGTCGGTGGCCGCCATGGTCTGGACTCCGGTGCCACGGGCGATCGAGACGCCGGCGAAGTCGACTCCGGGAATCGCCGTGCACGCGGCTCGAGCCAACCGGTCCAGGACCTCTTCCAAGGACTCCGGGACGTTCAGCGCTCGAGCCGCCTCAGCCATCGCCTCGGCGAGGCGGAGGTCGGCGTCGGAGGTGTCCCCGAGGTCGAGCATGCTGATCTCCTCCATCACCTTCGCGGCTCAACCGACGCCGACAGCTCGGTCGACGGCCATCGTAGGCACAGTTCTTCGCAGGGTCGTTGCGCCATCACGGCAATGTCGGACGATAATCGGCAGCATGGTACGACGATGAGTGACCCGTTCGGGGCACTGAGCCGACTCGCGCGGGCGATCGCCGTGGAGTCGGTCGAGTCGCCGCTGTCGCTGCGGATGTGCCAGGCGTGTGTCGGGATCCTCGGCATGGACGGCGGATCGCTCACCCTTGCCTACGCGGACGAGCAGCGGGTCACCCTGTGCACCACCGACGAGTGGTCGGCGCAGCTGGAGGACCTGCAGGAGGTGATCGGCGAGGGACCGAGCTACGACGCCTACCGCGATCGCAGCATCCAGCGGCTGGTGGTCGACGGCCTTGCCGAGCTGCGCTGGCCCCTGCTCTCCGACGGGATCAAGGACGGACTGGGGCGCTGCGCGGTCTTCGCGATCCCGATCAAGCCGGGACCCCAGGCGATGGGCGTGGCGACGTTCTACCAACGTGAACCGGGGTCGCTGCTGATCGGCGACGACGAGGCGCAGCTCCTGATCGACGCCGTCGGGGTGGCGTTGGTGAAAGACCCGGACATCCTCGACGACGACAGCCTCGCCAAGACCGAGTCGTGGCACAGCAGGGCCCGCGTGCACCAGGCCACCGGCATGGTGATGGCGCAACTCGGTATCACCTCGGAGGACGGCATCGCACTGCTCCGAGCCCACGCCTATGCCCACCAGCAGAATCTGGTCGCCATCAGTGACGACATCATCGCTCGGCGTCTCGACTTCCGGACTGCTGATCCAGACCCAGGAGATGGGGAACCATGACCGCCCAGACCATCGCCGAAGCGTTCGCCGACGCCGCGGCTCGGCTGACCGGCGGAGTGGACGTGGCCGGCGACCTGGTTGCGCTGCTGGCCGACTGCACCGCGTTGATGCAGATGGACTCGGCGGGGCTCCTCGTCGACGTTCCCGGAGAAGGTCTCGCTCTGCTCAGCTCGACCTCACACAAGATGACGGTGCTGGAGCTGTATGAGCTGCAGAACGGACTCGGGCCCTGTATCCAAGCGATCGAGGACAACGCCGTGGTCAGTGCTGCTGAGGCAGAGCTGGAGGAGTCGTGGGAGCCGGTCGGCCGAGCCGTCGTCGACGCCGGCTACAGCGCTGTCCACGCGTTCCCGTTGCGCTGGCACGAACGCGCCGTGGGGGCGCTGAACTTGTTCGCCACCGACGTGCGCGAGCTCGACGAGGATCGGCGGGGGCTGGGCCAGGCTTTCGCCAACATGGCGATAGCGATCCTGGCGCAGAGCCGTCCGGCGTCCTGGGCGGAGGTGCACCAGCTGATCCTGGGCGTGCTGGATGATCGCATCGTCATCGAGCAGGCGAAGGGCGTTCTCGCGGTGCAGTACGACACCGACTTGTCGGAGGCCTACACGCTCCTGGTGACGAACGCCGGCCAGCAGGGGATCCCGCTCTCGGAGCTGGCTGCGCAGGTGCTCGTCAGCACGCGTCGCCCGTCACCCTAGACGACGAGCCGACGCCGGCTGCATGACGCCGACGCTTGCTGGGTAAGCACCGCCCAGCACAGCGAGGGAGGTCGATGATGAGCAGTTCGAGCGTACGGACGACGGCCGACGGTCCGGGTCTCGCTCCGGTCGCGCTGGTGGCTGGGGCTTCGAGAGGGCTCGGGCTGCTGACCGCGCGCGAGCTGCACCACCGCGGTTACATCCCGGTCCTCGGCGCACGGTCGGAGACGGAGCTGCGAGCCGCCACCGACCAGCTGGCCCGCGACGGTATCTCGGCCCACGCGAAAGTGATGGACGTCGGGGACGTCGAGCAGGTCGAGGCCGTGGTGGCCGGCGTCGAGCGGGAGATCGGGCCGATCGAGGTGCTGCTGTGCGTGGCCGGCGTGATCCAGGTGGGCCCGCTGACCGCGTTGGATCGAGCGGACTTCGTGCAGGCAGTCGATGTCATGCTGTGGGGACCGATCAACACCGCGCTGGCGGTGCTGCCGGCGATGCGGCGCCGAGGGCACGGTCGGATCGGCATCGTCTCCTCCGTCGGAGGTCTGATCTCCGCCCCCCATCTGCTGCCCTACAGCACGGCCAAGCACGGTGCCGTCGGCTTCAGCCGCGGTCTGCGGTCGGAGCTGGCGGGCACCGGGATCAGCGTCACGACGGTCGCGCCGGGTCTGATGCGCACCGGCTCGCACCTCCGCGCCCAGTTCCGCGGCGATCTCCGGCGGGAGTACGCATGGTTCGCCACCGCGGCCACCATGCCGGTGCTGTCCATGGACGCGGCTCGGGCAGCGCGTCGCATCGTCAACGGGGTGCTGAAGGGCCGACCCGTCGTGGTCACCACCCCGCTCGCCCAAGTGGCTCCTCGGGTCGACGCCCTCGCCCCTCGGCTCGGGGCCGGCGTGCTGAGCCTGACCGCCCGGCTGCTGCCGACTTGGCCCGCCGACTCTGCCGATCGGCCCAGGGCGGAGGGCTGGCAGGTCGAGGAACAGCTCGCCCCGGGACCGCGCACGCTGTTGCGCCGGCTCACCACTCTGGGACGGCGGGCGGCCGTCCGAACGAACGAGTGACCCTGCCGCACTCTCAGGCGGTGACCGAGCGCATCCGGTCGCGGTGACGCTCGCTGGCCAGCAGCAGCTGCTGAGCGCTTCGTTCCTCCGCAGGATCACCGTCTGGTTCGAGCCGCCAGCACAACGCGTCCACCGCACACTGGACGATCCTGTGGAGGGCGTCGGCGCGTTGGGCGGCATCGTCCGACCACACCAGAGCCTCGGTGATCAGGTCTGCCAGCTGCGGATCGAGGGCATCTCCGACAGGGATGCTGGAGAACGTTGTCATGTCGCGCCTTTCCGAGAGCACAGCTCACTCGACATGAGTGCCCACCGGCCCGGAATCGTTTCCGGACGACGACGGCGCGGGCAGCGAACCAGGTGGTTGATATCCGCTTCTCAGATCGGCAAACACACCCACGTGCGCCTCGTTTGAACGCCGGGTGCCCGGGTATGGGCGGGTATCTGCTACCGCGGATGACTGTGTGTTGCGCCGGCGCCGACCGGGCACGACCTCTGGAGGCGAGATGACGAGACGGCTGGGTGTAGCGGCTGGCCTGCTGGCGGCGATCCTGGCGGTGAGCGGCTGCGGTGACGGCGGCCCGGACTCACAGACCGAGGACCAGACCCAGTTCTCCACCAACCCCACCGGGGAGCTGAAGGCCTGGGGTTTCGACAACGCCGACGACGTCGGCAAGGCCCGGTTGGATCACGCGAAGTCAAAGCTGTCCGGTGTGACCGTCTCGCTGGACACCACCGGTTTCGATGCTCAGAAATTCACCACCAGACTGGCCAGCGGCGACGTTCCCGACGTCGTGCAGATGGATCGCCAGTTCGTCGCCACCTACGCCGCCCAGGACCTGCTGCTGCCGGTCGACGCCTGCTTCGCGGCCTGGGGGATGGATCCGGCGAAGCAGTTCTATCCGGCCGTGACGGCCGACGTCACGTACGACTCGAAGGTCTGGGCGGTGCCTCAGTTCTTCCAGCCCGCGGCGGTCATGCTGAACCAGCGGGTGCTGCAGCAGGAGGGTGTCGACGCGGCGCAGATCGACACCTCCAAGCCGGACCAGCTGCTGGCCGCAGCGAAGAAGCTGTACGCCGAGGACGGCGGCAATCCCACCCGACTCGGGTTCGACCCGGTCGCCACCGGCCAGGCCCCGCTCTGGCTGCTCAGCTACGGCGGCCGGCTGGCCGATGAGACGGGCAAGCCGGCGCTGGACGACCCCAACAACGTCAAAGCCATCGCCTTCTTGAAGCAGCTCACCGACGCGCAGGGCGGCTTCGCCAAGGTGAAGAGCTTCTCCGACTCCTTCGACTTCTTCGGCAAGGGCAACCAGTTCGTCAAGGACCAGGTCGCCGCCCAGGTCGACGCCCAGTGGTACGTCAACGTGCTCAGTGAGTACGCGAAGGACATCGAGCTCGGCGCCACGCCGTTCAAGGACCAGACCGGCCAGCCGTTCGCCGTCACCGGTGGCACCTCGTTCGTCATCCCGGCCAAGGCGAAGAACCCTGACGCTGCCTGCGCCTGGATGGTCAACCTGGTCACCGACGACGCGTGGATGGCTGCCGGTGACGCCCGGGCTGCCACGTTGAAGACGGAGGGCGGGATGAACACCGGGCTGTTCACCGGCTCGCCGTCGGCCGACCAGGCGATCAAGACGAAGTACGTCAAGGACAGCGGCAACGCCGGCTTCGACCAGACCATCGAGACCTTCTACGCGGTGGTGGCCAGTGGCAAGTCACTGGGAGCGTCACCCGCCGGCCAGACCATCCAGAGCGAGCTGAACAACGCGGTGTCCTCGGCCCTGCTGGATCAGAAGACACCGGAACAGGCGCTGGCCGACGCCCAGGCAGCGGCGATGAGGGCATACGAGAAGGTGGCCGGCTGACAGATGCCTGGCTGTGGTCGCCACACCTGACCGCGTATAGCGGGAGGTCGTGAGTCGTCAGCGCGGGTGTCGATGCGCCAGCCGAGACACCTTCCGCGAACCGATGAGTTCGAGCGGAGGCGAGTGTCTACCGCGGCATGACCACGACGAAGATGTTCACCCTGGGCTCTGGCGACGAGCAGATCACCTACGACGTCCACGGCGACCTGTCCACCAAGACACCGCTCTTCATGTTCGGCTCGCCGATGGACGCGGTCGGTTTCGGCTCTCTTGTGGCCCGGTTCGACGACCGACCTGTCGTCACCTACGACCCACGTGGTGTCGGACGTAACCCGACCGGCACGTCAGAAGTGACACCTCAGATGCACGCCTCTGATCTTCACCGGGTGATCGGGGCTCTGGGAGTGGGGCCGGTGGACGCGTTCGGCTCGAGTGGTGGCGCGACCAACGGGCTGGCGCTGCTCGCTGCACATCCGGACGACGTACGGCGGTTCGTCGGGCACGAACCACCGGTCACGGCGTACCTTCCCGACCACGACGAAGTGGTCTCGGCGGCGAACCGGATGAAGGAGGCCTACCTCGAGGGCGGCGTCGGCCCAGCGATGGCATGGTTCTTCCGCCTGCTGATGACCTCCGGTGAGCTGCCGACCGGCTTCGCCGACGAGCCAACCCCGGACCCGGCGCAGTTCGGGCTGCCGACCGAGGACGACGGCGACCGGACCAACCTGCTTTTCCGCAACATCCCCGCCGGCTTGGACTACGCGGTGGCCGACTCGTTGCGCGACCTCGGCGACCGCATCGTCATCGGGATAGGCGCCGAGTCCCATGACGAGCTGGCCGCCCGCGGCGCGAAGTCGGTGGCTGGACACCTGGGCGTACGGCTGGTCGAGTTCCCCGGCGGCCACGGCGGCTTCTCCGGTGGCGAATACGGCCAACCTGCCGGCGACCCCGACGGCTTCGCAGCGGTCCTGCGGTCTGTGCTCTAGGTCGGCCATCGGCTAGTTGGCCAGCTCGACGCCCGTGACACGACCTGTGGCATCAACGGCATATCGGCCATGCGAGAGATCGAGCAGGATGAGTGAGTTGCCGAAGGGATCGGCGACGACCGCGAGACGACCGATCGGGATCGGGTGGGTCTTCACCACGACGGACCCACCCGCGGCCACGATGTCGTCGACCGCATCCGGGACCGAGGTGACGAGCCAGTTCGGGGCCTGCGGCAGGTTCTGGGTGAGCACGATCTCGGTCTCGCTGTCCGGCAGCCGGAGCCCGGCCTGACCGAGTTCCTCGTTGCGCCAGATCAGCTCATGACCGAGGCGGTCTCGGTAGAACGCCAGACCCTGGTCCAGGTCGGGAACGGGCAAGGTCACAGCATCGACCATCCGCAGAACAGGACTCAGGCTCCGCTTCACATCGTCATGCAACACCTCACGACCGTTCTCACTCAAGGGTCGGCCACTACGTGCTCGGACGAGGTGGTGGCACGACGGGCAGCCGTAAGGGTGCTGATGGCGATATCAGGTGGAGTTCGGGGTTACCTCACGGTCGCAGATACCGGTGGCGCAGGTACCGTGAGGAACCCAGCCGACCCGAATGCGGAGTCACCATGACCTTGCTCGTTCTTGTCATCCTCGTCGTCATCGGCGTCGTGGCCTACCGTTACCGCGTGCCACTGATCGCCAGAGTGACCGGCCAGAAGGAGAGTCGGATTCGTCGCGCCCTGGAGCAGCGCAAGCGCAAGTGACATCGAGGGTGTTCGGAGGCGCCGCGGATCCTCAACGGCTCTACAGTGCCGGGCATGACAGAGATCGGGACGGATTGGCGGGTAGTCGATGGCGTTGCGACGGCCTGGTTCGACGCGCCTTCGCTGATCGAAGGGGCCGCGCTGGCCGGGCGCATCATGGAGATGTCGGCCGAGATCATGGTCGACATACGAGTGACAGGCGTGCGGGTGCGCCTCGACTCAGACGAGCACGCCGCGGCGGTGTCTGCGGCCGCGCGGGATCTCGGGCTGACCGCGGACCCTGCCCCGCTGCAGGTCCTGAGCGTCGTGATCGAATCCGCCAACCCGTCTGAAGTGAGGCGGTTCTGGCAGCGCGCGCTCGACTACGCGCCTGGAGAGGACGGCGGTTTGGCGGATCCGTTGCGGCGCGACCCCGCGATACGGATCCGGCAGTCAAACCAGCCCAGGCCGCTGCGGAACCGCGTCCACCTCGACGTGGTGCGGCCGGCCGCGGCGGTCGAGCAGGCGACTCTGGGTGAGGCATCGGGGCCGTTCGGGGTCTGTCACGCCGATCCCGACGGTAACGAGGTCGACCTGGTGCCGGGCGCGGCGCTCGACGAGAGAGTCGAGACCGCCGACTGGCAGGCGGTGTTCAGCGCGATGGCCTGCTACCGCGTCATCTCGCCGACGCAGCAGCGTGACCTGGCTGCCGCAGCAGCGGCGCTGGCCGAGGACACGAGCTTCCCGCTCCTGGTCGACCTGCGCCCCGGGCTCGTGATCATCGACAGCGGTAAGGACCAGTGGGAGGACGACGCCCACGGCCTCGAGCTCGACTTCACCGACCTCGCCGTACGACTCCAGACCGCTGCCCGTGCATTCGGGGCGACTGCAGATCCGAGGCTGCCGCGCTTCGCTCAGCTCTTCTTCGACGCCGCCGACGTCGCCGCGCTCCGCGCGTTCTGGGTCGCGGCACTCGGATACACCCACGACCGGCGATCCGGGGCCAGCGACATCCACGATCCGCGGCGGCTGAACCCGGTGATCGTGTTCCAGGAGCTCGACGCTTCGGAGACTGAGCGGCGTCGGCAGCGCAACCGCATCCAGGTCGAGCTCGCGGTGCCGTCGGACCTCGCGCAGACGCGCCTCGACACGGTCGTCGCAGCCGGTGGCCGGCTCGTTGACGAGTCGGAGGATCGCTGGCGGGTCGCCGACCCCGAAGGCAACGAACTGGTGATCGTCGGTGGACGCCAGGCTTGAACGCGCACCAGCAACGCAGACCCAGAGCCGCTTGGCGCGGAACCGTCATTCCCGCTGGACGAAGAGCGCGGGGCGCACTGAGAACTGCTCGGAGCGGCGTCTGTCTGGAGGTGGTTGCGGTGCTCGGCGTCGTGTTCGGTAGCGTCCGGCTATGCAGGAGCAGGCGCGCGCACCGCAGACCCAGTCGTTCGGCCCCGAGGCGTTCCGGCCGGAAGAGCGAACGGTGCTGCGGTGGCTGGGGATGGCCGGATTCCTGCTGAACTCGCGCGGCACCACGGTGATGATCGATCCGCTGCTCGGCGGGTTCGACATGCCGGTGATGATCGACTTCCCGATCCAGGCGGGAGCGGTGCCGCGGCTGGATGCGGTGCTGATCACCCACAGCGACAACGACCACTACAGCGTGCCGACGTGCCGCCAGCTGGCGCCGGTCACGGCCGCGTTCCACTCGACCCGCTACGTCGACACCCTCATGCAGGCCGAGGGGTTCCCGTCCGCGGGCCACGACATCGGCGACCACTTCGACGTGAACCAGATCGACGTCGCGGTCACCCCGGCCGATCATGCTTGGCAGAACGACGTCCCTGGTGCGGCTGACCGGGTCTTCCATCCGGAGGACTGCTGCGGGTTCTGGATCGACACACCTGATGGCACCGTGTGGGCGCCGGGCGACTCCCGACTGATTCCGGAGCACCACCTGAAGATGCCGGCGCCGGACGCGATGCTGTTCGACTTCTCCGACAGCGACTGGCACTTCGGTCTGGACAACGCCATCGCCATGGCGAACGCCTACCCGGACACGCCACTGCTGCTGCAGCACTGGGGCTGCGTCGACGCCCCGGACTTCCCTCCGTTCAACGCCGACCCCGCCTCACTGCCCGACCGGGTCACCAATCCCGACCGGATCATCGTGCTGGCCCCAGGCCAGCCCTACACCCTCCACCGGCTCCAGTCTCCGGGCTGAGCGATCGAGCCGGTGGAATGAACTGACCGACCCTCGGTAAGGAGATCCAGTGAACCACCGCATGCTCGGACGTACCGGCGTCTCCGTCAGCCAGATGTGCCTGGGCGCCATGATGTTCGGCGCCTGGGGCAATACTGATCATGACGAGTCGATCCGCATCATCCATGCGGCG
>DASQLI010000208.1:0-12999 GCA_035630075.1 Microlunatus sp.
AGGTTGGTGACGTAGGTGCCGTCGCCGCGACGTACGTCCAGGATGTTGATCATCTCCAGTGCCTTGACCGCCTCACGAAGCGAGTTGCGTGACAACCCGAGCGACTCGCTGAGCTCCTTCTCCGGGGGCAGCCGATCGCCGGGCCGCAGCCCGCCGGACTTGATCAGGTCCCGGATCCGCGCGATCGCCTCGTCGGTCACGGCCATGGGTGGAGCCTCTCGCGACAGCTCAGCACGTTCGTAGGGCGAAGCCTCTCGCGACCTGTCCACCCTGCCATGGGCAGATCCTATGGCCGCCACGCCGACGGCGCCTCCTGAACGTGAGCACGCCCGATGTCGCCGATGCGAGCCACCCCAGTCAGCCCCATGATCAAGTCGAGCTCCGCGACGACGTTCTCGATCACCTGCCGCACGCCATCGGCGCCGGCCAGCGCCAGCCCGTACAGGTGCGGACGGCCGAGCAGGCACGCGTCGGCGCCCAGCGCCAGGGCGACGAACACGTCGGCACCACTACGGATCCCACTGTCGAAGAGCACCACCGGATCCGGACCGACTGCATCGCGCACGGCAACCAGGGCGTCGAGAGAGGCGACGGCGTTGTCGACCTGGCGCCCGCCGTGGTTGGAGACGATGATTCCGTCCATGCCGAGCTCGAAGGCGCGCCGGGCGTCGTCGGGATGCAGGATGCCCTTGATCAGCACCGGCAGCCTGGTGCGCTGCTTCATGGTCGCGAGGTGGTCCCAGCTCAGTGCCGGGTTGGAGTAGATGTCGAGGAAGGTCTGCACGGCGGCTCGCGGCATGGCGGAGCGCAGGTTGTCGACCAGCCGGCCTGGATAACGGCGAGACATCGACAGCAGCGTGGCGATCGCCCCAAGCGTGATCTCGTCCTTCGTCCCGGATGGAGGCGGTTCGGACGCTCGCTCAGCCGCGATGGCGGTGAACCGAGGATCGGAGATGTACTGGGCGAGCCCCTCGCCGCGCGCGAAGGGCAGCGAGCCCAGGTTCAGGTCCTGCGGACGCCAGCCGAGGATCGTGGTGTCGACGGTGACGACCAGCGCGCTGGCGCCGGCCGCTTCCGCGCGCCGGATCATCGAGTCGACCAGGTCCTCGTCGGTCGACCAGTAGAGCTGATACCAGAACGGCGTCTCGCCCATCGCCTGGGCGGTCTGCTCCATCGAGTTGCAGCCCTGGTTGGAGAACACGTACGGGGTGCCTGCCACCGCGGCGCCGCGAGCGATGAGAACGTCGCTGTCGCCTCGCACCAAACCTGCCGCCCCGATCGGGGCGAGGAGCAGGGGAGCCCGCGTGCACGTCCCCAGCAGATCGGTCCGCAGATCCCGGTTCCCGATCCCGTGCAGGACGCGGGGCACGATGCGCCACCGCTCGAAGGCCTCGCTGTTGTGGCGCACGGTGCGCCCTTGGCCAGCGCCGCCGGCCACGTACGCCCAGGCACGTCGGCTCATCGACCGGCGCGCTCGCCGCTCCAGCGCCTGGGGATCCGTCGGGACGAGCGGCGTACGACCCCGTGCGCCGGATCCGTAGATCTCGCTCTGACGTCGTCGTCCGGGACCCGAATCGCTGGGCCCCGTGGTCTCGGTGCTAGCGCTGCTCGACACGACAGCAGCGTAGGGCGGACACTGGGAGCAGGTCCTCGGCGCCCGAAATGTCCTGTTGAGGACATTGCACAAAGAGGACAGCATTTTGGCTGTCAGCAGGGGCGACAAGGTCCTAGAGTTATGGATGTCGGAACGGAGATCCCCCGAGCTTCGGATCCGGCAGAGAAAGCCACCCAGGCAACTCCCCTTGTGCCTGTGTTGTGGCCGACGGCGCGGTGGACCTGACGCTACCAGCGCCGCGACAGTAGTCCGTATCGGGAGGGGATTCCCCCGATCCCCTCCCGACGGACCGCGTCGCTTTCACACTTTCGCATCACACGGTTCGATGGTGATCTCGCTGTCAGCGCCCCGGGGTCAACCAAAGTTGTCCGATTCGGACCAGCGCCGTCATCCTTGTAGGCCGATCTGGCCACGACCGTCCCGGACATGGCTACTCACCAGTAGGGTTTCTCCCAGATAGTCGTCGCGCGTCAGGGCGCCACGACGAAGCGGGCTCGCCGCCTGAGTTGGTCGGACCTTCTGGTCTGCGTCGGACGGGGCGAGGAACCAGGTTTGGTTTGTTGGTGCGCCGCGAGCGGCGCACCAACCCCGGGCCCACTCAGCTCACCCCTTGGCCTGCCGTTGACGCGTCAGGTGTGCGGCTACGGTGTCAGGTGGCCGACATCGACACAGCCGAAAGGGTTTCCCATGACCGTGACCGCTGATCTGGCGAAGTTGCTCGACAAGGACTGGGAGGACAAGAGCCTTGACGAGGTTCTCGCCGCCCCGGTCTCCGCCCTGGCCGGCGTTTCCGATGCCGACGCCGCCGCGCTCCAGCAGGCCTTCAACATCAAGACAGTCGCCGACCTGGGGCGGAACAAGTACTTTCGCGCGGCGCAGGCCTTGTACGACCTCGCCGACCTGGGCTGACGATCGCCGCCCGGGCACGAGCGGATCTGAACACCGAGCGGGACGTTCCGTCCGGCGTGGAGCACAACGAACCGGCCGCCGATGAGGCAGCAGCGCAGCTCGCGGCGCTGTCCGCCCTGGACGGCATCCTGGAGCGGCTCGGACTGGACTACTGGCTCTTCGGCGGGTGGGCTGTCGACTTCTGGGTCGGCCGGATCACGCGCACCCACGACGACATCGACCTGGCCGTCTGGCGGGATGACTACCCCGGGATCAGGCAGGCGCTGGAGGCGGCTGGTTGGCGCTACGACCCGGTGGAGGATGCCGCGATCGGCGCTGGTTTTGGATCGGGTGCAGTGCTGGTCGAGTTGACCTTCGTCGTCTCGGATCCGACCGGGCAGGTGTTCATTCCCTTTCCCGAGCAGCCCGGATTGTGGTCCACGGTTCCGTTCGGCACGGACCGTCGGACGCTGCAGGGCGTGAGCTGCCGGACGGTTCCACTGTCGCTGCTCCGCGCCGGCAAGGCTGTCCCGCGCGACGACGCCGAGGATGGTGCCAAGGACCGCGCCGACTTCCTGGCGATCACGCACATCCATGATGATGACGTCGGCATCTGACGATCAGAAACTGAGCGGCCTCGCGTTCTTCGGTGTATCGGTGCCCGGGGTCGGCCGTGACGTGCGGACTGTGACGGAGACGTGTACGTCGCACGGACTGCCTGCCGCGACACGCCGCCAGCGGGGGCGTCGACCGCAGATTCCCGTCACGACCCGACGACGGGTCGGAGTGATGCATCTTGCTGTTCAGCGCTCGGGATCTTCCCCGGTCGGGTCTGCCATGATCGAGTCTGCCACGGTCGGGATCTGCCACCGTCGGGATCTGCCACGGTCAAGGTGCGCCTAGGACTCTGGGAAGATCGGTTCATGGGATGGGAGGCGCTCGAAGAGTGGGGGGACGACGTCGCTCGGATGGAGCCGCTCACTGGTGGAGTCGCCAACCAGGTCTGGAGCCTGCGCGTCAACGGACAGCTCGCGGTGGGTCGTCTCGGCACCCGTAGCGACGCCGATCTGGCCTGGGAGACCGGCCTGCTGCGACATCTCGATCGTGAGGGGATGGCGGTGCCGGTCCCGATCCCGACGACGGACGGCCGGCTGTTCGCTGACGGTCTGGTGGTGATGACCTTCGTCGAGGGCGGACCACCCGAGACGGAGGCCGACTGGCGTCGCGTGGCCGACATGCTGCGCCGGCTGCACGAGCTGACGCAGGGCTGGCCGCAGCGCCCTGGCTGGTGTTCGTCGACCGACCTGCTCGAGGTGGCGACCGGGACGAAGATCGACCTGCGCGCGATGCCAGCTGAGGGTGTTGCTCGATGCCGAGCGGCGTGGGCGCGCCTCAGCGGGCGTCAGACCTGCGTCGTCCACGGCGACCCCAATCCGGGCAACATCCGCATCACCGCCGATCGGGTCGCGATGATCGACTGGGACGAGTCACACGTCGACGTCCCGGACCTCGATCTGGCGCTGCCGTACAACGCCGCCGCGCTGGGCGAGGACGCACGTGATATCGCCGCGCAAGCGTCGGCCGCCTGGGAAGCCGCCGTCTGCTGGGACGACGAGTACGCAGTAGGGCGGCTCGCCGAAGTTCGACCGGTGTGAGCTGAAGGCCCCGTGGGACTCAAAACCACAACCGCCGAGAGTCTGCGATGCCATTGGTGACGGTTTGCCAGGGGTTCAAGCGGGGATCGGGTGGACTGCTGGTGTGAATCCGAAGTGGTGATGATGGATCGGAACACCGCAGGGAGCGCAAGCGAGGGAGGACACGCACCGCAACGCCGCGAGCGTAATAGCGGCGTTACCGAGTACGAAACTACTCACGGACATGACGCTGCCGACGGGCCCGGTGCTGTCGCGGGACAGAGACAACGCCCGGCGACCATTCATGCCATCCGGTCGGACGACAGGCCACGGCATGGTACTCACACTCGGGAGCGTCGTTACGTCGTGCGCCTCGGTCAAGCGGATCCAACGTCGGATGAGTTGGGGTCGTAGAGGTCAGCGTAGCTGCGCCACGTCATCAAGATGGCCGCCATCGACCCGGCGAGTGCGATGGCCATGGGCAGTGGGTGACGCCGCCAGGCTGTGATCCCGGCTGAACACAGGCAGGCCGTGCTTACCGCGTTGAGGGCGACGATGTCTCGGCGCTTGCTGGGGTCAGCGATCCATTGTCTCTCTCCCAGGATGGCGCGGGTTGCGAAGGCGCGATCGTCGGTCACTGGGGGTGTGATGATCGGGTTGATGATCATCCATGCCGCGATGGGCAGCGCAGTCCAGCTACGTCGGAACCAGAGTGGGACGACGACCAGAGGTGTCGAGGCCCACCTGCTCCAGGCGCTGATGGGATGGGCGTGCCTGACGAAGACCCAGCTGAGCATCGAGGTCGAAATCCCATACCTCCAACGGTTCGAGCAGAGGACAGTGCGGCGGCTGTACCCGGCGGTGCGCCGATCCAAGCATCCAGGGGACGCAGTCAGCGAAGCACAGGAATGTAGATACCGCCAGCGTCCGGGGTCCCTCACGTCGACGTCGACATCCGTCAGCCGCTTGGTCAGGGTGAGGCGACCTCGCCATAGGAGTGTCCCCGGAGGTCATTGTTCCGGCTGCCAAGTCCGCCGTATCGCCCTCTGACCAGGTGCTTTGGTGGGCCCCGTGGGACTCGAACCCACAACCCGCGGATTAAAAGTCCGCTGCTCTGCCAATTGAGCTAGAGGCCCTCGTACGCCTGGAATACCGGGGCGTACGGACTGTCATTCAACAGCACAGGCCCAGCCGACGCGACCTCGATCCGGACGACCGACCACCGCCGACTCCATCGAGAAGTGGGCCGGTGCTCATTGCACCACGCCCGAACAGCACCCACGCACCTGTCGACGAGCGATCAGGTCGATCCCGACTCGCGGAGCGCCCGGGGGCCGAGGCCGGTGACCGCGCGGCAGGCCTTGTTGAAGGCCTGCAGGTCACGAATGCCGACCGTGGCCGCGATCGCGGCGATCGACATGGTGCTGTGCACCAGCAGCTGACGAGCGTGTTCGACTCGGCGCCGACGGACATAGCCGACCACCGTCTCCCCCTGACCGGCGGTGAACAGCCGGGTGAGATGGTTGTGCGAGACCCCGACGGCGGTGGCGATCTCGGGCACGGTCAGCGGCTCGGCGAGGTGCCTTTCGATGTGGGCCAACGCCTTGGTCAGGTGCTCGGCCCCCAGGCTCCCGCGACTTCCAGCCAGGTCACGGTCGCGATCCAGGGCGGCCAAACGCAGCAGGGCGAGCCAGAGGTCGGCCCGGGTCCGCTCCGGTCGGGTGGCGGCGGACCCGACCGCCGACTCGAACAGGTCGGTGATCACCGGCAGCTCCGAGCCCGGGTGCATGATCAGATGCAGCGGCCATGCCACACCGGCAGCACCTACCGGCTGGTCAGCGGTCGACTCCCGGTCGACCTGGAGGTGCGCGTAAAGGTGGGTCGACGAACCCTCGTACCGGTAGCGGATCAGCGACTCGGGTGGCACCAACGAGACGCTGCCCGGCGTGATCACGTACGCGACCTCGTCGACCTCGAGCTCGGCGGTGTAGCCGTACAGGTGCAGCGACCACAGGCCAGGCAGTCGGAACTCGTCGACGAGCCGACCGACGCCGTGGGTAGCGCGACCCTGCGAGACGACCCGAGGCGCCTCCGACAGATCCATGATCACGGCCGGCGGCTCGGTCACATGCAGAATTCTAACCACTGCATGCCGAACTTCGACCATTCAACGCGTTCGAATCGGGCCTAGCGTGACGAGCGAACGGTGAGAAACAACCAGAAGACCCCAATCCGAGAGGATCCACGATGACCACCCTGGTCGACCGCAAGCACCTGCTCACGTCGGTCGAGATGGCACACTTCGTCTCCCACGGCAGCGTCGCGCTCAACGCGGTGGTGCCAGACAGCCTGAACGAGCGCGCCACCGAGGTGCTCGACACCGGCATCCCCGGCCATCCGTACGGCACCCCGCTGGACGTGGTCTTCCCAGTGGGAAGCTTCGTCCGTGAACTGCTCGACCTACCTGCTGTAGCGGGAGCCGTGCAGAGCCTGGTCGGCCCGAACCCGGTGATCGACCACCATGCCGTGCACATCCGCCCACCGCACGGCGGTGAGGCGCAGAACATGCACGGCGACGCCATCCTCGACACCCGCACCGACGTTTTCGACGTCCAGCTCATGTACTACCCGCGAGAAGTCACCCTCGAGCAGGGTGGCACCCTGTCGGTGCCCGGCACCCATCTGCGGCGGATCAACCAGACCGGCATCGGCCGCTACCAGAACCTCGCCGGCCAGACCCGGCTCACCTGCCCGGCCGGGACCGTCGTCCTGCTCCACCACGGCATCTGGCACGGCGGTCGACGCAACGACTCCGACCAGCCGCGCTACATGTTCAAGATCAGGTTCAACCCGACCGTGCGCCAGCTGCGGCTGTGGAACACCGACGACATCGACGATCCGGCGGTCCGGGCCGAGCTGCGGACCGGCTTCGGCTGGACGAACGCCAACGAGGGCCGGCTCGAGCTGGTCAACCGCGCCAGGATGTGGCGCTTCCTGACGGGCGACGAGCTGTTCGACATCGACTACTACCTGACCCGCGAGACGATCCGCCCGACCCACCTCGCTCCCGGTGCCACCGACGTCCGACTCGGCTCTGGCCGATCCGGCGACGGCTGGGGCCTGTGATCACCTCGACCGATCGTCACCCGACCCGACCGCACCAACTCCCGAGAGGCGTCACCATGACCCCCACCCTCGCGCCCGCCCTGTCGGTCGAGGACTCGTTCGCTGTCCCGTCCGCCACCCCGAACCTGCGCCAGCAGCTGCTGGTGCTCTACCTGGGCACGTCGGCTCTCGACTCCGACGTCATCGGCTGGAGCAGGTACGACGGCACCGGCGGCTCCCGTCCGACCATGGGCGACAGCGACGAGCCGCCGTACGCGACCGGGCTGGCGGCACTGCTCGACGGCTGGCGGCTGATTCAGATGTCGCAGCTACTGACCCACGAGCGCGGCCACGAGTACGACACCGCTTATCTGCCGTACGAGTTCATCTTCGAGCGACTGGTCGACCTGACCGCTTGATCGAATTCGGCTGGATCAGGAAGCCGCCCGGCGCTCCCGCCACACGCGGACGACCCGCTCGGCGTCGACGGTCTGGATGAAGATTTTCGGACCGTCCACGCCGCGGCGACGAGAGTCGAGGATCCGGAGATTAAGGTCGGCGACGATCTCGCGGACCTGCTCCTCGGTCCGACAGTCCGCAACGGTGTCGACGATCTCCGCCGTCTCCTTGCGCAAGGACAGCGAGCCCGGCAGGACACCGCGGATGTTCTCCCGCTCGATCAGGCCCTTGATCCACCAGTTCTCGTCCTCGCGGCCGCCGAGCCCCTCGATCGGTTTGCCGGCCCCCGGCAGGTTGTCGAAGTCACCTCGTTCTTGTGCCTCACGGATCTGTCGGTCGATCCAGGACTCGTAGCCGGCCATCACTGTCTCCGTCCTTCGCTGCCGGGTGTCCGTCTCCACTCGTACGGGACAGGGTAGTCAAGCGCTGTGGCAGGCTGGCCGACGTGGAGGGCTGGCAGATCGGGCTGGTCGTCGTCATCGTCCTCGGGCTGGCGGCGATCGCGTTCGGCGCCTTCCGCGACCGACGGCTGAACGAGCGACGGCGCCGGGAGATGCTGGCCCCACCGCAACGGAGCATCCCGAAGTTCTCGCCCGACGCTCCGAGCCCGGACTACCTCTCCGAGCTCCAAGCCCGGCGTCCACCCGCCGACGCGCGCTCGACCGAGCTGACCGACGAGACACGGCGCCGGCTGCGCGAGGCGATCGCCCAGCCGGGGGTGGCCACGGTCGAGGTCGGCTACGCCTCCATCGATCTGGTCACCGATCCTGCCACCGGCTGGTCAGTGCTGCACAAGCCCAGCGTGCTGGTCAGCGCCGCCCCGGTCTCGGTGGTGCGCGAGCTGCTGGGAGTCCTGGAGAACCAGGTGCCCACCGGTCGACCGCTCGTGGTGGTCGCCCCGTCGATCGGGCAGGAGCTGATCGGCACCTTCGAGGTCAACCACATCCAGCAGGTCATCACCATCCTGCCGATCGTCGCCCCGGACGACGCCAGCAGGAGCCGGATCGCCGAGGTCACCGGCGCCACGCCGATGTCGCACAGCGATCTGCAGTCCGGCTTCAACGTCCCGGCTCTGCTCGGCTTCTGTGCGACCTGGGTGTCCACCCCGAGTCGCAGCTACCTGCTCCGCGACCCGGATGTCCTGGCACCACCTGACTTCGACGACCGGACCACGAACCGATGACCGCCAGCCCATGAGCCAGCCCACGACCCGCTGGGCGTACGTCGCCGCCCTCGCCCCGGTGATCTTCGGCACGACCTACCTGCTGACCACCCAGTTCCTGCCGCCCGGTCGGCCGCTGCTGGCCGCCCTGATGCGGTCGCTGCCCACGGGCCTCGTGCTGGTGGCGGCGACCAGGACGTGGCCACCGCGGGGGTGGTGGCGGCGGTTGGTGCTGCTGTCGGTCCTCTACTCCTCCGCCTTCTTCCCGCTGCACTTCATCGCCGCCTACCGACTCCCCGGCGGGGTCGCCTCGGTGATCAACTCGATCACGCCGCTGATCGTGGTGGTGCTCTCGGTTCCCTTGCTGCACACGATGATCCGGACCATCGACATCGTCGCCGGCTGCCTGGGCATCCTCGGCGTCGGGCTGCTGGTGCTGCGGTCCACGGCCCAGCTGGACCTCGGCGGACTGTTGGCCATGACCACCTGCGTGATCATGATGGGCTTCTCGACGGTGCTCACCAAGCGCTGGGGTCCACCACCGGGATGGAACGCGGCCGGCTTCACCGGCTGGACCTTCCTGCTCGGCGGGCTCACTCTGCTGCCGTTCACCCTCGCCATCGAGGGCCTGCCCAGCGAGCTCAGCGCCCGCAACATCGGCGGTCTGGTCTACCTGGTGCTCTTCAGCGGCATCGTCGCGTACGGGCTGTGGTTCTGGGGGCTCCAGCGACTGCCGGCCTCGTCGGTCAGCTTCTTGAGCCTGCTCAACCCGGTGGTCGCCGCCGTGCTGGGCTGGCTCGTCCTCGACCAGCGACTCAACGGCTGGCAGATCGTAGGTGCGGTGATCGTGCTCGCGTCCGTGGTGCTGGGTCAGAACCTGCGGCTGCGACGGCGCGCGCCAGTAGCATCACGGACGTGACCGACACCGACTCAGCCGCCGACCGGCGCTGGCCCAGGTCGGTCTACGGGGTCGGCGGCGAACCCGATCCGCGCTTCTCCTTGGCCAACGAGCGCACGTTCCTGGCGTGGATCCGCACGTCCCTGGGGTTCTTGGCCGCCGGCGCGGGCGTGTCCGCTGCGGCGCACATCGTCGGCTGGGTGGGGCTCGAGCTCAAGGTCGTCTCGCTGCTGCTGCTGCTGTGTGGACTGCTCTGTGCGGCCGGCTCGTTCATGCGCTGGATGCGTAGCGAACGGGCGATGCGCATCGGGCGACCACTTCCCTCCTCGCCGGCGATGCCGTTCCTGACCGGGGCGCTGGCTGCGGTAGCCCTGATGGCGATCGTCGTGGTCGGGCTGCAGTAGCGATGAGCCTCGAGCCGACTCTTCCGGCCGAACGCACCAGGCTGGCATGGCAGCGCACGGTTCTCGCTGGGGTGGTCTGCCTGCTCGTCGTGCTTCGACTGCTGGCCGAGGTGTCGCTGACGTTGGTCGCGGCCGTCGCCGTCGTGGTGCTGCTCGGCGCCGTCCTCGTGGTGTCGGCGGCCATCCGAAGCGCGGTGCGCCGCCGCACCCTGACCTCTGACACCGGCGTCGGCCGCAACGCCGCCCTGCTCACGGCTCTGGTCTCGGTGGCCTGCCTCGGGGCGATGGCGTACGTCGCCCTGGTCTGATCCCCTCCACTCCGCTTCGATCAGGCGTAGCCCAGCGCGTGCAGGCGGGCGTCGTCGATGCCGAAGTAGTGGGCGATCTCGTGCACGACGGTGATGTGCACCTCCTCGACCACGTCCTCGACGGAGTCGCAGATCGCCAGGGTCGGATGCCGGTAGACGGTGATCTTGTCCGGAAGAACACCGCTGTAGAACTCACCGCGCTCGGTGAGCGGGATCCCCTCGTACTGACCGAGGAGGTCCGCCGGCCGGTCTGGTGGTGGGTAGTCCTCCACCACGATCACACAGTTGTCGACCATGCCGGCCAGTTCGGGCGGAATCGTGTCGATGGCCTCCACCACGAGCTCCTCGAACTGTCCGGCCTCCATCACGATCACCGCTCCGAGACTAACGGTGCCGGCAAGTCAGCTGGGCACACGCTAGGAGTCCGGCCCACCACCTCCAGCGGCTGTGGCGACGAATGCGGACCGCAATCCTGAGAATAACAACATTGTAGTTTTCGGCTCTCGCACGGCGTGTCCTGTTGCCAAAGTGACCAAATTGCCACTCACACCTTGCCGTTAACACGGTGACACGTTTAGAGTCCTGCGTTATCTGGGGTTGGTGTGACTGTCGTGACAAATGACAACGGTGACACCGCCGACAAAGGAGCCCGGCTCGCAAGCCGGTGAACGGAGCCGTTGTGAGAACCACCGCCCGAGGCGTCCGGATAGCGACGCTGGTCGTCGCGGCATCCGGGCTGATCGCCGGGATCGGTGGGCTGCCGGCGCTGGCCGACACCAGCATGACCGTGACAACCGGGGTCAACATCCGCTCAGGGCCGAGCACGACAGCGAAGATCGTCGGTGGTCTCTACCGCGGCCAGACCGTGACTGCCGTGAGCGCCTCAGGCAGCTGGACCAAGATCAAGTTCCGCTCCGGCACCGCCTACGTCTCCAGCAAGTACCTGAAAGGCGGGTCGACGCTTCCCAGCTCGACGACGAGTCAGACCCGGGTGACCACCACCGCCGTCAACCTGCGCAAGGGTCCCGGGCTGTCGTACGCCAAGATCACGGTGCTGCCCAACGGCACCGCCGTCACGCTGACCGGCAAGGCCGCCCGTGGCTACACCGAGGTGAAGCGCTCCTCGACCACCGGCTGGATCGCCACCCAGTACCTGAAGGCGACGACCGGGCTGCCGGCCATCACCGGAACCCGGGTGGCGACCGCCGAACTGCTGATCAGGACCACCTCCGGCGCTGACTTCAAGGTGGTCGGCGAGATCGCCAAAGGCGCGAAGGTCTCGATCACCGGCACCACCCAGAACGGTCGGGCGCAGATCATCCATCGCAGCGCGGTCCGCTGGGTGACTGCGAAGTACCTGTCGACGGTGACCGACACGGGTCCGGTCGCCCCAGGGCTGCCCAAGATCACCGGCGTCCGGTACGCCACCACGACCTTGATCATCCGATCGACCCCGAACGAGGACTTCCGGTCGGTCACCGAGGTGGGCACCGGCACCCAGCTGAGCATCACCGGGGTGGTCACCAACGGACGCATGCAGGTCGTCTACGACAACGCTGCCCGTTGGGTGACGGCGAAGTACCTGTCCACCACCAAGCCGGCCACACCGGCCTATCCGGTGGAGAGGGGGCTCAAGCCCAATGCGATCAAGGTCCACCGCGCTGTCCGTGCCACCTTCCCGCAGATCACCTCGATCGGCGGCGTCCGCAGGGACCCGATCCCCGACCACCCCTCCGGTCGCGCGCTCGACCTGATGATCCCCGGCTACAAGTCCGCCTCCGGCAAGGCGCTCGGCCAGAAGGTCGCCCTGTGGGCCAAGGCCAACGCGAAGACCCTCGGCGTCGAGTACGTGATCTGGAACCAGCACATCTGGAACATCAAGCGGGACAAGGAGGGCTGGCGCTACATGGCCGACCGCGGCGGCGACTCGGCCAACCACAAGAACCACGTGCACATCACCGTGTTCGGCTGACAGCACGCCGAACCCACAGACGTGGGGCCGGTTCTCCCCCGGGAACCGGCCCCACAAACATGTCCGCGACTACGCAGGTACCAGGACGCGGTTGGTGCGGCCGGTGCGCGCGTCGGTCGCACTCCGCCGGGAGTGGTTCCGCCCGGACCGGAATCGATTCCGTTGGGTAGCTGCTCTCGTGGACCACTGCGCTGCGTGACGAATCGCCCGGCACCGGCGCGGTTCGGTAGAGTCGGTCCGGTTCTACCGGTCCCCATCGTCTAGCGGCCTAGGACACCGCCCTTTCAAGGCGGCAGCGCGGGTTCGAATCCCGTTGGGGATACTTGCAGACGTTGCGTTTGACCCGCCGAAGCGCTGGGTCCCGTCGGGTCGATTCTGCTCGCCTGGCTTGCCAGGCCGTCTCAGGGCCGTGCAACAGCATCGTTCCGTAGATAAGCATCGACATCGCCGTCAGAGTTCGAGCCCGTACACCTGGACGCGGGTCGTCAACGCTATGCTCTGTGTCGCGAAACAATCCCCGGGGGAAGAAGGGATCCTGCGTTGCCCCCGAGACT
>DASQLI010000209.1:0-2353 GCA_035630075.1 Microlunatus sp.
AGCATCCTGCAGGCCCGCCAGGCGATCGCCCCCGCCGTTGCCGCCCACGCGGCCGAGACGGCCGGCGCTGCCGCCGCGGAAGCCTTGCGAGCGGCCGTGACCGAGCTCGAGCAGGCACCCGACTCCGAGCGCCGTCAGCACGCCGCGTTGGTGTTCTGGGACGCGGTCGTCGATGCCGCCGACTCGATCGTCTTCCGGCTGTTGTTCAACAGCCTTCGACTGGCCTACGAGCCGGCCATCGCGGCCCTCGGCCCAGTGATGGACGCAGAGGTCGACAACATCGGCGGCTATCGCGTGCTCGCCGACGCCATCGCGGCAGGTGACCGTGCAGCAGCCCAAGCCGCGGCGGACGAGCTGTTGCGGCCGGCCACCGAGGCGCTGAGCCGCCTGCTCGCCCTGCTGGACACCTGAGCACCCACCCGGGCACCCAGGTGCTCACCCGCCACCGAGCCGACCAGGAGACATGCATGACCAAGCCCAGTCCCGAGATCGAGTCCAGGGCACGGGAGCGACTGGCCGCCGACGAGCAGCGACTCTCCACCGCGCCGGCCGCCAAGGTCACCGGGAGCCGGCGTACGTCCCAGACACTGGGCCAGGCGTGGGCCGACTTCTGGCGCCACCCGTCCCCCTGGCTGATCGCGACGTTCCTGCTCGGCGCGACCGCCTACCGCGCGAGCCAGCCCACGTTCAGCTGGACCGAGCTGCTGGTCCCGGTGGCGCTCGTGGCGCTCTTCCCGGTCATCGAGTGGGTGATCCACGTGGTGATCCTGCACTGGCGCCCGCGCAAGGTCGGCGGCGTACGGGTCGACTCACTGCTGTCCCGCAAGCACCGCGCCCACCATGCCGACCCCCGGGTGATTCCGCTGGTGTTCATCCCGTGGCAGGTCGAGCTGTGGCTGCTGCCGTCGTACGTCGTGATCGCCCTGCTCGCATTCCCCGGGCAGGCCGCCGGGGCGACGTTCCTGGTGGCCGTGGGCGCCCTGATGTTCAACTACGAGTGGGTGCACTACCTGGTGCACAGCGACTACCGACCGCGGACGAAGGCGTTCCGGGCGGTCTGGCGCAACCATCGGCTGCACCACTACAAGAACGAGCACTACTGGTTCACGGTGACCACCTCGGGGACGGCGGACCGGCTGTTCGGAACCTACCCGGACTCCGGTGCGGTCGAGAGCTCGAAGACGGTCAAGCAGCTGCACGCGCTCGAGGTGAGCAGGGCGACGCAGCCCAGCGGCTCCTGAGCGGTCAGCCGAGCGCCGAACCAGACCGGTAGTCGGCAAACGAGGCGTTCCAGTCGCCGAACCCGTTGGTCAGGTCCATCGGCTTGTCGGTGCCGACGTACTCGATGACATCGCCCACCTTGCTGTTGTCGTAGAGCCACCCGGCGTTCTCGGTGCTCATGCCGGTGCAGCCGTGGCTGACGTTGGCACTGCCCTGGTCGCCGACGGACCACGGAGCCGCGTGCACGAACTCCCCCGAGTTGGTCACGCGCATGGCGTACTCGACATCGTCGAGGTCGTAGCCGTCCGCGCTGTTCGGGTCGATGCCGATGGTCTCGGAGTTCATCCGCTTGACCCGGTGCTTCTCACTGATCACCTTGATCCCGGACCTGGTGGTGAACTTCGGCTGCTCGCCGGTCGTGATCGGGATGGTCCGGATCAGCTTTCCGTTGCGGAAGACCCGCATCTGGTGGCTGTTCATGTCGACCTTGCTGACCATGGCGTCTCCGACGTGGAACCGCTGGGTCCGGTCCAGCTGGCCGTAGATGCCGTTGCCCGCAGGGACGCCACCTATGTCAGCCTTGACGGTCACGTCGGTGCCGGGGCGCCAGTAGGTGCGCGGGCGCCAGTGCACCTCCTGGTTGCTGACCCAGTGGAAGGCGCCGGGCTGCGCCGGCTGGCTGGTCACCTTCAGGTGCTTCTCGATGGAGGCCTCGTCCGACACGGGGACGTCGAACCGAATGACGACCGGCATGCCGACCCCGACGGTCTGACCGCTGGTGGGCACGAAGCTGGGGTAGGTCTGCTCGTCGAGGCTCAGCTTGCGAGTCCGGAAAGCCGACTGGAAGGAGTTCTTGAGGCTGTCGGAGTCCACCGCTGTGCTCGCGACGCGGTAGCGCGACGCGGCCTGCAGCTGGGACTCGGAGACCCAACGGGTCTTGTCCGGTGACAGCCGGCCCTCGATGACGGCGCCCTTCGGACCGGTGACCTCAACAGTCTCGAAGGTGCCCGACTGGACGCGCAGCTTGAGCTTGCGCTCGATGTCGACGTTCTTGGCGCCGCGGGGGATGTTGCTGACGATCTTGGCCTCCGAGGACTTGCTGACCTGCGAGGCCTGACCCTCCTCCTGGGAG
>DASQLI010000210.1:0-9856 GCA_035630075.1 Microlunatus sp.
CCATCGTCAAGGGACTCGACCGTGAAGCGATCGGCGCCTCCGACCTGGCCGGCATCGACTGGCCCGTTCAGCCGCTCAACAACAACATCCTGTTGCAGAACCAGGAGGGCTACGAGGACGTCGCCACCGAGACCGGGATCACGTACGACGTCGAGGGCGCCAAGGCCGACCTGGACGCGCTCGGCTGGACCGAGGGCGCCGACGGCATCCGGGAGAAGGACGGCAAGAAGCTGACGGTGAAGTTCTCGCAGCTGAGCGGTGTCGCGGTGTCGCAGAACGAGGCCCTGCAGGCCCAGAACATGCTCAAGGAGATCGGCGTCAAGGTCGACATCGTCGACGTGCCGATCGCCAAGTTCCAGGACGGGTCCCTGCTGAGCAACCACGAGTTCGAGATCGTGGCCTTCAGCTGGATCGGAACCCCGTACCCGTTCCAGGGGATCAGTCAGATCTACGGCACCGGTTCGGACAGCAACTACTCTCAGCTGTCCGTGCCGCAGATCGATGAGAACGCCAAGGCGTTGGACAGCGAGGTGGATGTGGCCAAGCGCGTCGAGCTCGCCAACGAGACGGCGAAGATCATCTGGGAGAACGTGATGACCCTGCCGCTCTACCAGCGGCCGGAGCTGATCGCGGTCAAGACGAAGCTCGCCAACTACGGCGCCTTCGGTCTGAGCAACCCGCAGTGGCAGAACGTGGGCTACGAGAAGTAGTCCGCTTCACGCGACACAGCAGCAGAGCCCGAGGGGCCGGTGGATCTTCCACCGGCCCCTCGGCCGCTCTCGACACCCGCTGACGATCAGGATTACGTAAAATCGCAGCATGGTCGATCCAGAGTTGTCGCTAGCCGAGCTCGCCGAACGGGTACGCCGGCTGGAGCGAGCGATCGCCGACCCGCCTGGAGAGCCGGGTTCACCTGTGCCGACGTCCGACCCGTTCTGGATCCTCGACGGCTTGGAGCAACGGTTCGGCCCCCAAGCTGTCGCGTACGCGGGATCGGTCACCATCGACGAGGGACCGGTGCGCTGGCAGATGGGGCACGACAGCCGCCAGCTGCTCGAGCTGGACTGGTCGAGTCTGGCTCCGACGCTGGCGGCCCTGGGCCATCCAGTACGGCTGCGCATCCTGCAGCTGGTTGCCTGCAGCGAGGCGGTCACCGCTGCCGCCCTCGCCGACACCCCAGGGCTCGGGTCGACCGGACAGATCTACCATCATCTTCGCCTGCTCGTCGCCGCCGGCTGGCTACGTGCCACCACCAAGGGCAGACACGAGGTGCCGCCGGAACGGCTGGTCCCCCTGCTGGTCATCCTCGGCGCGAGCACGCCCTGACTCCGAACTCCGCTGGGGGATGTAGCCACCGCGGAGTCGGTAGACCGGAACCGCGAAGATGAGGCTCATGGGTCTGCTCGAGATCGCCTTGATCGGGATCGTGGCGGTGGTCGCGGTCAACGTCATCGCCCCCAAGATCAAGATCGCCTCTCCGCTGCTTCTGGTGCTGCTCGGCATCGCGATCAGCTTCCTGCCGGTGGTGGCGCCGGTGGAGATCGAGCCGGAGTGGATCCTCGGCGGCGTCCTTCCGCCGCTGCTCTACTCGGCGGCGGTCAACATGCCGACGATGGACTTCCGCCGCGACCTGCGCACCATCTCGGCGTTCTCGGTGCTGCTGGTGATCGGTTCGGCCGTCGCCATCGGATACGTGATGAGCCGGCTCATCCCCGGCATCGACCTCGCCACCGGTATCGCCCTCGGCGCCATCCTCAGCCCGACCGACGCGGTCGCCACCAGCATCGTCAGACGAGCAGGGGTCTCATCCCGGCTGGTCACCGTGCTGGAGGGCGAGAGCCTGCTCAACGACGGGGCCGCGCTGGTGCTGCTTCGATCAGCCACAGCAGCAACGGCGCTGCTGTCAGCGGGGGAGGTGGCCGTCGACTTCGTCTGGGCCGTGGTCGTCGCCGTCGTGATCGGCTTCGCCATCGGCCGGTTGAACCTCGTCATCCGGAGTCGGATCTCGAACTCGACGAGCAGCGTCGCCATCTCGCTCGTCGTGCCGTTCTTCGCCTACCTTCCCGCCGAGCGGCTCGACGCGTCCGGACTGGTGGCCGCGGTGGTCGCTGGGCTGGTCACCGGCCACGGCTCCCCGAAGTACCTGCGCCCCCAGGACCGGCTGACCACCGAGGCGGTGTGGCGCACCCTGGAGATGCTGCTGGAGAGCGCGGTCTTCCTGGTGATGGGTCTCGAGCTGTACGGCCTGGTGGTCGAGGTGCACGACGAGCACGGCAGCGTCCGATCCGCCATCGTGTTGGGTGTGCTGGCCGCGGCGCTCGTGATCGTGATCCGGGCGGCCTTCGTCGCACCATCGCTGTGGTTGCTGCACCGCCGGGGTCGGCGTGACCCGGCCGTCCGGGAGCGGATCGCGACGATCCGCGACCAGCTGGAGTCCGGTGAGCTGCCACCACTGCCTCGGGATCCGATGGAGGACACGACCGAGTTCCAACTCCGGGTCAGTGATCGGTCGGAGCGGATATCGACCCACCTGACCCGGCGACTGGCGGACCTGGACTACCTGGCAGCGCAGTCGTTCGGCTGGCGGGAGGGCATCGTCTTGGTCTGGGCCGGGATGCGGGGCGCGGTCACGCTGGCCGCCGCCCAGTCGCTGCCCGCCGATACGAGCCAGCGGGCTCTGCTGATCTTGATCGCCTTCGTCGTGGCGGCCGGGACGCTGATCGTCCAAGGCGGCACGCTGGGCTGGTTGGTCGGCATCCTCGGTCTCACAAAGAGCAATCCGGCCGAGCACCAGGCGCAGCTGTTCGAGCTGCGTCGGGAGCTCGGAGATCTTCTCACCGACCGGCTGAACGAGTCAGACCTCACCAGGCCCGACGGCACCCCCTTCTCGCCGCTGGCCGTGGACTGGGCCCGCCGGATCATCGCTGCCCTGGCGACTGCCGACGACCAACGCGGGGCCGATGGCGAGGATCTCCGCAGCGAGCGCGGTCAGCTGCGGCTAGCGCTCATCGAGCTGCAGCGTGCCGAGCTGCTGCGCATCCGCGACCTCGGCACCTACCCCTCCTCGGTGCTGGAAGACACGCTCTCCCAGCTGGACGCCGACCAGCTCAGCCTGGAGCTGCGTACCGCGCCCTGAGCCTGTCGAAGGGCCGGTGCTTCGACATTTACACGTGGCTGATGGCCGGTGCTGACGGTGCTGACGCCAGGTGGTCAACGTCGCCGGCGGGCCGTCGACGCGGCGACGGCGCCAACCGGCGCGGCGACGATCCGGCTGGTCGACCGTCGCTCCACCAGGCTCGGCCGGCGCGGTGGGATGGTCGGGGTGTTCTCGTCCAGCACCTCCAGCACGGCGGCCATGATGTCACCGCCGAGCTGATCGAAGTCCTGGTGCACCGTGGTCAGCGGTGGGCGGAAGTGGGCCGCCTGCGGGATGTCGTCGAACCCGACGATGCTCACCTGGCCGGGGACGTCCACCCCGGCATCGGTGAGGGCGTGCATCGCCCCTAGAGCCATCTGGTCGTTGGCCGAGAAGATCGCCGTGAAGCCGCGACCGATCGCCGCCGACACCAGCCGGTAGCCGCTGTCCGGAGTCCAGTCACCGAACAGCGGCGGTGACGAGACCAGACCGTGCTCAGCCAGCACGTCGCGCCAGCCACGCTCGCGCTCGGCCCCGTCGACCGACGTCACCGGTCCGGCAAGGTGGACGATCGTGGTGTGGCCGAGCCCGACCAGGTACTCGGTGGCCATCCGGGCCCCGGCGTACTGATCGACCGAGACCGCGTACGAGCCCACCCGCCGGATCGAGTCGACGGCCACCAACGGCACCTCCAGCTCGATCCGCGCCGTCTCGTCGAGCACCCGACGGTCGTCGGCCACCACGACGATCGCCTCGACGTGCTGGCCCAGCAGGCTCTCCACCGCCGCGCGGACGGACTCCCCGTCGGGTTCGAACACGCTGGTGACGCTGACCGTGTACCGGGCGCCCCGAGCCGCTCGGGTGAAGGCGAGGACCGTGCTGGACGGCCCGAAGTCCGGCGAGCCGGGCATGATCAGACCGAGGTTGCGCGATCGTCGGGTGACCAGCGCCCGGGCCGCGGTGCTCGGCCGGTAGCGCAGCTGCTTGATCGCCTCCTCCACCCTGAGCCGGGTGTTCGGCCGCACCGACGGGTGCCCGTTGACCACCCGCGACACCGTCTGATGCGAGACCCCGGCCAGGCGTGCGACATCGAAGATGTTCGCCGCTCGAGCCTTGTCGTCCTTGCTCACCCGGTGTCCTGCCTACTCACGCCACCTCTCCCCGGGCTACTGACGTCTCGCGGTCAGCAGTCGCTGCAGGATGATGAAGACCAGCAGCAGTCCCCCGATGAAGATCTTCGTCCACCAGCTGCTGAGCGTACCTTCGAACGTGATGATGGTCTGGATGGTGCCCAGCACCAGCACGCCGAGCACCGATCCCCAGACGAAGCCGTACCCGCCAGTCAGCAGCGTGCCGCCGATCACCACCGCCGCGATGGCGTCGAGCTCGGTGCCGATCGCGGTCAGGCTGTAGCCCGAGAGCGTGTAGAAGCTGAACAACAGTCCGGCCAGGCCGGAGCAGAAGCCGCTGACGACATAGACGAGCACCTTGGTCCGCGCCACCGGTAGGCCCATCAACAGGGCCGACGACTCGCTGCCGCCGAGGGCGTAGACCGTACGTCCGAACCGCGTCCGATGCAGCACGAAGAAGGCGACCAGGACGACCAGTACGGCCAGGATCGCGCTGGGCGAGATGGTCAGAGTTCCGACCAACGGCACCTGCGTCTGCGCCATCGCCACGAAGAAGGGATCATCGATCGAGATCGAGCGGTTGCTGATCAAGTAGCACAGGCCGCGAGCAAGGAACATCGCCGCCAGAGTGGCGATGAACGGCTGCACCTCGAAGACGTGGATCATCAAGCCGACCAACAGCCCGAGGAACGACGTGGTCAGCAAGATCAGCGGGATCACCACGACCGGTGACCAGCCGCCGGCCAGCATCGCGGCGGCGATCATGGTCGACAGCGCCACCACGGCACCGACGGAGAGGTCGATCCCGCCGGTGAGGATGACAAAGGTCATCCCGACCGCCAACACGATCAGGTACGCGTTGTCGACCAGCAGGTTCAGCACCACCTGCGGCGAGGCGAACCCGGTGTAGCGGACGCCGCCGATGACGAAAATCACCACCAGCAGCAAGGCGGTGATCAGCACCGGGCCGTACTTGGGACTGATCAACGGACTGCGGACGACGTCGATGACCTCGCGGGCTCGGGACGTGGGGCGGGTAGCGGTGGAGACAGCCATCACGCCACCACCTGACGCTCGGCCGGCTCGAGGTGCCGCAGCCGCCATCGTCGGACCGCGCGCCCAGTCGCCGGTGACTGCAGCAGGCAGACTGCCGCCACCACCGCGGCCTTGAACACCATCGTCGCGATCGGCGGGATGCCGACGGTGTAGACGGTCGTCACCAGTGTCTGGATCACCAGCGCCCCGACCAGGGTGCCCAGCAGCGAGTAGCGGCCGCCGGCGAGAGAGGTTCCGCCGATGACGACCGCCAAGATGGCGTCCAGCTCGATGAACAAGCCGGTGTTGTTGGCGTCGGCAGCTGTCTGGTTGGCGGTCAGGATGAGACCGGCGATGGCAGCGCAGACGGCACAGAACACGTAGACAGCGAACAGCAGCTCACGGGCGCGTACGCCGGCCTGGCGGCTGGCCTCGGGGTTGACGCCGATGGACTCGATCAGCATCCCGAGGGCAGTCTGCCGGGTCAGCAGCGCGGCCGCCAGGAAGATCACCGCGGCGATGATCACCGCAACGGGGACACCCAGCAGGAAGCCTGCACCGATGCTCTTGAACGGCGGGGAGTTGACCGTCAGGATCTGACCTTCGGTGATCAGCATCGCGACCCCACGGCCGGCCGTCATCAAGATCAACGTGGCGACGATGGGCTGGATGCCGAGCACGGCGACCAGCGCACCGTTCCACAGGCCGAGCAGCACCGCCACCGCGAGTGACACCAGCACAGCGGTCGCGACGGTGGTGACCGATCCCGGTTCCGGCGAGTCCAGGATGATCGAGCAGGCCAACGCACCGGCGATGGCGCCGACCGCCCCGACCGACAGGTCGATGCCGCGAGTGGCGATCACCAGAGTCATGCCCACCGCGACGATCAACGTCGGCGCACCGTTGCGCAGGATGTCGATCAAGCTACCGAACAGGTGACCGTCCTTGATCTCGATCCGGAAGAAGCCGGGGAACGCGATCAGGTTCACCAAGAACAGCACGGCCAGCAGCACGACGGGCCAGAAGAGCCGGTGTGTGATCACCCGGATCATGCCGAGACCTCCTCGGCTGCGGCGCCGTCGGCGATGACGGCCAAGACATCGGAGACGCTGAGGTCGTCGTTGTCGAGATCGGCCACCTTGCGTCGATCGCGCAGCACCGCGACGCGGTGGCTCAGCCGCAGCACCTCCTCCAGCTCCGCGGAGATGAACAGCACCGACATCCCGTTGTCTGCGAGGTCGGCCACCAGCTTCTGGATCTCGGCCTTGGCACCGACGTCGATCCCACGGGTGGGCTCGTCCAAGATCAGAAGTCGCGGTGCGGTGGCGAGCCAGCGAGCCAGCAGCACCTTCTGCTGGTTGCCACCGGAGAGGTTGCGGACCAGCGCATCGGGGTTGTCGGGACGGATGTTCAGTGCCTCGATGTAGCTGGCGGTCAGCTCGTCCCGCCGCCTCTTGGGGATCCGCCGGAGCCATCCGCGATCGGACTGCAGCGCCAGCACGATGTTGTCTCGAATGGTCAGGTCGCCGACGATGCCTTCGGCTCGGCGGTTCTCCGAGGAGTACGCGACCCGCTGCTTCAACGCAGCCCGCGGGGACCGAAAGCGCCGGGTCCGGCCGTGGACGGTCAACGTCCCCGCGTCGGCCCGATCGACGCCGGAGAGGATGCGTCCCAGCTCGGTGCGGCCCGATCCCAGCAGACCGGCCAACCCCACCACCTCGCCTTCGTACACCGTGAGATCGATCGGCTCGATGGAGCCTTTGCGCCCGAGACCCACCGCCTGCAGGCACGGGGTGAGCTCGTCGTCGGCGCTCGCCGCCTGGGTGCGGCGCTCGATCTGTTCGAGCACGGCCATCTCCTTGCCGATCATCTTGTGCACCAGCTCGATCCGCAGCAGCTCATCGGTGCGGTAGTTCCCGACCAGCCGCCCGTTGCGCAGCACTGTCAGCCGGTCGCTGATCTCGTAGACCTGGTCCAGGAAGTGGGAGACGAACAAGATCGCGACGCCGGACTCCTTGAGCGAGCGGATCACCCGGAACAGTTCCTCGACCTCATCCGCGTCCAGGCTCGACGTGGGCTCATCCAGCACCAGCACCTTCGCCCGCACGTCGATCGCCCGGGCGATCGAGACCAGCTGCTGGACGGCCAGCGAGTGTGATCCCAGGAGAGAGCCCGGGTCGATGTCCAGGTTGAGGCCATGCAGCAGCTCGCGGGTGTGTCGACGCATCGCCCGGCCGTCGATCCCGGCCCAGGTCCGCGGCTCCCGGCCGAGCATGATGTTCTCC
Organism: Microlunatus sp.; assembly: GCA_035630075.1. Classification (GTDB taxonomy): domain Bacteria; phylum Actinomycetota; class Actinomycetes; order Propionibacteriales; family Propionibacteriaceae; genus Microlunatus. The sequence goes on from DASQLI010000210.1 coordinate 7,587, forward strand.
GCCACCGTGAGATTCGGCAGCAGGTTCACCTCCTGGTAGACCGTGCTGATGCCCGCTTCTTGCGCCTGCCCGGGTCCGTTGAACGAGACCTCGTCGCCCGCGACGACGATTCGTCCAGAGTCGATCGGGTAGACGCCGGTGAGGGCCTTGATCAAGGTCGACTTGCCGGCACCATTTTCTCCAAGCAACGAGCAGACCTCGCCCGGGTACAGCCGGAAGTCCACACCCTCGAGCGCCTGAACGGGTGGGAAGGCGATCGAGATGCCCGTCATCTCCACGACGGCAGCCACATCGGTCACGGGTCGGTCCTCTCCAGGTGCCGGTCGGCGCCCGGGCGGTCGATCCGCCGGGCGCCGTTCGGTGATCGTACGGGCTGAGCTGCAGGGCGCGGGCTCAGTACTGTGCAGTCAGTGCGGCTTGTCAGTACTGACGGGTCGGCAGCGCTTCCTTGGCCTGCTCCGGGGTGAAGGTGGTCTCCTCGGTGAGGATGCGCTTCTCGACGGTCTCTCCGGCCTTGACCTTCTTGACGATCTCCATCAGCTGGGGACCGAGCAACGGAGAGCACTCCACGATGAAGTTGATCTTGCCCTCGGACAGCGCGGTCATACCGTCCTTGACCGCATCCACGGTGACGAGCTGGATGTCCTTGCCAGGCACCTTGCCCGCCGCCTCGATCGCCTCGATCGCGCCCAGACCCATGTCGTCGTTGTGCGCGTAGATGAGGTTGACGTCCGGGTTGGACTTCAACAGCGCCTCGGTGACCTGCTTGCCACCGGCTCGGGTGAAGTCGCCGGTCTGGGAGGCGACGATCTTGTACTTCGGGTCCGCCTTGATCACGGCGGCGAAGCCCTCGGCCCGGTCGATCGCCGGCGCCGAGCCGGTGGTGCCCTCCAGCTGGATGATCTTGACGTCTGACGCGTCGGCGAACTCCTTGACCACCCAGTCGCCGGCCTTCTTGCCTTCCTCGATGAAGTCGCTGCCGAGGAAGGAGACGTAGAGCGAGTCGTCCTGCGAGTCCACCGCGCGGTCGGTCAGCACGACCGGGATGTTGGCGGTCTTGGCCTCCTTGAGCACCGTGTCCCAGCCGGACTCCACCACCGGCGAGAAGGCGATCACGTCGACCTTCTGCTGGATGTAGGAGCGGATCGCCTTGATCTGGTTCTCCTGCTTCTGCTGCGCGTCGGAGAACTTGAGGTCGATCCCGGCCTCCTTGGCCGCGTCCTGGATGGACGTGGTGTTGGCCGTGCGCCAGCCACTCTCGGCCCCGACCTGAGCGAAGCCGAGGACGATCGTGTCGTCGCCGCCACCACCGCTCGAGCCGCCGGCGCTGTCTGTGCTGCCACCGCAGGCCGATAGCCCCAGGAGGGCGGCCGTTGATACGGTCGCCCCCAGGAATCCGCGTCGTGTGAGACCCATCGCTCTAACCTCCTCGTTGAAGTTCGCTGTGCGCTACGCCGTGACGGCGATCTCGCGCTGCCCCCTGGGCATGGCCAGAATGTTAGGGCTCACATCCCGCCGCCGCATCACACCTAGATCACGATTGAGTAACAGTGTTAGCGCTCACTTCCGTGCGGTCCTACCGGCTTGTGGAAGGGCCCGCTGTGGACAACAAACCCGCAAAGGTGCGGATCGGGACAGAACTATGAGCGCTCACATTCGGCGTGAGCAAGGTGATCACGACGCCGGCGAGGCGATGTGGAGATGGTTTCTCGAGACCGTCGTGGCGCCGTTCGGGATGGCAAGACCTTCATGAGCCCGAGCACTGGCCGAGGTCGCCTCTGGATGCTGCGAGTGGCGCTCTTGGCTTACCTGGTCTGCGACTGGCCCTGCTGCTCGGTGCACTGGTCACCACGATCTCGGTGACCATGGGTCACCTGGCGATGGTCGCCACCTTGCTGGCGATGCTCCTGGTGGTGTTCAGCGTCGCCCGGCTGCGAAGATCGTGAACCTACGGACCTGACCGCTCAGTAGCCCGGGAAGACCCGTCGCAGCAGGTCCGGGTCGGCCGCCCCGGTGGTCTGCAGCTCGGCCGGGGTGTGCTCGGGAGTGAGCCGACCGGCGATGAGGCGGAGCCATGACTCCGCGGGCAAGGTGAGTGACCCGTCCACCGGTCCGGTCTGGTGCTGGACGACCTCGACCCGGTCGGCAATGTGCAGGGTGAAGTTGGACGCGGGCTCGACCGTGGTGACGTGCGGGTCGAGCGTGCCACCGTCCAGGGCCTGTGGTTTGGCCGTCCAGCCGATCAGGTCGGGCTCGCCGTGCAACAACGC
>DASQLI010000211.1:0-24485 GCA_035630075.1 Microlunatus sp.
ATACCAGTGGAGCCGCGGTGGTCCGCTGGACCGGGCCGCCGACGGGGTCCCCGCTCGGCCGCCCAGATGAGCCGCTCGAAACGCCTCCCCGGACCCCGGACTCACCTACAGTTGGACCCATCGAGTCCAGGATCGACCCGCGGGGCAAGGCTCCGGCAGATGTTGATCATGGTCTCGGCTCGTCCTCGGACGGGCTCTGACCGGCGCCTCAGGCGCCGGGCCGAATCGGGGGCGGTTCGTAGTACAACAGCGTGCTCGTGCGCAGTCTCCGGTGGCGATGACGCCGCATCCGTCGAGCTGACGGAACTGCCCAGCACGTCGAGGCAGGGGCGGGTTTGCCCGAGCCCTCCCCCCTGCCTCCGCGATCATCCCTGAGCTCTTCCGCGCTGCGCGACGACCAACCACGAACACCGAATTGTGGGAGTCCCGCATGCCCAACCACGACTACGCACGCGTCGACCGGCACGTTCCGGTCACGCGCCGTGCCGCGTCCGCCAATCCCTACTCGCCCGTGATGATCTTGATTTCCTTGATCGCCACCCTGGGCATCCTGTTCTACGCGCAGTTCCTGCTGAACCCGCGCAACCGGGGAGACCTGCTCCCCTACACCCTGGTGATCGTCGCCGAGGTGATCTTGGTGACCCACGCGCTGCTGTCGATGTGGACGATCCTGTCCGGACGCAAGAGCCCGCGGGACTTCGCCTTCCATGAGGCCAAGCGCCTGATGTTCGACAAAAAGGCGATCGCCGCCGCCGGTCTGACCGACCAGCCGCACCTGTGGCCCGTCCTGCTGGACGGCAAGCAGGTGGACGTCGACGTCTTCATCACCGTGTACGGCGAGGACATCTACAAGATCCGAGCCACAGCGACCGCCGCCATGGCGATCAAGGGCAGGCACCGCACCTGGATCCTCGACGACGGTCGATCCGATCAGGTGAAGGAGCTCGCCGACGAGCTCGGCTGCTACTACATCCGCCGGCTGAGCTCCAACGGCGCCAAGGCGGGCAACATCAACCACGCCCTGTCGATCGCCAAGGGAGACTTCTTCTGCGTCTTCGACGCCGACTTCGTCCCCAAGCCGCAGTTCCTGGTCGAGACCGTCCCGTTCTTCACCAACTCCAACGTCGCCTTCGTCCAGACGCCGCAGACGTACGGGAACCTGGTCAACATGGTGTCCCGCGGTGCGGGCTACATGCAGGCCGTGTTCTACAAGTTCGTCCAGCCGGGTCGCAACCACTTCAACGCCGCCTTCTGCGTCGGCACGAACGTGATCTACCGTCGGGCCGCGGTGAACGACATCGGCGGCATCTACACCGACTCCAAGTCCGAGGACGTATGGACCTCGCTGATGTTGCACGAGCGGGGCTGGAAGACGATCTACATCCCCAAGACGCTCGCCATCGGGGACGCGCCGGAGACCATCGAGGCCTACACCAAGCAGCAGCTGCGCTGGGCCACCGGTGGCTTCGAGATCCTGCTCACGCACAACCCGCTGAGCCCGAAGCGCAAGCTGACCATGGACCAGCGGATCATGTACCTGGTCACCGCGACGCACTACCTGACCGGCATCGCTCCGGGCATCCTGCTGGTCGTGCCGGCTTTGGAGATCTTCTTCGATCTGCGGCCGGTGAACCTGGACATCACCTGGCAGACCTGGCTGCTGTTCTACGCGGGCTTCTACCTGATGCAGATCGTGCTCGCCTTCTACACGCTGGGCTCGTTCCGCTGGGAGGTGCTGATGCTGGCCGCGGTCTCGTTCCCGATCTACCTCAGTGCCCTGTGGAACGCGATCGCCAAGAAGGAGCAGAAGTGGCACGTCACCGGCAGCAGAGCCAGAGCCCAGTCACCGTTCAACTTCATGATCCCGCAGGTGCTGACCTTCGTCTTCCTGCTCCTCACCTCGACGGTGTCCATCTGGCGTGACCTGGGCAACAGCCAGCTCAGCCTGGCCACAGCCTGGAACGTGACCAACACCTTCATCCTGGGTGCCTTCATGATCGTCGCGTGCCGGGAGAACTGGCAGATCAAGCACCCGCCGAAGAACCTGGTGCCCGACCCGGTCGAGCACCTGGCCGACGAGGAGCCTGCCATGCCCCTGACCACCGTCATCGTGCCGCCGCAGCGGGCTGAGGAACTCGGTGTTCCCGAGCTCGCCACGGCCAAGAGCAACGGCTCCCTGACCGCCGTTCTCGACGGCACCTCCACCGATCACGAGACCGACCACGAACCCGAGCCGGCTGCCGAGCGCGCCGGGCACGACGAGAAAGAGGTAGCAGCGAAATGACCTGGATCAACCGACTTCGCCTGTTCGGAGGGATCCTCGGCGTCCTGCTCATCGTCGCCGTGCTGGCCCTCATCTTCAACCAACGCCAGACCAAGGCGGCCAGCCTGGACGCCACCGTCGCCACCGACACCTATGACGTGGGTGCGGCCTATGGCGGCACCGTGATCAAGCAGTTCGTCAAGGAGGGCGACGTCGTCGCCACCGGCGACGAGCTCTTCACCATCCAGAGCGTCCCGCTGCAGCAGGACCTGGCCAACGGTCTGGAGCTGCCGGACAACGAGGCGTACGACGTGGACGAGAAGGCCGGCACGCTCACCTACAAGGCCACTGTGGCCGGCCAGGTGACCGAGCTCAAGGCCAAGCTCGGCAACGCCCTCGGCACCGGCGCGCCGTTCGCTCAGATCTCCGTGGTCGGCAGCGAGTACGTCGACGCGAAGTACCTGCTCTCCCCCGGTGACTACGACCGGGTGGAGGAAGGTGCCCAGGTGGACATCCTGCTGCCGAACAACCAGACCGTGACCGGCACCGTGACCACCATCCGGGTGGCCACCGAGCAGGCGCAGGCCCTGACCGAGGTCCGGGTGGACAGCAAGGAGCTGGCGTCCGACGACCTGGACACCCTGACCAAGACCGGGACGCCCGTCATCGCCACGCTGCACCTGCGCGACGACGGTCCGCTGGCCGGGGTCAACGACCAGGTGTTCGACTTCCTCCGACAGATCGGGCTCAAGTGAGCCACCGATCAGGGCCGCTCTCGCAGCGATCCTGACCAGGGCGGATCAGGCCCGTCGACCACCGACGCGGCGGGCCTGACCGCTCACCATCATCGAACTGAAGGGACGTGACGTTGCCCAGCATCTGGCGAAGCACCGATCCGTCGAACGACATGACCTCCTCCCCCAACCCGCTCGCCTCCCGGCTGACCCGGCGATCGCTGCTGGCCGGTCTGGCCGGCACGACCGTCGCGGTCGGCCTGGCCGGCTGCGGCCTCTCCGCCTCGGGCGGATCCAGCACGGCCGGCTCCGATCTGAGCGGAGCCGGCGGCGACGTGTTCACCAAGCAGACAGTCGATCCGCTGTTGGCTCAGATCGTCAAGAAGACCCCGAAAGAGCTGCCGATCACCCGGCTGGCCGACGGTCTGCTCCCACCGACCAACCGCTGGTTCTCCGGCCTCGCGTTCGGAGACGAGCCGCAGCCGGTCTTCCCGCTGCCGCTGAGCTTCGGGCTGTCCGACGCCGGTTTCGCCTTCGGGCTGCCGACCGTGTCGGCCAGCGAGAAGGCGATTCTCGGCGGCTACAAGCCCGAGATGGAGATGTCGTTCGGGGCGAGGTCTGCGCAGGTCAGCGCGTACGACACCCTGACCGTCACGATCGACCACCTCGACGACAGCGGCAAGGTCCTCGGCAAGACCACCATCGCCCAGGGCTCGCCGTACGTCCGGTTCGTCGCCGAGAGCGACCTGGAGATCACCGCGCCGCTGCCGTTCACCGGCGAGGGCGACTTCTTCACCGTGCTGGCCGGCGAGACCACGTACGGGCTCGTCACCGACGGCAAGGTGTCGGACAAGATGATCACGATCGGCAAGGGCGACTCGGCCACCTGGTTCGTGGTGCCCGCCGACGGGAACGCGGGCAAGCTCGCCGAGCTGGCGGCCAACCCGATCACTGCCAGCGGGGTGAGCTACGAGATCGGCGCCGACGAGGTCACGACGACGCTGACCTACGAGGCGAAGGGCGGCACGGTCTTCGCCGTGATGCCGCACCAGGCCAAGCAGCTGGACTCCTCGATCTCGACCGACCTCGGCACCTATCCCAGCATCTACGGCACCCTGAAGGTCGCCAGCGGCAACGAGCTGACGTACACGGTTCCGTTGTCGGAGCCCACCTCCGCCCTGGATGTGAGCAAGCTGAACTCTGACGAGAAGTCCGAGCTGGCCGACGCCGTCACCAAGGACGTGGCCGATCTGCCGGACTTCCCCGCCGACACCTACTTCGGCGGCAAGGCGCTCTACCGGGCCGCCATGATCTGGCAGCTGGCCACCCAGCTGGAGCTGACCGATGCCGCCAAGACAGTTGAAGCCAAGCTGACGGAGACGCTGACAAAGTGGACCGAGCCCAAGGGCGCGGACACCCGGGATGCGTTCTGCTTCGTCTACGACGAGCAGGCCAAGGGGATCGTCGGGCTCACCCCGTCGTTCGGCTCGGATGAGTTCAACGACCACCACTTCCACTACGGCTACTTCCTCTACGCCGCCGGCGTCCTCACCCAGGACAACCCGGACCTGGCGAAGAAGCTGCGGCCGGTGATGGACCTGGTCGCCGCCGACATCGGCTCCAATTCCGGCAACGAGGCGTTCCCCGACCGTCGCGTCTTCGACGCGTACGCCGGGCATTCCTGGGCGTCGGGCACCTCCCCGTTCGCCGACGGCAACAACCAGGAATCGAGCTCGGAGGCGATCACCGCCTGGACCGGGCTGGCGAAGTGGGCCAAGAGCACCGGGAACGCCGGGCTAGAGGCCGAGGCCGTCTGGATGCTGTCCACCGAGGCCCAGGCCGGGCTGGACTACTGGACGAACTTCGACAACGCCGAGCCGGTCTACTCCGGCTACGGCCATAAGATCGTCACGCTGAACTGGGGCGGGAAGCGCGACTACGCGACCTGGTTCTCCCCCGAGCCGGCGGCCATGCTGGGCATCCTCGTCATCCCGATGAGCCCGGCCTCGACCTACCTGGGTGGGGATCCTGACCGGATCACGGCCAACGTGGAGGAGGCCGTCGGAGGACAGTTCGATCAGAAGTTCGGCGACTACCTGCTGATGTACGCCGCTCTCGCCGGTGACGACCAGCGCCAGGCCGCCCTCGACACGGCGCGGTCGCTGGACGCCGAGTGGATCGACGACGGCAACAGCCGGTCGTACCTGCTGGCCTGGTTGATGACCGTCGAGGTCTGACGGCGGGTTCGAACAAGACTGCGGGGGTCGACGGACGAATCCACACCTCCGCCTCACGCCTGGACGTCGCTGGATTCGGTCAGTGGCGCTCAGGAACGGGCAGCGGGTCCGGTCTCATCGATGGTGAGACCGGACCCGCGTTGGTCTGTCGTCCGTAAGAACGGCAGCCTGCTCAGTGTAGAACCGACTCCGGGTGCTCGGTCACAGCCTTCGGAGGCCAGACTACTGGAGCAAAAACCACACCAGGTGTGGACAGCGGTGCAAAAGGCGGTCGGAGCTGCGCGGACGGTCAGTTGACGCTGACGACCGTCCCGCTGCCGTTCGGGTACTCGATCCAGCCCACGTACGGCGTGGCGTCGTCCAGGCCGGACCAGGTCGCCCTGAGCCTGATCGGCACCCCCGCCGTGGCCTGCGTGCTGGCCGGCGTCACGGCGAAGCCACCCGTGCCACTGTCGGGCTGAGCCAGCCCGGCCTGAGCGGTGAACGACGTCGAGGTCGTACCCGGCGCGTTGGCCACGTTGATCACCTGCAAGGCGTAGTTCCCGGCGGCGGGCTGGGGCAGCACGAACGACTCGTTCGGTCCCGACGACCGCACCTGGCCGATCAGGTTGGGCACGTTGTTCACGTACTGATAGACCTCCAGGTCGAGGTTCGCCCTGGCTGCTGGGCTACGCACGGTGAACCGAGCCGCCTTCGTGCCGGCCGGGATGGGCACCAGGTACGCGAACGCCTGGTCCAGCGCCAGGGATCCCGTCCGGACGCTGCCGGTGGCCAGCCCGGTCGCTGTGGCGGTGAACGTCCCGGACTCTCCGGGCGTGATACCGAACCGCAACCCGTCGGAGGTGCCGCTCGCCGTCACCTCACGGGGAGCATCAACTGCCCGGGGGGTGACCACCAGCGGGATCCGGACACTGGCTCGTGAGCTCTTCCAGGTCAGGAAGCCCGAGGTCGCTTTGTCCAAGGCCGCTGTGGTGCGGCTGAAGGTCACCTTGAACGACTTGGTCTGGCCGGCCCGATCGAAGTCCAGCGTCGCGGGACTCACCTCGACGTCGACGCCTGGCACCTGCGCCGAGACCCGGTAGCGGCCGGGCGCGGCGGCGGTCACCCGGCGGGTGACAGTCTGGGTCGCGGCCAGAGAACCGATAGCGATGGACGGTGAGTTGTAGTCGCTCGGGTCGATTGCCCTGACCCCGGTGCCGGTGTCGTGGCCGAGTCCCTCCAGGTAGCCCAGCCAGTCCCGTTGGCCGGCCGGGTAGACCAGTCCCGGTGCCAGCATCCGCTCGGGCACCACCCGGCCCGCACCCTGAGCGAACGGGTTGGTGACCTTCGCCCCGGAGTCGTTCACCAGGTCGGTGGCCGTGGTCATCAACGCGGACTTGACCTGCATGGGAGACCACGTGGGATGCACACCGGCACCGAACCACAGGGCGGCGAGACCGGCGACCTGCGGCGCGGACTGGGATGTCCCGGACAGGAAGCCGAAGTCCTGGTCGTCGTTGCTCGGCGGCGAGACCGCCGCCAGGATCGACACGCCCGGCGCGACCAGGTCTGGCTTGAGGGTGTCGCCGCCGGTGCCGAGCGATGGTCCGCGGGCGGAGAACGAGGCGATCTGCGGGTACGCCAGCCTGGTCGAGGTCTGGTTGCCATCGGTGAGGGTGGCGGTCGCCCCGGGCTTCCCGGCGTACGCGGTGACGATGTTCGAGGCGGGCGGGTTCAGGTGCACCGTCGGCACGCTGTGCAGATCGGCGTCGAGGGTGTCGTCGGTCAGGTTGGCCAGCACCATCCCGATGGCGCCGGCCCGCTCGACCTCGGCGGACTTCACCGTCCGGTCCACGACACCACGGGCGCAGACCACGATCTTCCCCTCCGTCTTGGCGGGATCGAGGCTGCCGGGGGCACAGGCGACCGCGTCCTTCCCCGCCTGGCCGGCCACGGCGACGGCCGAGCCGTTCACCAGCGGGGCGGGACCCACCGGATCGTCGACAGAGGTGGAGACGCCCGCGTACTTCTCTCCGTTGCCGAGGGTGACGGTCCCGTAGTACGGGGCGATCGTATGAGCACCCACCGTGGTGACCCAGGGTGCGGTGCTCTGCACAGTCGAGGCGGCCGGACCGGAGTTGCCGGCGGAGGCAGCGACGAAGATGCCGGCCGACGCCGCGGCGAGCAAGGCCGTCGCCACCGGAGAGGTCGGATTGTCGGCGGCGGTGATCGAGTAGTTGATCACGTCCACGCCGTCGCAGATCGCCGCTTCGATGGCCGCCAGGATGTCGGAGTCGTACGCCCCGGAGTCGGTCGCCTTCTTCGCCTGCCAGAGCACCTTGTAGGTCGCGATCTTGGCGGCCGGCGCCACCCCGGAGATCCTGCCGAAGTCGCGACCGTCGACAACCGCGCGGACGCCGTGGTTGCCCGCCGCGATCGAGGCGGTGTGGGTGCCATGGCCGTCGCGCCCTCGGGGCGAGACGTAGTCGTCGCGCTGGTCGGCCGGCACCTCGGCCAGCCAGGCGTCGCCGAAGTAGCGAGCGCCGACGAGCTTCGTGCTGCAGTCGGCGGCAGTGAATCCCTCGCCGGTTTCGCAGGCTCCCCGGAAGACGCCGCCGTCGGACTTGCGCATCACGATGCTGTCGCCGACGCGCTGCGGTTGGTAGCGCTTGCCGCTGGACCGCCAGACCTTGGCCGACGACGTGCCCAGTGGCTCGCCGGCGAACGAGGCGCTCTCCGGCCAGATGCCCGAGTCGATCACTCCGACGACGACTCCCAGACCGGCGTCGTCGGTGCCGCCCAGCCGGGACCAGACACCGTCATAGCCGGACAGGCCCAGGAAGTCGGTGGACTTGCGGTCGTCGGGCACCTTTCGCAGGGTGTTCTCGACCACCGAGATCACGCCGTCCGTGCGGGCCAAGGAGGTCGCCTGCCGACCGGTCATCTGAGTGGTGAAGGCGTTGAGGCCGACCTCATAGCGGTCCCGCGGTTTGGCTCCGACTCGAGCCGCGGCCTTGTCCTGGCGTCCGCGCAGGTAGGAGCGGTAGCGCTTGGCGTCCGAGCTGGCCACGTCGACGGCGTCGCCTTCGTCCGGCTGGGTCGCGTCATAGCCGGCGACGTCGCCGTCGTACGCTGCAACCGGCGCATCGGCCAGAGTGACGATGTATTCGCCCGGCGCGCTGACCTCGGTCGGTATCGGGAGATCGAGTCCATCCGTCGGCTCGGCCGAGGCTGGTGGCATCAGGGCGCAGATCAGCACCGCCGACAGTCCGAGCGCGACAAAGCCCGCCCGGCCGCGACGTGGGGTCGCCAAAGTCATCGTTGTTCCTCCGAGAGACGCTGCGACCCGTTCCCCCCGAACTCCGGCGGCGTCCCAGTGGCCAAGACAGTAACAGCGAACGTCTGTTCGCGTCGTCGCTGCCAGAGAACGCTTCGGGAAATAAAGGAATCGATTGTTCGGATGTCAGTTCACGGTGACGATCGTGCCGCTGCCATCCGGGTACTCGATCCCACCCCCGTCCGGCTTCGTCGCGCTGAGCCCGGGGCAGCACTGACCATGATTCCTCCGGATGGGGCCTGAAACGCGCTGGTCTCTCGTCAGCAGATCCTCAGAGAGGGCCGACGTAGGCTTGACAGTAACAGTGGCCACAGCGGCCGTCGACAGTCCCTCACCTCGATTGGTACGAGGGTCGTTTCTGCAAAAGGATCGCTCGGTGCGTGCTCGTCTCGGCGTGGTTGCCGCCCTTGGTCTGGTCCTGGTGGCGTCCGCGTGCGGCGGGAACGGTCCTGGTCCGGTCGACAGTCCTTCCACCCCTGGATCCCCGACCTCTTCGCCGACTTCATCACCCTCACTGCCGTCCTCAGCACTGCCGTCCTCAGCACCGCCGTCGTCGGCGGTCCCCTCCTCGGCAGCCGGTTCGCAGCTGACGATCGTGGTCGACGACGGTACCGGGGCCGCGACCACCTGGACGCTGACCTGCGACCCGCTCGGCGGCACGCATCCCGACCCGGAGGCGGCGTGCAGCGCCTTGGCCGAGCACCGCTCCGCCCTGCGCCCGGTGCCCGAGAACAAGATGTGCGCTCAGGTCTACAGCGGGCCGGAGCGCGCCACGATCTCCGGGACCTGGGGGGACGAGCAGGTGCTGGCCAGCCTGTCGCGAGTCAACTCCTGCGAAACCGCCCGCTGGGATGCCTTGGTGCCGGTGGTGCCGGCGGGCGGCAGGTGAGAATCAGGAGATCCCGCGCGGGGTCTCAACGATGACGTTGGTGGACTTCACCACCGCGACGGCGACGGTGCCGAGCTCCAGCCCGAGCTCGCGCACCGCCTCGCTGGAGATCAGCGAGACCACCCGGTGTGGACCGCACTGCAGTTCGACCTGAGCCATCACCGTGTCGGTGATGATGTTGGTGACCAGCCCCACGAACCGGTTCCGGGCCGAGCGGCCCACCCCGGAAGGATCCTCCATCGGCCGCGCATGGTCGCGAGCGAACCGGGCCAGAGCGTAGCCGTCGACGACCTTGCGATTGCTCTCGTCGGTCTCGGCCGGCAAGGTGCCCGCCTCGATCCAGCGGCGAACGGTGTCGTCGCTCACGTTCAGGAACGCCGCCGCGTCGCGGATCCGGATCTTCGGCACCAGCGAACCATAACGACCTCCGGGGGCAGTGTCAGCGGTCGAGGGCCGCCTCGCGAAGGTAGTCGCTGATCTGCCGCGAGGTCTCCCGGCCGTCCCAGCCCAGCTCGGCTGCCATCAGGTCGGCGACCTCGCCCGCCGCCTCGGCCCCACCGTCCCAGGTCTCGATCGCGATCCGGGTGCGTCGGGCGATCACGTCACCGACCTGGGTGGCGTCCTCGTACGCGACGGCGAACCAGACCTCTGCCCTCAGGTAGTCGTCGGCACCGGTCAGCGGCTGCGCCAGCTCCGGGCGTCGCTGGATGGCGTCGATCAGGACATCAACGCCCGAGCCGTAACGCTGCAGCAGGTGCTCCATCCGCAGCACGTGCAGCCCGGCCCGACGGGCGAGCAGGTGCCGCTGATTCCACCGTGCGGTGAAGCCGTCCGCTCCCAGCAGCGGCACGCGCTGGGTAGTGCACGGCGGATGCAGGCCTCCGATCTGTCCGATGGCTGCATCGACGGCGTGCTCGGCGTCGGCCCGATACCCCGCCAGTCCACGTCCCCGGACGAGCACCAGGCCGGGCACCGGCGCCTGGACCGTCGGCAGACGTCCGGCGTCCGGCCCGAGTGGGGCGAGGCTGGTGTAGGTGCTCTCCACCGAGTCGGCGTCGACCGCGTGCGCCAGATGCCGGTTCAGCTCGGCCAGGATCCGGGCGGGTTCGGACCACGCTGCCGTGCTGCCCACGATCCAGTGCCGTCCCCAGGGCACCACGTAGATCGCGTGCTCACCGCCTCGAAGCACCAGCCCGGTCGACGAGCGCAGTCGCCGACGTGGCAGCACGAGATGGACCGACTCCGGTGCCGGCTGCTCACTCGGTGGACCCTCGGAGAGCTCGGGTGCCTTCTCGTCGGGATCTGCGGACGGGGGGTCAGGCAGCAGGCGGCTCACCTCGGTACCCGTGGCCAGCACCACCGAACGAGCCCGAACCATCTGCCGCCCCGCCGGCCCGGTCACCTCGACACCGACCACCCGGCCGTCGTCGCGGAGGAGCCGGCGCACCGGGGTCCGGGCGAGCGCCAGGACCCCGTACGCGATCGCGGTTCGGACCACGGTGAGCGTGAGCCGGGCGTCGTCGACCTGGGCCTCGTAGAGCTGGACGGCGCCGGTGACGTCGGTGCTGGCCAGCGCGGGCGCCAACCGGACAACTGCTCGTCGGGCGAGCTGACGGTGGCCCGGCAGCAGGCCGGGCTGACGGACCGAGTAGGCGGCGGCGTCGTACAGGCTGAGGGCCGCGCCGACCGCCAACCGCTCGGGCAGACCGCCGGTCAAGGGCACCAGCAGAGGCACCCGTCGAACCAGGTGCGGGGCCGTCCGGTCGAGCAGCAGGTCGCGCTCACGACGCAGCGCCGCGACGGCTCCGACGCCGATCCGCGCCAGATCCACCAGACCGCCGTGCACCAGAGTGCTGGTACGCCCCGAACGCCCCCCGCCCCAGTCGCCGGCCTCCAGCAGGCAGACCCTCAGCCCTCGGGTGACGGCGTCCAGCGCGACCCCGGCCCCGACGATGCCGCCCCCGACCACCAGCACATCCAGCTCGGCGCCGGCTAGGTCAGCGGCGGTGGACCAACTCAACCGACGATCACCTCGACCCGCTGGAACTCCTTGACCTCGGTGTAGCCGGTGGTCGCCATCGCCTTGCGCAGCGCGCCGACCAGGTTCATCGTGCCGTCCGGCACCGCGGACGGACCGAGCAGGATCTGCTCGAGGGTCCCCACCACGTCGAACGCCACCCGCTCACCGCGCGGCAGCCGGGCGTGCCAGGCCTCCGAACCCCAGTGGTAGCCGCGGCCGGGCGCCTCCGAGGCCTTGGCCAACGGAGAGCCGACCATCACCGCGTCGGCACCACAGGCGATCGCCTTGGCGATGTCACCGGACCGGCCGACCGACCCGTCGGCGATGACGTGCACGTACCGGCCGCCGGACTCGTCGAGGTAGTCCCGCCGCGCGGCCGCCACGTCGGAGACCGCCGACGCCATCGGCACCGCTACGCCGAGCACGTCGCGGGTGGTGTGCGCCGCGCCGCCGCCGAAGCCGACCAGAACCCCGGCCGCACCGGTCCGCATCAGGTGCAGGGCCGCCTGGTATGTGGCGCAGCCGCCGACGATCACCGGCACGTCGAGGGCGTAGATGAACTGCTTGAGGTTGAGCGCCTCGACGCTGCCGGCCACGTGCTCGGCCGAGACGGTGGTGCCGCGGATGACGAAGAAGTCGACCCCGGAGGCGACGACCGCGCCGGCGTACGCCTGGGTGTTCTGCGGGGAGAGCGAGCCGGCGGCCGGGACGCCGGCCGCACGCACCTCGGCCACCCGCTGGCCGATCAGCTCCTCCTTGATCGGCTCGGCGTAGATCTCCTGCATCCGGCGGGTGGCCGCGCCCGCGTCGTCGATGGCGGCGATCTCCTCCAGCAGCGGCTCCGGGTCGGCGTACCGGGTCCACAGGCCCTCCAGGTTGAGCACCCCCAGACCGCCGAGCCGACCCATCTCGATCGCAGTCGCGGGCGACATCACCGAGTCCATCGGCGCGGCGATCAGCGGGAACTCGAAGGTGAAGGCGTCGATCCGCCAGGTCAGGTTGACCTGCTCCTCGCCACGGGTGCGGCGGGACGGGACGATCGCGATGTCGTCGAAGGCGAACGCCTGCTGAGCGCGTTTGCTGCGGCCGATCTCGAACATTCAGGGGTTCCTTCTACGACGTCGATGTCGGTTGCTGAGGAGGGTTGGGAAGCGGGCCGACGCAGCGTACGCGACGCGGCCCGAGAGAGGTCAGCCGGAGTAGTTGGGCGCCTCGACCGTCATCTGGATGTCGTGGGGGTGCGACTCCCGCAGGCCGGCGGAGGTGATCCGGACGAAGCTGCCCCGCTCGTGCAGCTCGCGGATGGTGGAGGCGCCGGTGTAGAACATCGACTGCCGGAGGCCGCCGATCAGCTGGTACGCCACCGCGGCCAGCGGCCCCCGGAACGGCACCTGGCCCTCGATCCCCTCGGCGATCAGGTTGGAGTCGTTGGTGACATCGCCCTGGAAGTAGCGGTCACGAGAGAACGAGGCGTTGCGGCCACGGGAGGCCATCGCACCGAGTGAGCCCATCCCGCGGTAGGTCTTGAACTGCTTGCCGTTGAGGAAGATCAGCTCGCCCGGGCTTTCTTCACACCCGGCCAGCAGGGAGCCGAGCATCACGGTGTCGGCACCGGCCACGATGGCCTTGGCGATGTCGCCCGAATACTGCAGGCCGCCGTCGCCGATCAAGGGCACACCGGCCGGCTTGCACGCCCGGGAGGCGTTGTGGATCGCGGTCACCTGGGGCACGCCGACGCCGGCGACGACGCGGGTGGTGCAGATCGAACCCGGGCCGACACCGACCTTGACCCCGTCGACTCCCGCGTCCACCAGTGCCTTTGCCCCCGCGTAGGTGGCGACGTTGCCGCCGACGACGTCGACGTCGCGGCAGGCCGCCTCGGCTTTCAGCCGTCTGACCATGTCGACCACGCCGTGCGAGTGACCGTGCGCGGTGTCGACGACCAGCAGGTCGACGCCCTCCTCGACCAGCGCCATCGCGCGCTTCCAGGAGTCGCCGAAGAAGCCGACGGCGGCGCCCACCCGGAGGCGGCCCTGCTCGTCCTTGGTCGCATTGGGGTACTGATCCGACTTGACGAAGTCCTTCAGCGTGATCAGACCCTTGAGCCGTCCCTGGGCGTCGACCAGCGGCAGCTTCTCGATCTTGTTCTCGGCGAGCAGCGCCATCGCGTTCTCGGACGAGATGCCGACCGGTCCGGTGATCAGCGGCATCTTCGTCATCACGTCGCCGACCAGCCGGTTGGGGTCACTCTCGAACCGCATGTCCCGGTTGGTCACGATGCCGAGCAGCGTCAGGTCGCGGTCGACCACGGGCACGCCGGAGATGCGGTAGCGGCCACACATCGCGTCGGCCTCGCCGATGGTGGCGTCCGGGGAGATGGTGATCGGCTCGTCGACCATGCCGGCCTCGGAGCGCTTCACCACGTCGACCTGGTGCGCCTGGTCCTCGATCGAGAGGTTGCGGTGGATGACACCCAGTCCGCCCTGGCGCGCGATCGCGACGGCCATCCTCGCCTCGGTCACCGTGTCCATCGGCGAGGAGACGAGCGGGATCCGGACCGAGATCCGTTTCGACACCAACGTGGCCGTGTCCACCTCCGACGGGATGATGTCGCTCTGGTTGGGCTGCAGCAGGACGTCGTCGAAGGTGAGTCCCATCGTCGCGAATGGCTGCGGCACACCGGCGGGTGTCAGATCTCCGATGGAGTGCGACACGTGCTCCCTCTCTTGCCGTACGGATCACCGGACCCGAGTGCGGCCCTGGCTACCGCTCCAAGACTATCCGGATCGGCGCCGGTGACCGGACAGGATCGAGGGGTGACCGTGACACGGCCTGCTGCTCAGGAGGCCAGCAGGCCTCGACGTCGCAGCAGCGGCTCGATCTGGGGTGGCCGACCGCGGAACGCCTCGAAGTAGGACATCTCGTCCCCACTCCCACCCCGACTGAGGAGGGCCGCCCGGAACTCGTCCCCCGCCTCGCGCAGCCCGGACCGGTGCTCGCCGAACCACTCGACGGTGTCGGCGTCGAGGATCTCGCTCCAGATGTAGGAGTAGTAGCCGGCGGCGTACGAGGAGGCGAAGATGTGGCTGAAGTAGCGGCTGCGATAGCGGGGCGGAATCGCCTCGACGTCCAGGCCGACCGCGCCGAGGACCCGCGACTCGAACGCGTCGATGTCGCGTACGGCGTCGTCCACCTCGTCCTCGGTGAGACGATGCCAGGCCAGGTCCAGCCAGGTGGCGGCGAGGAAGCTGACCGTCTCCCGGGCCTGGTCCGCGCCATCGCTGTCCTGCAGTGCTGCGACGAGATGCTCGGGCAGCGGCTCACCGGTGTCGACGTGCCGGGCGTACCGGGCCAGCAGCTGCGGATCCGTCGCCCACATCTCGTTGACCTGCGACGGGTACTCGACGAAGTCCTTCGACACCGCGGTCCCTGCAAGCCGCGGG
This sequence comes from Microlunatus sp., assembly GCA_035630075.1. Taxonomy (GTDB): domain Bacteria; phylum Actinomycetota; class Actinomycetes; order Propionibacteriales; family Propionibacteriaceae; genus Microlunatus. The sequence goes on from DASQLI010000211.1 coordinate 14,903, forward strand.
TAGGTCACCGACGACAGCAGGCCGTGCAGGGCGTGGCCGAACTCGTGGAACAGGGTGCGGATCTCGTCCTGGCTGAGCAGGGTCGGCTGCCCGGCCGGTGGCTTGGCCAGGTTGAGGTTGTTCACCACGACCGGACGCTGGTCGAGCAACCGGCTCTGGGAGACCAACGACTCCATCCACGCTCCGCCCTGCTTGCCGGACCGGGTGTAGAAGTCGCCGAGGAACAGCCCGATCGCGGACCCGTTGGGATCGAACACCTCGTACACCACGACGTCGGGGTGGTAGCCGACCAGGTCGTCCCGGCGACGGAAGCTCAGTCCGTAGACCAGCTCGGCCGCGCCGAAGACACCTTGCTCGATGGTTCGGAACAGCTCGAAGTAGGGGCGGAGCGCCGCGGGGTCCGGGCCGGCGTCCTCGGTCTCCAACCGACCGGCGTAGTAGGCCCAGTCGTGCGCCCCGAAGTCGGTGTCGCCGGTGTCGGCGCGCAACGACTCGGCGAGACAGGCCTGATCTCGGTGGGCGTTCGCCACCGCCGGCGGGACCAGCTGCTGCAACGTCTCGTCGAGCCGAGCGTTGGAGCCGACCGTACGATCCGCGAGCACGTAGTCGCTGTGGGTCGGATAGCCCAGCAGCACCGCACGGCGGGCGCGGGCGATGACCGTACGCCGGACCAGGTCGCTGGTGTCCGTGTCGGGCTGGCAACAGCGGCTGGTGGACGCGGTCAGTACCCGCCGACGCAGGTCGCGGTGGCGCAGCGACTCCAGCGCCGGCTGGTGGGTGGGCAGGATCAGCTCGATCAGGTAGCCGCCCAGGCCGCGTGCGTGGGCGGCCTCGGCTGTGGCAGCGACGGTGTCGTCGCTGAGGCCGTCGAGCTCGGCGACGTCGGCGACGTGAACCGCTGCACCCTTGGCGGCGGCTAGCAGCCTGGTGGAGAACTCAGCCGCCAGGGTGGCCAGCTCGGCGTTCAGCTCCCGGAGCCGGTCCTGGTCCGCCTCGTCCAGAGCGGCGCCCGCCCGGACGAAGTCGAGGTGGCAGCGCTCGAGCAGCCGGCGGGATTCGGCGTCCAGGCCGAGGTCGTCCAGGTGCGTGTGCAGCTCCTCGATCCGGGCGAACAGGTCGCGGTTCAGGGTGATCGCGTCGGCGTGGGCGGACAGCCTGGGTGCGTACTCGGCCTTGATCTCCTGCAGCTCCGGGGTCGTGTCAGCCGACGCCAGACAGAAGAAGACCCTGCGTACTCGGTCGAGCGTCCGGCCGGAGCGCTCCAGCGCGGCGATCGTGTTGTCGAAGGTCGCCGCCACATCCCTTTGGGCGATCACCTCGACCTCGGCGAGCTGTTCGGCCATCCCGGCGTCGAAGGCCGGCCGAAAGTGGTTGGCCCGGATCCGGTCGAACGGCGGCAGCTCGTACGGGAGGTCGCTGGCGATCAGGAACGGGTTGTTGTCGGTGCTGGGCGCGGAGATCACCGGGTGAGCGTAGTGGCCCGGCTCAGGCCCGGTGACTCAGGCGGTCTGCTCGCGCCAAGCCTTGGACCCGGCCTCCGCCGCGGCCATCATCTGGTGCAATTGCCGCTGGGCCATCTGAGACGGTGACTCCTCCAGCTGGTCGATCCACTTCTTGGCTGCCTGGGCCAGCGCGACCGAGGCGAACGCCGCGCCCGTCATCAGCACGGCGCCGCCGATGCACAGCAGCACCGCGCCGGTGCCCAAGAGCTTGCCGTTGACCTGGACCGCCGGCCGAGAGCTGGAGTTGCTCATGATGTCCCTTCCACAGATGGGTTGAGAGACCCGATACGGGCCCTGTCCGCCATGCTCCCATCCGGCCGTCGGCTCACGCGACCCGGCACCCGAAGACGCGAACAGGGCCCTCCCCGAAGGAAGGGCCCTGTTCGGCTCAGAGGCAGGTCAGTGCGAGTGACCGTGACCGGCGGCTGCCGGCTCCTCCTCCTCGGGCTTCTCCACCACCAGGGTCTCGGTGGTGAGCAGCAGCGAGGCGATCGACGCGGCGTTGGCCAGCGCGGAGCGCGTGACCTTGACCGGGTCGATGACGCCGGAGCCCAGCAGGTCCTCGTACTCGCCGGTCGCCGCGTTGAAGCCGTTGCCCGACTTCAGCTCGGCCACCTTGGAGGTGACGACATAGCCCTGGTAGCCACCGTTCTCGGCGATCCAGCGCAGCGGCTCGACCAGCGAACGACGGACGATGCCGACGCCGACCTTCTCGTCGCCGGTGAGGTCGAGGTCGCCGTCCAGAGCGGCCGCCGCGTGGATGAGGGCGGAGCCGCCACCGGCGACGATGCCCTCCTCGATCGCGGCCCGGGTCGCGGACACAGCGTCCTCGATCCGGTGCTTCTTCTCCTTGAGCTCGACCTCGGTGGCCGCACCGACCTTGATCACGCAGACGCCACCGGCGAGCTTGGCGACCCGCTCCTGCAGCTTCTCCCGATCCCAGTCGGAGTCGGTCCGCTCGATCTCGGCCTGCAGCTGGGCGACTCGGGCCTTGACCTCGTCGCCGGCACCCGCACCGTCGATGATGGTGGTGTTGTCCTTGGTCACCACGATCCGACGGGCCCGACCCAGCACGTCCAGGCCGACCTGGTCGAGCTTCAGCCCGACCTCCGGCGCGACGACCTTGCCACCGGTCAGGATGGCGATGTCCTCGAGCATGGCCTTGCGCCGGTCACCGAAGGCCGGAGCCTTGACGGCGACCGAGGTGAAGGTGCCGCGGATCTTGTTCACCACGAGGGTGGACAGCGCCTCGCCGTCGACGTCCTCGGCGACGATGAACAGCGTGCCGGAGGCGCCGATGACCTTCTCCAGCAACGGGAGCAGGTCGTTCATCGAGCTGATCTTGCCCGAGTTGATCAGGATGTACGGGTCGTCGAGGACGCCCTCCATCCGCTCGGCGTCGGTGACGAAGTACGGCGACAGGTAGCCCTTGTCGAACTGCATGCCCTCGGTGAACTCGAGCTCGGTGCCGAAGGTGTTCGACTCGTCGACGGTGATCACACCGTCCTTGCCGACCTTGTCGAAGGCCTCGGCGATCAGGGAGCCGATCTCGGCGTCCCGCGCAGAGATGGTGGCCACGTGGGACATGTCCTCGGTGGTCTCGACCTCGCGGGCGTTCTCGCGCAGGCGCTCCTCGACCGCGGCGACCGCGGCGTCGATGCCCCGCTTGAGGCCGACCGGGTTGGCACCGGAGGCGACGGCCTTGAGGCCCTCGTGCACCAGAGCCTGGGCCAGCACCGTCGCGGTGGTGGTGCCGTCACCGGCGACGTCGTTCGTCTTGGTGGCGACCTCCTTGGCGAGCTGAGCGCCGAGGTTCTCGTAGGGATCGTCGAGCTCGACGTCACGGGCGACGGTCACGCCGTCATTGGTGATGGTGGGAGCGCCCCACTTCTTGTCGAGCACCACGTACCGGCCCTTCGGGCCGAGGGTGACCTTCACGGTGTTGGCGAGGACGTCGACGCCACGCTCGAGTGAGCGACGCGCCTCCTCGTCGAACTGAAGGATCTTTGCCATGGGTTCGGTTCCTTCGGTTACTTGGTGTCAGTGGTCATCGGCTGCGTCACTTCGTGACGACGGCGAGGATGTCGCGGGCGTTCAGCAGCAGCAGGTCCTGGCCGTCGTACTTGACCTCGGTGCCGCCGTACTTGCTGAAGATGACCACGTCGTCGACGGAGACGTCGAGCGGGACGCGGTTGCCGTTGTCGTCGATCCGCCCTGGGCCGGTGGCGAGCACCTTGCCCTCCTGCGGCTTCTCCTTGGCGGTGTCGGGAATGACCAGGCCGGACTTGGTGGTCTGCTCGGCCTCGAGCGGCTGGACGAGGATGCGATCCTCGAGCGGCTTGATCGTGGTGGACACGTTCAAACCCCTTTCAGTTGAAGTGCGTTTGTACGGGTACGTTGGTCGACGCGTCGTCGCGGTGCCGCCTCGACCGTTGGCACTCTCGGTTGGAAAGTGCCAAACCGACATTAGCACTCACCTCTAGGGAGTGCCAGCGTCAGCCTGTGTCGTTCAGAGGAGCTCGCGCAGCCGATCGTTCAGCGCCGGTACGGCCATGAATCCGAAGAACTCGGTCGACCAGATCAGCGCCGCCCCGAAAACTGCGGTCTTGATGGCTGGCGGCATTGCCGGCCTGCTCATCACGACAGCGTGGAACCCTCAGCCGCGCTGACGGACCCGGGTCAGCGCCTCCTGGGCCACCCAATGCCGACTGGCGTCGGGGGCGGTGATCTGACAGACCAGGGTGTCGTCCATCACCGTGGTCGCGCGCACCACCGACACGTGCGACGGCGGGATCTTGCGGCCGTTGTCCAGGGAGATCGGCGCCGCCGGGTGGACCGGTGTGCCGACCGCCAGCGGCTTGGGCTTGAGGAACCACATGATGATCAGCAGGATCGGCCCGAGGATGATCCCGAGGACGAGGAACAGCCGGTCGTCGTAGCCTTTCCGCCGGGCATCCCAGGCGGCGGCGATGCCGGCCGCCACGTAGAGCGCGACGAGTAGGACGTCGGTCACGAGCGAAGCCTCTCGGGAGTGCAGGAGCGACTTCGAACGACACGCCCGATCTCTCCAGGCAACGCCTCAGCCACCCATGATCAGGCAGCTGCCGCTGGCGGCCGCCACGACCTTGCCGGTGGCGTCGCGGACGTCGGCGTCGGCGAAGGCCACCCGCCGGCCCGGTTTGGTCACCCAGCCGTGGGCGACCAGCGTCCCGCTCTGCAGACTCAGCGCCCGCAGGTAGCTCACCTTGATCTCGATCGAGGTGTAGCCGATCCCGGCCGGCAGCTGGGTGTGCACGGCGCAACCCAGGGCGGAGTCCAGCAAGGTGCATACCAGGCCACCGTGCACCAGACCGATCGGGTTGTAGTGGGACTCGTGGGGTTCACAGCCGAACCAGACCTCACCGTCGCCGACCTGCGTCAGCGTGAACCCCAGCGTCTGCGCGATCGGTGGTCCGGGCAGGCGGCCCTCCAGCATGGCGTTCAGGTAGTCGCGGCCGGACAGCTCCGGCGCCCTCAGCGCGCCGACACTCGGATCGTGCCAGGTGATCTCGCGGGTACGCTCCTCACCCCACGAGGGCTCGGCGGTATCGACATGGTGCTCGGTGGACATGGCGCGAGCCTACTGACCACTCGAACCAGCGTCCTGAGCGATCACTCGGGCGTAGTCGGTGCACGAGTCGTTCGGCAGACCGGCCGATGATCACTGCGTTACACCGGGCCACGGTGATCAGCGGCCAGCGGACGCGACGGCGATTCGATCGTGTGGGTCGAGGACCTCACGAAACCTGACCGCGACGAAGAGGAACGGGATGATGGGCAGGAGTGGGACCAGACCCCAGAGCGGGCTGGGCCCCGGCTCCAAGCTCAACACCGCGGCAATTGGCAGGCACGCAGCCGCCCACCACGGAGCGACCCGGGCACGCCACAGCCCGAAGCCGAGCACGAACTGGCTCAGGACCATGGTCAGGATGAAGAACAGCACCATCGCTGCGAGGAACGGGTCGCCTTCTGCGGCAACCTCGAAGGCTGCCGCACTGTCGAGCTCCTGGTCGGCCATCCCGGCGCTGATGCCGAGCGGAATCGTGTAGAAGCCGAGGTGGGCCGCGTAGCCGACGGCTGACGCGAGGCCGAGGATCCCTCCGACCGAGCCCAGAATCGGTCGCCGGACACTGATCACTGCTGCGGTGGCGATCATCGCGCCCAGCCACGCCATGATCCCCAGCAGCACGAGATAGCTGTGCAGCAGCCAGAGGTCGGAGTGAGCAGCGACCTGCATGATCTTGATGCGCGCGTCGGCCAGCGGGTCGCCCGTGTCGACCGCGCCGAGCGCGACGTACTTGCGGAGGATCTCGCTGGCACTGAGCAGCACCGGTGCCGCCACGAGTGTTGCGGGAAGCAACGTGCGATACATGGGTGTCATGGGCGCTCTCCTCAGAACGATCACCAGGTTTCCTCGATCGTGATGGGTTGCCGGCGCGGAAACATCAGCCTCGGGGAGATTCCTACTCATCCCTGCGACGGAGCGCCCTCGCCCCACGGATGCATGTCAGGAACGTCCGAGCCGCGTAGATTGTCGGAGGTGGCCAGACTCGGCCGGGTGAGCCGTTTCGACGTCGCCGTCGCCGGTGTTCTCGGGGTGGTGATCGCCGTCGAGACTGCGTCCCTCGGCGGCGGCTGGACGGGATCGATCGTCGCCTGCCTTCCCGCGGTCGCGCTGATCTGGCGCCGAACGTTGCCCTTGCTGACTCCGACCGCCGTGCTGGTGCTGTTCTTGTTTGCCTGGCGCTCAGAGCGGACGGACGTGGTGGACACCGTCTCCCAGGTCCTGGTGTGGATGCTCGGAGCCTTTGCGGCCGGCGCCTACGGGACGACCCGTCGCGCCCTCATCGGCCTGGCGAGCTGGGTTGCCGTCTCGACAGTCTGGCTGGCGCTGTGGGGCGAGGACCTCGCCGACCTGGCGTTCGAGCTGGTCCTCGTCACGACTCCCTGGGTGGCCGGTGTCGCCGTTCGGATCAGGAGCCAACAGGCGGCGGGAGCTGACCGGCGCGCAGCGGCTGCCGCCGATCGGGCCGCCCGCGCGGTGGCCGACGAGCGGGCGCGGATCGCTCGGGAGCTGCACGACGTGGTCGCCCATGCGGTCGGGATGATGGTCGTGCAGGCCGGCGCGGCGTCGCAGCTGCTCGATCGGGATCCGGTCCGCGCACGACAGTCCTTGGACGCCGTTCAGCAGACCGGCCGGCTCGCGGTCGATGAACTTGCTCGGATGCTGGGACTCCTGCGGTCCCAGGACGAGACGACGTCGCCGCTGCCGTCGCTGTCCCGGCTGACTGAGCTCATCTCCGATCTTCGAAGAGCGGGCACCTCCGTGGCTCTGCGGTCCGACGGCGATCTCGACGACCTTCCGGCGGCGCTGGATGTCACGGCGTACCGGATCCTCCAGGAGGCCCTGACCAACGTGGTGAAGCATGCGCCGGGGACCACCGCGCACGTACGGGTGCAGCGCAGTGCAGACCACCTCGAGCTCGAGGTATGCAACGCCCAGGTGGCCGGCGGTCCCGTGCAAGGTGGAACAGGGCACGGACTGCTCGGCATCCGTGAACGGGCCGCAGTCTTCGGTGGCCACCTCGATCACGGTCCAACCGCCGACGGCATTTACCGCTTGCACGTCTGGCTTCCACTCGACGCCGGTTCGCAATCCGAGGCCGCCCACCCTGGGGGATCACGGTGATCAAGGTCGTGGTCGCCGACGACGAGACCCTGTTCCGCAGCGGTCTGGCGATCATCGTGGGGATGCAGGACGACCTGGACGTGGTGGCGGAGGCGACGGACGGCCACCAGGCGGTGGAGGCGGTCCGTCGGCATCGACCCGATGTCGTCTTGATGGACATCCAGATGCCTGGACTCGACGGCATCAAGGCGACGAAGGAGATCGTTCGGTTGGAGCTGCCGACCCGGGTGCTGATCCTGACCACTTTCGGGATCGATCGGAACGTGTACGCAGCCCTCCGCGCGGGCGCCAGCGGATTTCTGCTGAAGACGGTTCCGCCGAGCCAGCTGGTGGAGGGGGTGCGCGTGGTGGCCGGCGGTGACATGCTGCTCGCGCCCGGCCTCACTCGCCGACTGATCGAGGAGCTGGTCCAACGCCCCGTGGACGGCATCCGCGACTCGAGGTTGACCGGCCTGACCGAGCGCGAGGCCGAGGTGCTGGCTCTGGTCGGTCAGGGCCTCTCGAACGCCGAGATCGCAACCACGCTGAACCTGAGTGTCGCAACGATCAAGAGCCACGTCGGACACTTGCTGGCCAAGACGGGGGCCCGCGATCGCGTGCAGGCCGTCGTCCTCGCCTACGAGACCGGGCTTGTCGTTCCAGGCCGTCGTTCCTAGCAGCTCAGCCATCTCGGCCGTCGTTCCTAGCAGCTCGTCCATCACGCCGACGGTCGCCGGTGTTCAGCCGGCACCGACCAGCCCGGTCTGATAGGCGTAGATCACGGCTTGTACGCGGTCGCGCAGACCGAGCTTCATCAGGACTCGGCTGACATGCGTCTTCACCGTCGTCTCGGAAACGTACAGGTCCCTGGCGATCTCGGCATTGGTGAGGCCGCGTGCCAGCAACCGCAGAACCTCCTGCTCGCGGGTGGTCAACAGCTCCAGTCGCGGCTGTGCGGCATCCTTCGGGCGGGGCCGGTCCAGGTAGGACTCGATCATGCGCCGGGTCAGGATCGGTGCCAGCAGGGACTCACCCGAGTGCACAGCCCGGATCCCGGCGACGAGGAGCTCGGGCTGGACGTCCTTGAGCAGGAACCCGCTGGCGCCGGCCTGCAGCGCCTGGTAGACGTACTCGTCCATGTCGAACGTGGTCAGCATCACGACTCGTGTCTGACAGGACGCGTCAGCGGTGATCCGCCGGGTGGCCGCGATGCCGTCCAGACCGGGCATCCGGACGTCCATCAGCACGACGTCCGGCTGCAGCGCCGCCACCTGAGCCACCGCCTGTCCACCGTCGCTCGCCTCGCCGACCACCTGAAGGTCAGGCTCGATCTCGAGGATCATCCGGAAGCCGGCCCGCACCAGGGTCTGGTCGTCCACGATCAGTACGCCGATCGCCTCAGCCGAAGACTTCGCTATGCTGATCATGCCGGCTCCAGAGGCAGGGTGGCGACCAGCTCGAAGCCGCCGTGCGGCCGGGCTCGGGCCACCAGCGAACCGCCATAGACGGCGACCCTTTCCCGCATTCCCATCAGCCCGGCGCCGGCCTCAGCCTCAGTGTCCGGGACAGCAGCGGGCTGGCCGTCGTCACGGACGGCCAACTGGATCCTGTTCGTGCCGTACGCGATCGCCACCTCGGCGCGCTGCGGGTTGCGGGCGTGCCGCAAGGTGTTGGTCAGGCCTTCCTGGACCAGCCGGTAGGCGGTGAGATCCAGTCCGGGCGTCAGCTCACGCGCCGGCCCGGTCACAGACACCGAGACGGGCAGACCGGCGGCGCGGAACTTCTCGGCGAGCCGCTCGAGCTGGTCGAGTCCAGGGGGCGGTTCGAGGTCCGGGTCGACGCCGGAACCACGCAGCACCCCGACCATCCGGCGCATCTCGGTGAGCGCCTCGCGCCCGACCGTCTCGACCGTTTCCAGAGCCTGTCGCTCCACCGCCTGCTCGGGCCTGAGTCGTCGACGCACCGCCGAGGCCTGCACCGTCATGACACTGAGGCTGTGTCCGATCACGTCGTGCAGCTCTCGCGCGATCCGGCTTCGCTCGTCGGCCACCGCCTGGGCGGCTCTCTGCTCGCGGTTCAACCGTCGCTGCTCGGCGTTCAGCCGGGTGACCCTGACCAGAGCGCCGATGAGCCAAGCCACGATCGGAGGCGTCAGCCAGACGATCGTGCCGAGTCGTTCGGTCCAGCTCGCACCGTCCGACATCGGGTCGAACCACATCCACGCCACCCAGAGAACGGCGGACAGCACAGGGCCCCACCACGATCGCCGCAGCTCGAGCCGGTTGCCGACGGTGTAGACCGCGATGCACCACGGAATCGCCACCGCGAACCCCTCCGGCGCGCCGACAGCCGCAAACTCCACGATCGATACGAC
>DASQLI010000212.1:0-8530 GCA_035630075.1 Microlunatus sp.
GATCTCGGGGTCCTCGAGCCGGACGGCGCTGACGTGGTGGAACGCGGCGACCACCGTCGAATCGGGCAGAATCCGCTGGGCTTCCTGCGCGGCCGAGCCGTCGGCGACCGCGAGAGCGTAAGGGCCCTGGGAGTCGAAGCCGAGCGGGTTCACGCAGTCGACGACGATCTTGCCGGCCAGCGGCCGGGCCAGCGAGGCGAGCAGGTCGGCGTGGCCCTCGTACGGGACGGTGACGATGACCAGGTCCGCGGCGGCGGCGTCGAGGTTGCTGCCGCCGGTGACGCCCGAGACTCCGATCGCGGCGGCCGTGTCCGCGGCGCGCTCGACGGAGCGGCTGCCCACAACGACCGGGTGACCGGCAAGCGCGAGGCGCCGGGCCAGACCGCGACCCTGGGGACCCGTCCCGCCGAGGATCCCGATGGTCAGCACGCGGGCTCGGTCGGGTCGCTGTAGAGCATGCTTGCGATCTTAGGTCTGGCCCGCCTCCGAGCGGGTCGGGTGTGGCCCGTCTCTCAACTTGTACGCGTCCTGAGCTTGTCGAAGGACCTGGAGTACGCGTCCTGAGCCTGTCGAAGGACCGAGAGCCTCGATGTCAGTGCGCCGCGCCAGGATGCCGGCCATGACTCAGATGCCTGACCCGACCGCGCGCGACCAGAGTGCGCGCCACCAGACTGCGACCGATCGACCTGGCATCGTGCTCGGCGACATCGTCTTGGACACCGACGACCCGCCGCGGCTGGCGGAGTTCTACGCCGCGCTGCTCGGCTGGGAGATCGTCCGCCGGGAGGATGACTGGTGGAGTGTCGGCCCCGAAGACGGCAGTCGGCCCGTCCTCTCCCTCCAGCTCGCCCTGGACTACCGTCCGCCGTCCTGGCCGGACAACGAGGTGCCGCAGCAGTTCCATCTCGACCTCGATGTGCCCGCGGCCGAGCTGGCTGAGAGCGTGGCGTACGCGGAGTCGCTCGGCGCCACGATGGCGGACAACTCCCGGTCGGAGAGCACGTTCGTGGTGCTTCTCGATCCGAGCGGCCATCCGTTCTGCCTGTGTGCCTGCTGATCGTGCGGACGTCGGACAGAGAGGAGGTCCCTAGGATGCAGTCATGACCAAGTGGGAGTACGTCACCGTTCCGCTGCTCGTCCATGCCACGAAGCAGATCCTGGACAACTGGGGCCAGGACGGCTGGGAGCTCGTCCAGGTCGTGCCGGGACTGAACCCGGAGAACCTGGTCGCGTACCTGAAGCGTCCTCTCCAGGGCTGAGGCGTGGCCTCCGCCTCGACCCGCCTCGCCGAGCTGGGTCTGGAGCTGCCTCAGGTCGCTGCGCCGGTGGCGGCCTACGTCCCGGCCATCCGGGTGGGCGACGTCGTCTACTCCTCCGGGCAGCTGCCCAGTGTGGCTGGACAGCTGGTCGCCACCGGGAAGGTCGGTGCCGAGGTCTCCGCCGAGACGGGAGCCGAGTGTGCTCGAACGGCGGCGCTGAATGCGCTGGCCGCGGTCAGCGAGCAAGCCGGGGGGATCGACGAGATCGAGCAGGTCATCCGGGTCGTGATCTTCGTCGCCAGCGCGGCCGACTTCACCGGTCAGCCGCAAGTCGGCAACGGCGCCAGCGCCGTGCTCGGCGAGATCTTCGGCGAGGCCGGGCGACATGCCCGCAGCGCGGTCGGGGTGGCGGTGCTGCCGCTGGACGCACCGGTGGAGGTGGAGCTGGTGGTCCAGGTCCGTGGCCGGCCCCGCGTCGTACCGGCTTGATCTTGGAGTGGTGATGCCCAGCCACTCGCTCGACGTGCTCAGCTCGCTGTCCCCGGCGGTGCCGGTGACACTGGCCGAGCTGGCGGAGGCGGCCGAGCGGGCTGAGGCGGGGCCGGCCTCGGGAAGGCCGGTCACGCCCCGACCAGCGGCCAGTGTGGTGCTGTGCCGCGACGGTGACGCCGGTCTGGAGACGTTTCTGCTGCACCGACATGCCCGGATGGCGTTCGCGGCGTCGATGGTGGTCTTTCCCGGGGGTGGCCTGGACCCGGTCGACCGGTCCGACGAGGATCCGAGGCGGGCCTGCGCAGTCCGGGAGACACTGGAGGAGACCGGCGTCTCGTTGCCGGCGGCTGACCTGGTGCCCTGGGCGCACTGGATCACCCCGATCCTGCAGCCGATCCGGTACGACACGTACTTCTACCTCGCGCCGCTGCCGCCCGGTGAGGTGGCCGGCGATCTGTCGACCGAGACCGAGCGAGCGGCCTGGACTGCTCCGGCGTCGGCCGTTTCGGCGTACCGGAACGGCGTTCTCGCGATGATGCCGCCGACGTTGTCCATCCTGCTCGAGCTCGCCGAGCTGTCCTCGGTGGCGGAGGCGATCGCCCTGGGTGCGGGTCGTCTCATCGAGACCGTGCTCCCCGAGGTCGTCCGTCGAGGCGACGGCTGGATGTTCCGCTACCCCCCGTCGAGGACGAGCGCGGGCGGATGACTGACCTCCCACCGGCGATCCGCCGGATCCTCGCTCCCAACCCGGGACCCATGACGCTGGACGGCACCAACACCTGGGTGGTCGGATTGCCGGGTGCGCCCGCCCTGGTGGTTGATCCAGGTCCGCTGGACGAGGAACACCTGCGTCGGGTCCAGCGGGAGGCGGGCGAGGTTGCGGTCATCGTGCTCACCCATCGCCACCTCGACCACACCGAAGGAGCCTTCCGGTTCGCCGAGCTGACCGGCGCCGGCGTACGAGCGGCGGACCCGCCGTACGCCGTCGTCACCGACGACTGTGACGGCCGGCTGCGGGACGGGCAGGACCTCAGCACCGGCGGGCTGTCGGTGCGCGTGCTGGCCACTCCTGGGCACACCAGCGACTCCACCTCGCTGCTGATCACCTCAGCCCTCGGTGCCTGGCTGCTGACCGGGGACATGGTGCTCGGACACGGTACGACGGTCATCACCCATCCTGACGGTGATCTGGCGGCCTACCTGGACTCGTTGGCGGTGATGCTCGCCGTCGTCCGCGAGTGCGAGGTCGATGCGATCCTGCCCGGTCACGGGCCGGTGGTCACCGACCCGGTGGGAGTGCTCACGCACTACCGACAGCACCGGCTGGAGCGTTTGGAGCAGGTGCGAGCAGCGCTCCGGCTCGGCGACCAGACGCCGGCCGAGGTCGTGGCCCGGGTCTACGCAGACGTCGACCGCTCCGTCTGGCCCGCGGCCGAGCAGTCGGTCAGCGCTCAGCTGGACTACCTGCGGAGTCGTTGATCCGCCGGTCTCTGGTCCGGTGCAGAGGGGGTTCCCAGGTCGCTCTCAGCGGTTGCTGACCCCGCTCTCAGACACTGACGCTAGACGTAGTCAGGTCACCGTAAACGCACAGTCTGCGCACAGGCACGCAACGGAATCTAGTCACGTGACCACACCGCAGCAGCCTTCCGGACTGAACACGCCGCCCTTCGGGCAACCTTCAGGACCCGAGTACCAGACCACTCAGCCCATCGGCGCGTACCGCGCTCAGGACTTCCCCGCTCCGGCCGGCGTTCCGCCGCTCGGCGGGCCGGGAGCGCAGCCCGGTGGCTACGACCCCAACGCCACCCTCATCCAGCCGGCGGCCACCACCGCCACCCTCACCGCCACGCGCCCCAGACGTCGGGGTGGCGTGGTGGTCGCGGCCGCGGCACTGTCGGCCATCATCGGCGCCGGCGCCGGCATCGGCTCGTACGCCTACATCGCCGGCGGCAGCACCGGCAGTGTCGCCTCACCGATCAGCGTGACCACCCGACCGGCGGCGAACACCCCGGCGCTGGATGGCACGGTGTCGGCTGCGGCCGAGCGGATCGAGCCGTCCGTGGTCACCATCTCCGTTCAGACCGGTCAGGGCGGCGGCATCGGCACCGGTGTCGTGCTGGACAAGAACGGACACATCCTCACCAACGACCATGTCGTCTCCGCGGCCGCGCAGGCGCAGCAGAGCCCAGACGGTCAGGAACAGGGCCAGGGCGAGGAGCAGCAGGGGCAGGAGCCGCAGGGGGAGTCCGGTAACGCCGCGACGTCCATCTCGGTCACCTTCGACGACGGCACGACCGAGAAGGCGACCATCGTCGGCACCTCCGACACCAACGACCTCGCCGTGATCAAGGTCGCGGCCAGCGACAAGCTGGTGCCTGCGACCTTCGCCAAGTCGGAGTCGCTCCAGGTCGGTCAGGCCGTGGTCGCGGTCGGCGCTCCCCTCGGGCTGTCCGACACCGTCACCAGCGGCATCGTGTCCAACACCACCCGACCCGTACGCTCCGGCACCACGAACGACGCGGTCTATCTGGCGGTGCAGACCGACGCGGCCATCAACCCCGGCAACTCCGGCGGTCCGCTGGTCGACTTGAACGGCGACGTCGCCGGCATCAACTCCTCGATCGCGTCGACCGGCTCTGACGGATCGGGCGGCTCGGGCGGCAACATCGGCATCGGTTTCGCCATCCCGGCCGACGTGGCCGTACGCGTCGCGGGTCAGCTGGTCGAGACCGGGAAGTACGCCAACGCCGCCTTGGGCGTGAGTGTCGGCGGCCAGGACTCGCAGGCTGTGTCCACCGACGGGGTGGTCCTGCAGAGCGTGACCGCCGATGGGGCGGCCGCGAAGGCGGGCCTGAAGGAGGGTGACCAAGTCACGAAGATCAACGACTTCTCCACCACCACCGCCGACGGTCTGATCGCTGCCACCCGGTTCTACGCACCGGGAACCACCGTGGACGTCACCTACGACCGCGACGGCCAGACCCAGACGGTCAAGGTGACACTCGGGTCAGCCTGAGCGTCTGCCGTGCCCTGAGCCGCGCTGGTGACGTGCCCTGAGCTTGTCGAAGGGCCGTGAGAGTGCCACTGACGTGCCCTGAGCTTGTCGAAGGGCCGTGGGTTGTCGTGGACGATGGCCTTCGACAGGCTCAGGCCGCGGAGTGGGCCTTCGACAGGCTCAGGCCGCGGAGTGGGCCTTCAACAGGCTCAGGCCGCGGCAGGGTCAGCGAGCTCGGCGCTCCACGCGCTCGACGTCCAGGATGGTGACCGAGCGCGGCTCCAGCCGGATCCAGCCGCGAGCGGCGAAGTCGGCCAGCGCCTTGTTCACCGTCTCCCGGGATGCGCCGACCAGCTGGGCCAGCTCCTCCTGGGTCAGGTCGTGGTGGACGTGGATGCCGTCCTCTCGCCGATCACCGAAGCGGCGGGCGAGCTCCAGCAGCTGCTTGGCCACCCGCCCCGGGACGTCGCTGAACACCAGGTCCGCGACCACGTCGTTGGCCCGCCGCAACCGGGCGGCCAGCTGGCCCAACAGGCCCAGGGCGACCTCGGGCCGGCCGCCCAGCCAGCCCATCAGCTCGTCGTGCTCGAGTGTGCGGATCTCACAGGCTGTGACCGCCGTCGCCGTCGACGACCGAGGACCGGGATCGAACAACGACAGCTCCCCGAACATCTGTCCTGGGCCGAGGATCGCCAGCAGGTTCTCCCGACCGGCCGAGCCGCTGCGGCCCAGCTTGATCTTGCCGCTGACGACGACGTAGAGGCGGTCCTCCTTGTCACCCTCGTGGAACAGCACCTCGCCACGGTTCAGCTTGATCGTGCCCATGGCGGCGGCCAACGCCGATGCGGCTTCGTCCTCGAGTCCGGCAAAGAGCGGAGCCTTCTTCAAGACCTCCGGATCCACACGACCTCCTGCTGTCAGCGCCTGTCGGCGGTAAGGCTACCGTCGAACCTACCGTGTTGTGTTCCGGGTCACATCGCCCGCCGCGTCCATGGACCAGCGGGACGGCCCGGCTGCGGTGTCACCGACTGGTCATAGGGTGCTCTCCATGGTCCCGAGTGCGCGGTCAGCGGTCGCAGCCGAACCGGTGGTCGACATCGTGCCGAACGCGATGGACGTGTCCAGGACTGCCCTGGTCCGGCGCGCCCGCACCATCAACAAGACCCTGCACCAGTCCTACCCGGACGCGCACTGCGAGCTCGACTTCAGCTCCCCGCTGGAGCTGCTGGTCGCCACGATCCTGTCTGCGCAGACCACTGACAAGCGGGTCAACCTGCTGACCCCGATCCTGTTCGCGCGCTATCCGAGCGCGGCGGCGTACGCGGCCGCCGACCGGGCCGATTTGGAGGAGCTGCTGAAACCGGTGGGCTTCTTCCGGGCCAAGTCCGACACGCTCCTCAAGCTGGGAGCCGCCCTGGTGCAGAACTTCGCGGGCGAGGTGCCCAATCGGCTCGACAAGCTCGTCACCCTCCCCGGGGTCGGCCGCAAGACCGCCAACGTCGTGCTCGGCAACGCGTTCGGTGTGCCCGGCATCACCGTCGACACCCACGTCGGCCGGCTGGCCCGACGGTTCGGGTGGACGACGTCGCTGGAGCCCGAGCAGGTGGAGGCCGAGATCGGGCGACTGTTTCCCCGCAAGGACTGGACCCAGCTCTGCCACAACGTCATCTGGCACGGCAGGCGCCGATGCCATGCCCGCAACCCGGCCTGCGGTGCCTGCCCGGTCGCTCGCTGGTGTCCGTCGTTCGGCGAGGGTGAGACCGATCCGAAGAAGGCGGCCAAGCTGGTCCGCGAGCCGCGGGGATGAGGCCCGACTCCTCCCTGACCCCGCCCACCGGCGACCTGCCTGCGTGGCTCCAGCCGCTGGACCGTGCGCTGCTCGACGACCAGCGGCTGCAGCGGGCTGTTGCCCTGCGCCCCGGTGTCGGCGGCCGCGCGGCGGCGGTCCTGGTCCTGATCGGCGACGGTGACCACGGCCCGGAGATCCTGTTCGTGGAGCGGTCCGCCAGCTTGCGGACGCACGCTGGTCAGATCGCCTTCCCCGGTGGCGCCAACGACCCGACCGACGTGGATCTGATCGCCACCGCGCTCCGTGAGGCGCAGGAGGAGACCGGTGTCGACCCCGCCGGCATCGTCCCGATCGGTGCCCTACCGGCGGCCCATGTCGCCGTCAGCGGCTTCGACGTCACCGCGGTGGTGTGCTGGTGGCAGCGTCGAAGCCCGGTCGGCGCCGCGGATCCTCGCGAGGTGGCCTCGGTGGTGGTCGTTCCGGTCGCCGATCTCACCGACCCCAGGCATCGTGGGCAGGTCCAGCACCCCTCGGGCTACACCGGACCCGGGTTCGAGGTCGCCGGCCATCTCATCTGGGGGCTGACCGCTCACCTCTTGGACGGGGTGCTGGACCTGGCCGGTTGGCAGCGCCCCTGGGACACCGCTCGCCGGTTCGACATCCCCGCCCGCTATCTGACCGACCGAGCGCAAGGAGCAGGACACGATGAGCACTGAGGTCGACCCGAGCACGGAGGTCGTTCGGCTCCAGCAGATCTGGGACGAGACGCTGCCCGCTCAGCCCGAGATGGGGGCACGGGTGATCGCCCGGTACGCCGAACCGCAGCGGCGGTATCACACCACTGAGCACCTGGCCGTCGTCCAGGACCGGATCACCGAGTTCGCCACCACCGACCACGACCTCTTCCTGGTGCGGCTGGCCGGCTTCTACCACGACGCGATCTACGACATCCCTTTCCGCGAGCTCACCAACGAGGAGGCCTCGGCACGGCTCAGCCGCCGCGATCTCAGCCGGGCCGGCCTGGAGCAGGAGGACCTCAACGAGGTGGCGCGGCTGGTCCTGTTGACGGCCACTCACGTGCCCGGCTCTCGTGATCCCAACGGCGAGCTGCTCTGCGACGCCGACTTGGCGGTGCTCGGCGGCAGCCCGGAGGCGTACGCGGGTTATGTGGCGCAGGTGAGCACGGAGTACGCCCACTTGCCGCGGCTGGACTTCGTCCGCGGCCGCTTCCAGATCCTGCGGGAGCTGGCCGGTCGGGACCTGTTCTTCACCCCCAAGGGTCGGGCGCTGAACGAGCGCGCCCGCTTCAACCTGGTGGCGGAATGCCGGTCGCTGGTGGCCGAGCTGAGGGCTGCCGGGATCTCTCCGGACGAGATCGGCCCTGTGCCAGGATCGAGCTCATGAGCCACGGCCCTGTCGTCCAAGCACGCCCGGCCGGCTGGTGGAGGTCCGCCGTCGTCTACCAGATCTACCCGCGGTCGTTCGCCGACAGCAACGGTGACGGGATGGGCGACCTGCCAGGGATTCTGGGTCGGCTCGACTATCTGGCCGACCTGGGGGTCGATGTGGTCTGGCTGTCACCGGTCTACACCTCGCCACAGGACGACAACGGCTACGACATCGCCGACTACCAAGAGATCGACCCGACCTTCGGCACCTTGGCCGACATCGACGCGCTCATCGCCGGTCTGCACAAGCGGGGCATGAAGCTGGTGATGGACCTGGTGGTCAACCACACCTCCGACGAGCACGCCTGGTTCGTCGAGTCGCGGATTCCGGCGTCGCCGAAGCGGGACTGGTACTGGTGGCGGCCGGCCCGGGAGGGTTCCGAGCCCGGCACCCCTGGGGCTGAGCCGACCAACTGGGGGGCCGCCTTCTCCGGCTCGGCGTGGCAGTTCGACGAGCGGTCCGGCGAGTACTTCCTGCACTTGTTCAGCCCCAAGCAGCCTGATCTGAACTGGGAGAACCCCGAGGTCCGGCAGGCGATCTACGCGA
>DASQLI010000213.1:0-11267 GCA_035630075.1 Microlunatus sp.
ATGGCCGCGGCCATAGCCGTCGGGGTCGTCCAGGGTGCCTTGACGCTGATTGGCTTCCTGGTCGGCGACGTGCTGCCCGAGCCGCACCTGGCCGCCATCACCGCGGTCGGCGGACTGCTGCTTGTCGGCGTGGGTCTGCGGTTGCTGCAGATCAAGGCGGTACCGGTCGGCAACCTGCTGCCGGCGCTGTTGGTGGCCCCGCTGCTGGTCCAGCTGGTCGCGGTGCTGCGATGAGCGCGTCGTCCGAACCGTACGAGCAGAGCCTGGCCAAGGCGTACCCGGCGGTGCTGCGGGCCGCGATCGGGTTGGGCATCTACGCCGGCGTCTTCGGTGCCACCTTCGGGGCGGTGTCGGTGGGCAGTGGCCTGACCGTCGGCGAGACCATGATCTTGAGCCTGGTGATGTTCTCCGGCGCCTCGCAGTTCGCCTTCGTCGGGGTCGCCGCGGCAGGCTCACCGTGGGCGGCCATCCCGGCCGCGTTGCTGCTCGGCGTCCGGAACGCCTTCTACGGCGTACCGATCTCGGAGATCCTCTCCCCGCGCGGTTGGCGTCGGCTGGTCACCGCGCACTTCGTCATCGACGAGACCACCGCGATGGCGGTGGCCCAGGCCGAACCACGCGCGAAGCGGTACGCCTTCTGGTCGACCGGCCTGATCCTGTTCAGCCTCTGGCAGACCGGCAGCCTGGTCGGAGCCCTGGTCGGCACCTCCATCGACCCGGCCCGGTTCGGGCTGGACGCCGCCGCTCCCGCCGTGTTCCTGGCCCTGCTCTGGCCCCAGCTGAAGACCCGCTCCGGCAAGGTCGTCGCCCTCGGTGGCGGGCTGGTGGCCTTCCTGCTGATCCCGGTCACGCCCGCCGGCGTACCGGTGATCGCCGCCGCCGGGGTCGCGCTGGCCGCTGGTCTGCTGGTCCGCCCTCGGATCGGAGCTGACGCCGGATGACCGCGCTCATCGTGGCCCTGGTGATCGCCTCGGTCGGCTCCTACCTGCTCAAGCTGGCCGGCGTCTCGCTGCCGGAGTCGGTGCTCGCCAACCCCACGGTGCAACGGATCGCGAGCTTCCTGCCGATCGCGATGCTGACCGCGCTGGTGGTCGTCGAGCTGGCCGACGGCGACGGCCGTTGGAGCTTCGACTGGCGCGTCGGGGTCGGCGTCGCCGCCGGGGTGGTGGCGCTGATGTTCCGAGCCGGGGTGCTGGTGGTGTTCGTGGTGGCCGTCGCGGTGACGGCACTCCTGCGGCTGCTGGTCTGATCAGCGGCGGTAGGCGTCGCGACGGTGGATGATCGACACGACGATGATCACCAGCCGTCGATCTTGGATCTCGTAGATCACCCGGTAGTCGCCACGGCGGGCGGAAAAGGAGGAAGCGTAAGGATCTCGGAGTCGCTTGCCGACCCGGCGGGGGTTGTCCCGCAGTGCTCCGTAGATGAACTCGACCGCGGCCGCTGCGACGCTCTCGGGTAGGTCGCGCTCAATGGCTCGACGCGCACGTGGCGCAAGGATCACCTCGTAGCCCTCGCCGCTCACGCAGTGTGCCGCCCACGCGCGATCAGCGCGGCGCGCACCTCATCCTCGGTGTAGAACTCGCCCGCAGCTATCTCAGCCATCCCCTGCCGGATGTTCTCCACCTCCTCGGGGTTGCTCAGGATGTCCAGCGTCTCCAGCAGCGAGTCGTAGTCGTCGGCACTCATCAGCACGGCCACACGATCGCCGTTGCGCGTCACCTCGAACCGCTCGTGGGTCGTCACGGCCGACTCCACCAGCTTGGACAGGTTCGCTCGGGCCTCGGCGAGAGACAACGTGGTCATGTACAGAATTCTAGCCATCGGGCCCGACCGCGCAACAAACGGCAACGACTGCCTGCTGTTGCCGCCCCGCTTCCAGGATGAACCCATCGCCACGCCGACCCGGCGCCGAACGAAGGAGTTCTCGTGAGCCAGCTCAACAGCACCGTGGATCCAACCCCGGACGTCCCACCCGCGCCGGCCACGCCAGTGCGCCGTCGCGGCCGCGCCGTCGCCGCCCTCGGTTTCTCCCAGGCCGTCGACAACTCCGAGGGCGGGATCGTCAACAGCTTCTTCCCGCTGATCCGCAACGCGTTCGGCCTGGACTACGGCGCCCTCGGTCTGCTCAGCGCGTTGAGCAAGTTCGCCCGGATGATCTTCGGGCCGTTGTGGGCATTCGCCGCCGACAAGTACGGCCGCAAGCGGGTGCTCTTCATCGTCACCGGCGTCTGGGGACTGTTCACCATCGCCGCCGGCTTCGCGCAGAGCTATCCCGTGCTGGTCGCGCTCTACGCGATCAGCGTGATCGGCACGGTGGCCTCCGAGCCGATCATCAACGGTCTGCTTCCGGACCTGTTCCGCAGCAGCGAGCGCGGCAAGGCGTACGGGCTGGTGCGGGGCATCGGCGCCGGACTGGGCATCGTCATCGGTCCGCTGATCGGCCAGTTCGGGGCCAACCCGGACGGCTGGCGCTGGGCCTTGTGGTGCATGGGTGCCGTGTCGGTGCTGTCCGGCCTGCTGATCTTGCTCTGGGTGCCGAAGCCGGCGCAGAAGACGGTCTCGATCGTCGACGACGCCGAGGCGGGCGTGTTCCGGCTCCGGGACGCCGTCAAGCTGTTCAGGATCCCGACCTTCGCCCTGATGGCGCTGATGCTGCCGCTGGTCACCAGCCTGATCCTGCTCGCCTTCTACGCCACCTTCCTGGTCGATGCTCGTGGCTTCAACGTGGTCGAGGGCACCTACGTGATGGCGGTCTTCTCCGTCGGCGGCATGATCTCCTCGGTGCTCGGCGGGCTGCTCGGCGACCTGTTCGCCCGCCGCTTCGGTCCCACCGGCCGGATCACCCTGATGCAGCTCTACCTCATCACCTTCGCCGGGGCGGTGTACTTGGCCACCCAGATCGACTTCGGCAACAAGCCGATGCACTACCTGGCCACCTTCGTGTTGGGCCTGGTGTTCTCGATCGGCTTCTCCGGTTGTGTGCTGCCGATGGTGTCCACGGTCGTGCCGAAGCAGCTCGGTGCCAGTGCCTTCGCGCTGCTGTTCTCCTTCATCCAGGGCGCTCTCACCGCCGGCCTCTCGATGATCATGGGCCAGCTCGCCGACGTCTTCGGGTTGGAGCGAACGTTCCTCTACCTGGTCGTGCTGCCGTACCTGCTGAACGCCGTGCTCTGGTTCGCCTTCTACAAGACCTACCCGCGGGACGTCGCCCGGTACGGCACCCGCGACGAGGAGACGGCTGACCTACGCTGATGACCATGACCGCACCGACCGGGATGGATCTGGTCTGGCCAGCGGAACCGCGAGCACGAACGCTGGCCACCGAGCTCTACGACTCGGTGGCCGAGCGTCCGCTCGTCTCGGTGCACAACGGGCTCCCCGCTCGCTTCCTGGCCGAGGACGTGCCGTTCACCGACCCGATCAGCCTGCTCGTCTCGCACGACCAAGGGGTCCAGGCGCTGCTGCGAGCGCACGGCATCCGGGCCGAGTTCAGCGCGATCGAGGGCTGGCAGGCCGGACGGGCGTCGCGGCAGGCGTTCGCTCTGTTGTGGCAGCACATGGTCGACGTCCAGTCCCGACCGTGGATGGTCATGGGCTCGGACGAGATCTCGCCCGGCGCCGAGTTGCCTCCGTTCCGGACCGGTCAGGATCCCGACGAGGTGTACGACGAGCTGGCCGCTCGGCTCGCCGACCGACCGCTCTACCCGCGGCGGGTGCTCGCCGCCGCGCAGATCGGCCGCTTCGCCACCAGCGACGATCCCGCCGACGACCTGCAGGCCCATCAGGTGCTGGCCGAGGATCCCCACTGGACGGGCCGGGTGACCCCGACCTTCAGCCCCGATCGCTACCTCGACCCCGGACTGCGCAGCTGGCGTACGGACGCAGATCTGCTGGCCGAGGTGACCGGTGTCGGCACCGAGGACCTCGCCGGCTTCCGCGAGGCACTGAGAGTGCGACGCGCCTACTTCCAGGCTCGCGGCGCCGTCGCGTCCGAGCATCACAGCACCGACGTCTCGGTCACTCGGCTGTCCGACCGCGAGGCCGACCAGCTCTACGCGCTGGCCCGCTCCGGTGAGCTGCTGCCAGCCGAGGCGACGGCCCTGGAGGGTCACCTGCTGTGGGAGATCGGTCGGATGGCGGCCGACGACGGTCTGATGATGGCCCTGTATCCGCCGGCGGGCTTCCATGCCGGCCCCCTCGCAGAGTCCGGTCACGACGACCGTGGGGTGGCTGACCGGGTTCGTTCCCTGCTGACCGACTTCGGCGCCGCGCCCGCCTTCCTACTGCGGTTGTTCACCATCGACACCGAGGCATACGGCCACGAGATCCTGCCGCTGGCCGCCGCGCAGCCGGCTCTCACCGCGGTGCCGCCCACCCGGTTCGCCGATGACCCGGCCACCCTGCGAGCCGTGCGGGTGGCCGCCGTCGAGGCGATGGGCGCCGGCCGGTCGTTGGGCATCGTCGACGACATGAGCGGTCCGTTCGCGCTCGCCTACCGGCACCGGCTCGGCCGTCGCCTCGATGCCGGGGCGCTGGCCGAGCTGGTGGTCGCCGGCCGGTTGAGCGCCGAGCGGGCCCAGGCCGAGCTGGCAGCCGCTATCCAGGGCTGAGGTCGGTTGATCCGCGGACCACCAAACGGGCGGGCAGACGCACCGACTCCCGGTGATCGGCGTCGGCCGGCCGCCGCCTGCCGAGCAGGTAACCGATGGCCGCGGACCCGATGCTGACCTGCGGCGCGGCGATCGTGGTCAGCGGCGGCTGCACCAGCGTGGTGTCGATGATGTTGTCGAATCCGATCACGCTCACCTGCTCCGGGATCCGGATGCCGGCCTGGCTGATGTGCTGGCAGAAGCCCAGCGCCATCAGGTCGTTGTAGGCGATCACCGCCGTGCTCCGTCGCTCGAGCCACGCCTCCGCCGCCATCCGCCCGCCTCTCAGGGTGGGCAATTGCGGTCCGATCCGACGGACTGTCAGCGACAGCTCGAGGCCGGCCTCCCGGACGCCGCGCCAGCGCATCGCGTCGGCCCAGGACGCCTCCGGTCCGGCGAGGTAGCAGATCCGGCGGTGCCCCAGCCCGACCAGGTGCTCGACCGCCTTCTTGATCGCGTGCACGTTGTCGCAGGTCACCGACGCGACGTCGCGGACGTCGCGGTTGAGCAGCACCAGGGGAACGTTCTTGGCCGTGGCCCGGATCTCGTGATCGGTCAACCGGGACGACGTCAGCACGATGCCGTCGACCAGCGGCACCAGCCTCGTGATGGCGGCCTGCTCGGCCGACTCCGACTCCTGGGACTCGATCAGCAGCAACGTGGTGTCGTGCTCGGCAGCGGCCCGTTCGGCACCACGGATGAGCCCGACGAACACCGGGTTGGCGATGTCGGCCACGAACAGCGCGATCAGGCCCTGCCGCCTGGCCACGGGTCCGAGATCGATCTGCCGCGCCCGGTAGCCCAGGCGCTGGGCGACCTCTCGAACATGCTCAGCAGTGCGGAAGCTGACCCGTCCCGGCTTCGACAGGGCCCTGGACACCGTGGACGGCGCGACGCCGGCCTCCCGAGCGATGTCGTAGATCGTGGGCTCGTCGCCGGTCACCCGGTCACTCTAGTTGGGCAACAAGCGGCAACTCGTCGATGGCATCAGGCGCTCCGTGAGGCAATGGAGAAACCGACCGAGACCGGCCGACAAGCCCTCAGAGGAGACCCGATGCTGCGCCCCCAGGACAACGCCACCCGCGAGACCAAGAACCTGGACGGACTCTGGTCCTTCGTCCTCGACCCGGCCGGCGTCGGCCGGGCAGATCGCTGGTTCGCCGGCCCGCTTCCCGAGGCGGGCGAGATGGCGGTCCCGTCCAGCTACAACGACATCGGCGCGGACCCGCGCGTCCGCAACCACGTCGGCCCGGTCTGGTACCAGCGGTCGGTGTGGGTGCCGGCCGGCTGGCGTGACCGTCGCATCGTGCTGCATCTGGAGTCCGCCACCCACCGCGCGAAGGTCTGGGTCGACGACGTCGAGGTCGTCTCCCACGAGGGCGGCTACCTGCCGTTCGAGGTCGACGTCACCGACCACGTCCGACCGGGTGCCGAGGTCCGCCTCAGCGTCGAGGTCGACAACACCTTGAGCTTCCAGTCCATCCCGCCGGGCGTGGTCGAGGACACCCCGCACGGGAAGAGGCAGCGCTACTGGCACGACTTCTTCAACTACGCCGGGCTGCACCGCTCGGTCTGGCTGTACGCCACCGACCCCGTCCACCTCGACGACGTCACCGTACGGACTGATCTGGACGGGCTGACCGGGCTGGTGCACTACGACGTCGAGGTCGCCGGGGAGTCCGACGGCAGCGAGGTCGCGGTCGTGCTGTCCGATGCCGATGGGAACGAGGTGGCCGCCGGTGCGGGAGCCGTGGGCACGCTGACCGTGCCCGACGTCAAGCGCTGGCAACCAGGGGAGGGCTACCTCTACGAGCTGGAGCTCCAGCTGCGACGCGACGGCGAGTTGATCGACCGCTACTCCCAGACTGTCGGCGTGCGCACCGTCGCCGTCGACGGCACCCGGTTCCTGATCAACGGCGAGCCGTTCCACTTCACCGGCTTCGGCAAGCACGAGGACATCGGCGTGCTGGGGAAGGGTCACAACGACGCGTACATGCTGCACGACTTCGGGCTGCTGGAGTGGATCGGCGCCAACTCGCTGCGCACCTCGCACTACCCGTACTCCGAGTCCGTGCTGGACTACGCCGACCGGCACGGATTCGTGATCATCGACGAGACCGCGGCCGTCGGGTTGAACATGGGCTTGGGCGGCGGCATCTTCGGCGCTCAGGGCTATCAGACGTTCTCCCCGGAGACGATCAACGACACAACCCAGGCGGTGCACGCCCGGCACATCCGCGAGCTGATCGCCCGCGACAAGAACCACCCGAGCGTGGTGCTGTGGAGCATCGCCAACGAGCCCGAGTCGGAGACCGAGGCCGCGGAGGACTACTTCCGGCCCCTGTTCGACGTGGCCCGGGAGGCCGACCCCACCCGCCCGGTCGGCTTCGTCAACGTGATGATGGCCCCCCACGGGAAGTGCCGGGTGTCGCAGTTCGCCGACGTGCTGATGCTCAACCGCTACTACGGCTGGTACGTGTTCACCGGCGACCTGGACGCCGCCGAGGCGGCCTGGGAAGCCGAGCTGACCGCCTGGGCCGGCGACGGCAAGCCGATTCTGATCACCGAGTACGGCGCTGACACCTATCCCGGCCTGCACTCGATCAGCGCCGAGCCGTGGAGCGAGGAGTACCAGATCGCGTACCTGGACATGAACCACCGGGTGTTCGACCGGATCGAAGCGGTGGTCGGCGAGCAGGTCTGGAACTTCGCCGACTTCGCCACCACCTCCGGCATCGTCCGGGTCGGCGGGAACAAGAAGGGGGTGTTCACCCGCGACCGACAGCCCAAGGCCGCGGCGCACGCACTGCGGCGGCGCTGGCGCGGGAAGTCCTGAGCCGGGAACACTGAGTGCGTGGCCAAGAAGAACAAGCACCACGCCCACGGCGCGACCCCGGCGACCACCGCTTTGACCGACGCCGGGATCACCTTCACCCTGCATCCGTACGAGCACCACGACGACAACACGAGCTTCGGCGAGGAGGCCGTCCGGGCGATCGGCGCCGACCCCCACCAGGTCTTCAAGACCCTGGTCGCCGACATCGGCAGCAAGCTCGTCGTGGCCGTGATCCCGGTCGCCCAACAGCTCGATCTGAAGGCGCTGGCGGCGGCGATCGGTGTGAAGAAGGCATCGATGGCCGACCCGCAGGTCGCCGCCCGCAGCAGCGGCTACGTGGTGGGCGGCATCTCCCCGATCGGCCAGCGGCAGGCGCTGCCAACCGTCGTGGACTCTTCGGCCGACGACTTCGAAACCATCTACGTCTCGGCCGGTCGGCGGGGACTGCAGGTGGAGCTGGCGCCCGGCGACCTGGTGGCGATCACCGAAGCCCGTTCGGCGAAGATCGCACAGTAGTCGGATCTGGTCAGGACGAGCTCGACCGTGACGGCAGCAGCGGCGTCGGATCCTCGGTGTCCTTGCCCAGCGAGGAGGCCAGCAGCACCGGCGTGACCGCGCAGAGCGGCCAGAACAGCAGGGCCGCCTTGGCGCGGATGGTCAGGGTGATCGGCACCGAGCCACCGAGTGGCGCGTGCGCGAGGCGCGGCGTGAACTCCCCCGGCCCCAGCTGGTAGCCGACCGCCCAGCACAACACTCCCGCCGCTGTGCCGGCCGCGACCACGACGAACACCAGCGGCCAGCCGAGATCGCGCAGCAGCCGATAGCCGAAGACTCCGAGCGCGACGCCGACGACCAGGCCGAGCAGGCAGAACCAGGCATCGCCGGCGAAGAACTGGGTGAGCTCGCGCTCGGTCACCGAGGCCCGACCCTGGGAGTCCAGCCGGTACGCCGGCAGCGACACGATCAGCCACCAGAGCACACCGGACGCCGCTCCGAGTCCGCAGGCCAACGCGAGATAGCCGACGATCCGGCCGGTGTAGCGAGGCTCAGGCACTGGCGCTCTCGAGCCGAGCCGGTCCGGCCAGGCAGGACGGTCCCAGCAGCGCCTTCAAGTCGGCCATCAGCGGCGGCGAGGGGGTGACCCGCAGCCGGTTGTCGAGGCGCATCAGGATCGTCTTGTCCTGCTTGACCAGCTTCAACCGGACCTCGGTGGTGCCGGGGTGCGACTGCAGCACCTCCGACAGCTGCTGCACCACCGGCGGTGTGCAGCGCACGGCGGGCAGCGAGATGACCACCGGCCCGGACGGCGCCTCGGTCACGTCCGGCAGCGTCAGCTCCTGGGCGCTGAGCGACACCGAGTCGTCGTCGGACTTGACCCGGCCCTTGACCCGCACCACCGTGTCGGTGGCCAGCACCGTGGACACCAGCTCGTACGCCTTGGGGAACAGCAGCACCTCGACCGAGGCCTCCAGGTCCTCGACGGCGATGATCGCCCAGATGTCGCCCCGCTTGGTCGTCTTCCGGGTGATCGAGGTGATCATGCCCGCGATGGTGACCATGCCCTCCCGGGGACCGTCGTCGCTCATCAGCTCACCGATCCCGATGTCGCGCTCGGCGACCAGGATGTGCTCGAGGCCCTGCAGCGGGTGGTCGCTTACGTACAGGCCGAGCATGTCCCGCTCGAAGGCGAGCTTGGTGCGCTTGTCCCAGTCGGGCAGGTCGGGCACGGCTCCCAACGGCATCGCGGCGATGCCGTCCTCGTCACCGCCGAACCCGGCGCCGAACAGGTCGTCCTGGCCGTGAGCAGAGTTGCGCTTCAGGTCGAGGACGCCGTCGACCGCGTTCTCGAAGACGGTCATCAGGGCTCGGCGGCTGTGACCCATCGAGTCGAACGCGCCTGCCTTGACCAGCGACTCGATCACCCGCTTGTTGCACACCACCAACGGCACCGCGTCGAGGAAGGCGTAGAAGTCGGCCGCCTTGCCCTGCTCCTCGCGCGCGGCGACGATCCCGTCGACCACGTTGTGGCCGACGTTGCGGACCGCCGTCAGGCCGAAGCGGATGTCCCGCCCGACGGGGGTGAAGTTGGCGGCGGACTCGTTGACGTCCGGCGGCAGCACCTGGATGCCCATCCGGCGGCACTCGCCGAGGTAGAGCGCCATCTTGTCCTTGTCGTCGGCCACCGAGGTGAGCAGCGCCGCCATGAACTCGCTCGGGTAGTTCGCCTTCAGGTAGGCGGTCCAGTAGGACACCAGCCCGTACGCCGCGGTGTGCGCCTTGTTGAACGCGTAGTCGGAGAACGGCACCAGGATGTCCCACAGCGCCTTGATCGCCGCGTCGGAGTAGCCGTTCTCCTTCATCCCGTTGGAGAACGGGATGAACTCCGCGTCCAGCACCTCCTTCTTCTTCTTGCCCATCGCCTTGCGCAGCAGGTCGGCGTTGCCGAGGGAGTAGCCGGCCACCTTCTGCGCGATCTGCAGCACCTGCTCCTGGTAGACGATCAGGCCGTAGGTGGTGTCCAGGATCTCGGCCAGCGGCTGAGCCAGCTCGGGATGGATCGGGGTGATCTCCTGGCGGTTGTTCTTGCGCAGGGCGTAGTTGGTGTGGCTGTCGGCCCCCATCGGACCGGGCCGGTAGAGCGCGAGCACGGCCGAGATGTCGGAGAAGCTGTCCGGACGCATCATCTTCAGCAACGAGCGCATCGGCCCGCCGTCGAGCTGGAACACCCCGAGCGTGTCGCCGCGGCCCAGCAGCTGGTACGTCGCGGGGTCGTCCAGCTGGAGCTCCTCCAGCACCAGCTCGAAGTCCCGGTTGAGCTTGATGTTGCTGACGGCGTCGTCGAGCACCGTGAGGTTCCGCAGCCCGAGGAAGTCCATCTTGATCAGGCCGAGCGACTCACACGTCGGGTAGTCGAGCTGGGTGATGATCGCGCCGTCCTGCTCCCGGCGCATGATCGGGATGATGTCGATCAGTGGTTCGCTGGACATGATCACGCCCGCCGCGTGCACGCCCCACTGCCGCTTCAGCCCCTCCAGCCCGCGCGCGGTCTCGACCACCTTGGCCACCTCGGCATCGCTGTCGACCAGGGCCCGGAACTCCCCGCCCTCGCTGTAGCGCTTGTGCTCGGGGTCGAACAGGCTGCTGAGCGGGACGTCCTTGCCCATCACCGGCGGCGGCATCGCCTTGGTGATCCGCTCTCCGACGGCGAACGGGTAGCCCAGCACCCGGGACGCGTCCTTGACGGCCTGCTTGGCCTTGATGGTGCCGTACGTGACGATCTGGCTGACCCGGTCCTCGCCGTACCTCTCGGTGACGTATCGGATCACCTCACCGCGCCGACGCTCGTCGAAGTCGATGTCGAAGTCGGGCATCGAGACCCGCTCGGGGTTGAGGAAGCGCTCGAAGAGCAGGCCGTGCTGGATCGGGTCGAGGTCGGTGATCCGCAGCGCGTAGGCGCAGATCGAGCCGGCACCGGAGCCGCGGCCCGGACCGACCCGGATGCCGTTCTCCTTGGCCCAGTTGATGAAGTCGGCGACGACCAGGAAGTAGCCGGCGAAACCCTTGGGCAGGATCACCTCGGTCTCGAACTGTGCGCGTTGCCGCACCTCGTCGGGAACGCCGTTCGGGAACCGGCGACGCAGGCCCGTCTCGACTTCCTTGACGAACCAGGACTCCTCGTTCTCCCCCGGCGGGCAGGGGTAGCGCGGCATGAAGGTGCCGTTGCCCTCGGTGAACTCGATGTTGCAGCGCTCGGCGATGGCCAGCGTGTTGTCGCAGGC
>DASQLI010000214.1:0-11776 GCA_035630075.1 Microlunatus sp.
GTACTGATCGACACCCACGACGAATGGATCGCCGGCGACCGCCGATACCTCTCCGAGGAGTCCATGGCGCTACTCACCGCAACCATGGATACTAGTGATCACGTCGCCATCGAGAGCGGCGAGTAGGGCACCGAGGACCACCTCAAAGCCCACCACCCAGCGGGCCTCTGTCCGGATGGTCACCAGACCGAACTGGCGTTTAGGTCAACCGGCGTTCTCACTGATTGCTGCGGCGCTCTCTCTCGAGACGGCAACACCGTACGTTCGCATCGACCGGATCCAGCAGGCAATCGTGGCCTGGTCGAGCCTGTCTCACGGTCGGCCCGGTCGGGTACGCGGTGGCGCCTGGCCTCCGACCTACCTGGAGACGCCACCACTGGGTGCGGGATCCGCGTACGCTGGGATCCACAGCACGCGTGGCCGAGAGAATCACCTGCCCGGTTGCCATGCGATCATCCTGGACTTCCTCACCCGGGAAGCGATCGATACCTTGCGCGGCGTGGTGGATCAGCTCTCTGCCTAGCGAGCCGCAGTGCCAAGACCACGCCGCTTCACGGGTGCCACCAAGATGCAGAACGACATTTGGCTAATCCTGAGGCGACGTGAAGGTCACAGTCAGCCCACGCCGAGGTTGATAGGTCAACCTTCTCCTGTCGGAAGATCGCGGGGAAAACGAGAACACGCAAGTTCCGGACGCAGTCCAGCAGGTTCGTCGGTCGGGGGAACGACACCTGCAGGATGCACCGCCACGACGACGCACGCGGGCCCGGGTTGGGATGGAAATCCCAACTTGGGCCCGTCGCGTCTGAGTACGCGTGACGGTGGGAGTCCCCGTAGAGCTGACCTGGAGCGTCGCCCTGAACCCGTACCTGGTCTGTGGATCTCACACGTGACAATCAACCACGGGTGTACGACGCCGCCGCCTCACGTTCTGGACGGCGGTGTGCGAATCAAAGATGTCGGACGCTCAGAAGACGAAAAGTCCGTGGCCGCCTGCTCGGGGGTTCAGGTGGCCACGGACTTCGTCGGGGGTGTGCGGAACCTCGGGGATGTTCCGCGTTGACAAAAGGGTAGACCGGCGAACCACTCCCTGCGCACACTTCTGCGTCCACTTTCGGCTATGTCCTAAAGTAGACAGTCCATATGGCTGGCAGGATAGTCGACATGTCGAGACCAAGGGCTGTGGAGGGCGCCCACACTGGTCGACCTGCTGGCCGGACAACCGACGTGAGATCAAGACGGGACTGGTCTGGGCAGAACCCTGCTCGCGAAAAAGAATTTGCATGAGGCGATTCACACATTGCCGACCAAGATCAACTGCCCAAGCCAATCGGTGGATTGAGGATTAGACAGAATGAGACCCGCCGCCGGCGCCCCTCTCCCCCGACGTCGTCGGATCGGCAATCGCCTCCAGGGCGCGGAACCACCAGGACAGAAACCACGCCAGGCGCCCAGCCTGAGCAGCCCCAGCTCCCGAACGGCCTCGAGCGCTGGACAGGAGCCGGCCCATCGAGCGGCAGATCCGCAGCTCGGTGCGAGGACCGAGGAATTAATGCGCTCAGAAGAGCCGGCTGTGCCGCCTGACTCCACGGGGTGACGCACCTGATCGGTCATGCGGCATCACTACCCATCGAGTCAGCGATCACTCTCACCCCTGTCCACCTCTGCGAAGCAACGCCCGCTCCCCGCGTGGTGTGTGCTTCACCCGACATCGTGCGGGTGATGGCTAGATGATCCGGGATGGAGATCTGCCTCCTGGCACGAACGCCGACTCCGCCTCCTTGGTCAACTCCTCCTCCGGCTCGTAGGGGAACGACGCGAGCAAGGCACCCAGGTACTTGGTGAACGTCTCCACGATGTCGGTGACCGGACCATACACACCGGGAGGCAGTGGACGCGGTACTCGGCACAGGGTGGTTCGAGTCACCTGTGCCCCCGCCGTGTTTACTTAGTTAATCTCCCGGACTATTGCTGCTTCGGTCCGGATGGGCCATGCTGATCTTGGGTCGGGGACAGGCCACAACAACTAGGACATCCGATGCGGGCCGAATCTCGCGGCACAGCGGTGCCCCCATGATCAACTCCCCCGAGTGATCAAAGCCATCCGTGCCCGCACATGATCATCTTGTCGAGCGCAGCGTCACGAGCGAGCCGACGGCGCTCGCGGGAACCCTGACACAGTTCACTTCTCGAGGCGCCAGCGTGCGCCGAACCAGCCCGCCACGGGCGGGGTGCACCACCACACCAGTAACCAGAACGGGCCATGCCCAAAGAGGGAGAGACCATGTACGACGAGATCCGGCTCGACGACGTCAGCACCGACCAGATGGCGACGGCCGAGAAGTTCCTTACCCGCAACGGGATCCAGGGCTTCAACGGTGACACCGGCTCCCTGCAGGGCGAGTGCTTCAAGGCCGAGTACCGCTACGACCGCGACGCTAGCACCCTGACCGTCATCCCGGCCGAGCTGCCGGAAGCGTTCCGCACACTTCCGGGCGATGCGGTGAGTCCGGCCTTCCGTGCTTTGGCCACCTCGATACTTAGCCGCAGGCTCGGCGACTATGGCGTCTACGACTACGTCACCCCGACCATCGACAACCAGTCCAAGGGCGTCCTTGACTTCTCCACCACCGACCCCACCAACGGCACCATCGCGATCACCACCAACCGGTACGAGGTCGGCACCAAGGCCGAGGCGTTCCAGGCGAAGAGCACCAAGCTCTCCGGGGTCGGGGTCGGCGGCACCTGCACCTACACGCTGGCCGGCGCCCAGACCACCCTGGTGATCACCTACTTCCTGAACACTATCTTCACCCACACGTTCACCGTCGGTCTGCAGGGGATCAACGCGTCTCGATACGCCACGACGACGACCGGCACCGATCCGTACTCCTCCGGCTACACATACCTCCAGCCGACCATCACGATCACCAAGAACTGATCATGACCGCCGCCGACGGACCGTCCAGCGATGCCTGGGGTCTGACTCTGACCGCCCCGATGCTGGTGTCGCACCAGAGCCTGTTGCTGGCCTTCGCCCGGGAACAGGGACGGCCCAGCCACACCCTGTACTTCCAGGTCTATGACCCCACCCGGTCGGTCGACGCCGCCGACGAGTCCGGCTGGAGCGGCTGGTACCGCTTCGACCTGCCCGGTGCCCCGGCCCGCGGACCGGTCGGCACCGCCTACCAGCAGCAGCAACCGGCGCCGGAGCTTCGGCTGGCCGGCATGGACCTGCTGACGGTCACCCCGGCGGCGACCGCGATCACGCCGGCCGACGCCTCGTTCCAAGTGGTCAGCGACGACCGGTTCCTGATGATCATCAGACCCACCGTGGCCGGCACCTGCTACCTCAATCGCCTCGTGCTGCAGTCCTGGACCGATGAGGTCGCCGGCGTCAACTATCCCCGCTACGCCCTCGAGGTCGCCTGGGAGGTGCGCTACCAGCGCAGCGGGCTCCGCGACGTACCGCTGGACGCCACCGACTCGCTGTCGTCGCGCGACCTGACCGGCGCCCCCTTCCTGGAGCCGACCATCGAGCTCAGTCACATCGCCGGCGCCGCGAGCGGCGCCTTCGGGGTCGCTCGGGTGCCGACGGCCGACCAGTCGACCGTCCGCTGGTACGTCGCCACGACCTCGGCCGCCGGCATCCGGCTGTCCTGCTTCACCCAGACCGACGACACGGTCACCGACTTCACCGAGTCCGCCGCCGTCTACCCGCTGCTCACCCCGAGCTGCCAGAACCGGGCCCTGACACCGATCGCCGGACTCGCCCCAACACTCGTCCCCTACGCCGAGCAGGACGCCGCCACCGATCCCAGCGGCAACCCCGTCGAGGTGCAGCGAGCGGGTCGGCTGATGCTGGCGGTGGCAGTCAGCGGTACAGCGTTGAGCGCCGGACTGCCGGCGGCGACCGTGGTCTACGACTTCGGTCTCGACCAGACCGGAACCGTGCCGGTACTCCCCGCCGACGAGCAGTCGGTGCAGCTGGTCGACGGCGCCGTCGTCGGCGGCGTCTTCCAGCCCGATGAGACCTCCGAGGCGTTCCCGACCCCCGCTCAGGCCCTGCAGGTCACCCGGGTGATCGGCGGCCAGGTGGTCACCAGCATGCTGCTGGGCCAGCTGCAACCACACACCGACCTGTCCGGCCGGATGGCCGAGGACGGTCTGGTCCACCTCTACAGCGGCGGCCCGCCGGCGACGGCGGACCAAGGCGAGTTCGGCTGGCGCGCCCTGGTGCCGGGCCAGCCGCAGGCGATGGTGGCTCAGCTGGACCCGCGAGTCAGTCGGGTGGTGCTGCCGGCGAGCTGGGCGTACCCGGTCCCGGCCGAGCAGCCTGCGGGCACCGTCCAGCTCGTCGCCCGGCAGAGCGGCCCGGTGATGACCGGCTCGACCTTGGCCATCAGTGACGCGACTCTCGGCAGCGGCGCCTCCGCGCAGCCCCAGCCCGACCTCTGCACCGTCGAGATCAGCTATCCGAGCGCCGTCGGGCTGGGCCCGGAGACCTGGCGGGGGGTGCCGCGAGAGGTGTCGACGTTCGCAGCGGTGCTGAACGGCCAGGCCACCGACGACTCGGCCGACCCGGCGGCCTTGACCGGAGCACGCCCATTCTTCGACTTCACCGGCACCCATCCGCTCGCCCGGCTGCCGCTGACGCCGCCGCTGCTCGGTCCTGATCAGACGCAGGGGGCCATCGTCGGCCACCCACCGATCGCGACCGTGGTGACCGACCGGCCCAGTCTGCCCCTCAGCCAGGTCGTCGTGGCGAAGAGCGGCAGCTCGGCCGAGGTCACCATGACCTTCCAGGCGGCGCACCCGATCACCGCGGTCTGGCCGGCCCTGCCTACCGATGCCGGCGCCTGGGCCGACATCTTCGCCGGTTCGGCCGCCGGCTCGGTCTACCCGTACACGCTCGGCGCAGGCAGCAGCACGCTGTTCGGACTGCCCACCAACGCGTACCAGATCGACGCCGCCGTGCTGTTCCTACCGACGTCGGCCGCCGGCGACCTGAGCGCGCTCACCATCGAGGTGGCCGCAGCCAAGGCCGGCGGGCTGAATGTCACGGTGGTGCGCACGCCCCCGGCCGAGCACCAGGTCGGCGATGATCCGAACACGTTCACCGTGCCCAACGTGCCGGCCGCCGTGGCCCAGTTCGCCACCGCGCTGATGGCGGACACACACTTCGCCGCCCTCGGACTGGTGATCAACATCGATGGTGCCGCCGGCCAGGTGCTGCCCACCGGCGGGCCGGTCGGTCGGCTCGATCTCCGTGGCAGCTGTGCGCTGTTCGACTGGCTTGCGCCGGCCGGGTCGGCAGCCGGATCGAAGGTTGCGGCCGGAACCTACGCGGCGGGCAGCCAACAACACGTGCCAGCCAGCGGACCGGTGATCGAGCTCACTCGGACGACCGGGTTCGGCTGCATAGTCGCGGATCGACCGGTCGCCGGCATCCCGGCCTACGTGCAGAACCGGGCCGCCGACCTCACCGCGGCAGGCATCAGCCGGCAGCTCGGCAGCGGCGGGCTCGCCAGCGGGAGCCGCTGGATCCGGGAGACCCCACCGCAGTCGTGCAGCTTCGACGGCACCGACAGCGTCAGTGTGCCGGTCGGCGGCGGCAACGGCGCCCTGCCCGCCAGTCTCAATCTGCTCCCTCAGCCGGAGTGGACCCTGGAGACCTGGCTGCAGCCGTCGAGCAGCGCCGTGCAGCGAGTGATCACCTTCCACGGAACAGGGTCGGCGACCTCGACCGGGCTGGCGCCGGACTACACGATCGGCGTCGAGGGCCAGGACGTGATCCAGTTCTCCAGCTACGCCAAGAAGCCCGGCGAACCGGACTCCGCCTACTTCCAGACCGGCACCTCCAGCGCTGCCGAGTTCTTGAGACCCGGGGCGTTCACCTGGGAGTGCTGGATCCAGCCGACGGCACCACCGGCTCCGGCTGGTGCGCTCGGCGGCATCGTCCAGGTCCAGCTACCAGACCAGACGGTGACCGCCTTCGGGATCGGCGTCGACCCCGACCGGCACCTGGTGATCAGCACGAGTCCCGATGGCGATGCCGCGAAGACCTTCCGCAGCGTGGGCGCCGTCCCAGCGACGAACCGGGACGGCCTGCCGACCTGGACCCACGTCGCCGTAACGGCCGAGCAGCGGCCGGTCAGCGCCACCATCCGCGGCGGCTGGACCCTGTCGTTGTACGTCGACGCCGTCCTGGACTCCGTCGTGACCGACGTGGTCCTGCAGGACGACCAGAGGGGGGCGTCCCTGATCATCGGAGCCAACACCGCCGACGACGTCGCCATGTTCGGCAAGATCGCCGCCTTGAGGTTCTGGGCAACCGCTCGCACGGTCGCCGAGGTCCGCCGAACCGCCTTCGTCGGGATGGCCGGCAACGAGTCCGGGTTACTCGGCTGCTGGCCGATGACCAGCCTGGTCTCCGGCGGCCCGACCACCAGCCACCTGCCGAACACCGCGGTCATCACCGGCACCGACTGGGACGCCGCCTACTACTCCGGCCACCAGCCGGTCGCGGCCGTCCAGGACGACTTCTTCCTCTCGGTGGTGGCCAGCATCGCCGGCCTGCCGCCCGTCGAGGCCCACGCGGCCCTGGCCAACGACCGCTGGAACCACCTGGCCGTCGTGCTGCGCGCCGGCGGTGCGCTGGCGCTCAATCCCAAGCCCCGCTTCGACCTGGGCCAGCTCGACTGGGCCCGATGCCCCGGCGGCAAACTGAACCCGGGCCTGGAGTTCGCCATCGACGCGTGGATCCAGCTCCCGGACCGGCTACCCCAGGATGCGACGATCATCGCCCACTGGGCCTGGGACAGCGCTCCCGACGA
Source organism: Microlunatus sp. (assembly GCA_035630075.1). Lineage (GTDB taxonomy): Bacteria > Actinomycetota > Actinomycetes > Propionibacteriales > Propionibacteriaceae > Microlunatus. The sequence goes on from DASQLI010000214.1 coordinate 6,837, forward strand.
CCAGTCCTTCGCCCTCGTCGTTGACGCGGCCGGCAACCTGGCGCTGTCGGTGAAGATGAGGAACGACGACCACGGCGGGACCACGATCGAGACCCTGCGGAGCAGCGGGGTCGACCTTGCCGACGGCGGCCTCCATCACGTCGCCGTCACCTTCGCCGGCCACAACGCCGGCAAGGAGCCCGACTCAACCGCCGGTTACACCATCACCGCCTACGCCGACGGCCGGCAGATCGGCAACAAGTCCGGCACGGTCGGGCTCGCCACCCTGCAGCTGCTCGCCTCACAGACCGATGTGCTGATCGGGCGCAGCAACCTGGCTCCGGACGGAGTGATACAACCGATCGAGTCACTCAACCTGTTCCGAGGCACGCTCGGCCAGCTCCGCTACTGGAGCGCGCTGCCGTCGGTGCAAGATCTCTTCCCGGAGACGGCGCCGACGCGGCCGCGGTTCGGCCCCCCCGCCGGTCTCGCCGCCGTGTGGTCGTTCCGCGACGGGCAAGGCCTCGTGGCCGTCGACAGCGTCGGAGGCAGCGACGCCGTGCTGACCTCCTCGGCCCCCTGGTCGAGCCTGCGGGTGACCTCGACGGTCGAGTTCGTGGCCAACGGCACCCCGGTGCGCAGCGTCGAGCCGTACACCGCTCTGGCGCCCCTGACGCCGGCGGTGGCTCCGCAGTTCAGCCTCGGCGCGCCCAAAGAGGCGGGGACTAAGGGACTGACCGGGGACCTGGGCTCGGTCGCGCTGTGGGCCAGGGCGCGCAGCCTGGCCGAGATCCGGGACCAGATGCACACGCCACGATCGGGCGACGAGGCCGACCTGCTGGCGTACTGGGACTTCAGTCAGCAGGGCAAGGACCTGACCGGCGGCGGCAACAATCCGAGTCCGGCGATCGCCACTGCCCGGATCCGGGTCGACGACGTCCCGGTCAGCAACGAGGGGGCGGTGGTCCGCAACGTGTACGGCGGCCTGATCACCGACCGGGCGGAGTGCACCGCGGGCCGCATCGCGGTCGGCTCGTACGCCCACGCCAGCAGCGCCGGCACCCGGCAAGCGCGGGCCGTGGTGAAGCGGCAGTACCTGATGGATCCGAACGCGTCGCTGACCCGGCCGATCGAGGTGGGCCAGCTGGACCTGATCTACGTCGGGCAGGTGCAGACCGACCCGACCTTGATCGGCTACATCGAAGGCGCCCCGCCGGTACCGAGTGAGAACCTGAGCCGGCCGTACTACCAGAGCCCGGCCAGCCCGCTCTACACCTTCTACGCCGGCTCCACAGCCGTGACGCTAACGCAGCAGAGCAGTCAGAAGGTCGCCTTCAGCTCGACCTCTACAACGACCACGGACATCGACTTCAAGGCCGCCATCGGCCTGTTCGGGATCAGCGAGCGGGTCGATCTGAACCTGCTTCTCATCTCCAACGAGGAGTACGACCTCAAGAACACGGTGCAGGCCGTGGCCGCCGCGAAGGCGACCTACGGCGCGTCCGACCAGACCGCCCTGGCCGGCGAGTGGACCGCCACACAGCTCGACACCCTCTCGCTGAACGGGGACTGGGAGTCCTATCAGAGTGACCCGGAGCGCTACCTGAACAAGCAGGTCGGGCGTCGCTATGTGCCCGCCAACCAGGGTTACGCGCTGGTCGAGTCTCTCACCGGGGACTTGTTCGCCATGATCAACCGGGCGACCAAGGCCGCAGTGGGGACGATCATCATCCCCAATCTCGCGATCCCGCCGGACCGGAACCTGCTGATCTTCCCGATGGATACGCACTACACCAGGAACGGTAGTCTGGACGGCCGGGTCGGGCTGGTCGACGACCCCGACGCCCGGCGGGGCAGCTACTTCAGGCCGACCGAGGCGTACGGGCTGGCCGCATCGATCGAGGCGCAGAATGAGCGCCGCCGTGCCTACGCGGCCCAGTTCGACTGGCGTGGTCGAGGTCAGCGGTCGAACGCGGACCTGAGCGACGTGAGATCCCAGCTGCCGATCGACTTCGACGCCGAACCCGGCAGCGGGAACCAGGCCGCGGTGCCGACCGCAGGCATCGCCAACCGGTACGTGTGGAGCGCCGACATGGGGTTCCACGCCGAGACCGAGGGCTACGCCGGCGTGTCCACCCGGTCCTACACGGGTTGGCGCAGCGTCGGTGGCGGCGGCGGCATCAAGGCGGCCGGCGAGTTCTTCCACTACTTCGGCTTCGCCTGGTCGCTGGACCTGCTGGTCAGCCACATGGTCGACGTGCACATCGGGCTGACCACCGAGACCCAACAGAGCGTGAGCCTGGACGTCACCGCCGTCGGTGAGACCTACCTGCCGGCCTGGGATCCGGCCGCGGACGCGGTCTACGGCACCGGCAAGGGAGCGTTCAGTCCGGGCTCAGGGGTCGGCAAGGTCCAGCAGTACCGGTTCTTCAGCTTCCTGCTGCCCGCCAGCCGGTCGAACGCCGAGGCGTTCGACCACATCGTCGACCCGGTCTGGAAGCAGATGTCGAACGACCCGACAGCACGGGCGATGCGGGAGCTCACCGCCGCCAACCCGGTTTGGCGGGTGCTGCACCGCGTCACCTACGTGGAGCGGGTGCCGCCGCCGGTCTCCAGCCGACCCGTCTACACCGCGGCCATCCCCGTCGCCGAGCCGGTCAACCTGCCCGGCAACCGCACCCTGCTCACCTTGATCTGCGACCAGATCACGTCACCGAACCCGACCGGTGCCCAGATCGGCACGGCCGTCGCCGCGGCGATCAATCCGGCACCGACCGAGCCGGGCATCTATCCGCCGGCCCTGCTGGAGGCGCAGATCGGGTGGTGGCGGACGTTCCTGAACTCGGCGCGGCCGGGCACCAGCGGACCGGCACCGAACCCGCAGGCAGCGGCACTGCTGAACGCGCTCGTCCATCGGGTGGTCGACTACGTGACCGCGGGATACCGGACCGAGGTGCTGATGCCCGGTTCGGCCGCTGTCGGGGAGGAGGTGGAGAGCCGGTTCGCGCAGGTGCCCTGAGCCACGGCGGATCAGGAATGTACGCAGCTAGAGGTCCCCCACTGCCCGTACGGCCGCGACTGCGCGCGGGCGAGCCAATGCGGGGAAAGCAGTGCACCAGTGCCGCCACCAGCTCTCGGTCTTGGAGTTGCCCGCCTGAACGCGTGATCACCGCCGTCTGCGCAGGCGCGGCTGGCCGACCCGAGATGGCAACGGCAGCCGTGCACCCTGTGTCAACTTCACGCTGAGTCCTTCAAACCGTCCGCCATTTGATCAAGCTCGGACTTCGTGCGAGGTTGCGCACTCTGCCGCGCGCGTGGACGTCTCAGCATGGGACCCAGAATCGGCGCCGAGAGCAGCAGCTTGGCCTTCGATCAGCCTCCGGCCGCGGTGACCAGCTGCTCCAACCGGTCGGGTGCCGCGCTCTCTGGTATCGGCGCCCTGTCGTCCAGCAATGTGGCGGAGAGGTCGTCGAGGACCCATTGCACACTGACCGGATTGCTGCCGAACCACATCTCGCCACTGACCGGGAACGATCGGTCCTGCCGCACGGCGTCAAGCTGCGGGTACAGCTCTGACCCGGTGATCGACTCGATCGGGTAACTCTGCCCCTGCAGCAAGTACAACACGTCGCCGTCGTTGTCGGGAAGCTGCTCGGTCGAGAGTTGATGAACGGAGCCGAGGCCGGCACCGAAGCCTGTTGCGGTGCCGGCCGGTCGAGTCCCAAATCGGTGAGCAGCGCGCCGAGGTTGGTCTTGGTCGGCGGGCTGAACAACCCGTCGGTCGAGCCGGCGATGACCCAGACCACGTCACCGGCCTGGTCACCCGCCGCCAGATCAGCCTTCAGTGAGGAGGCGTTCGCCTCAACGGTGCTGATGATCTGCTCGGCGCGCTCGAGGCGGCCGAGCGCCTTGGCCGTTCCGCGCAGTGCGGTCTGCCAGTTCGCGGTGTACTCCAAGATCGTGGTCGAGGCGATCTGGTCCAGGCGGGACTTCTGCTCCACCGTGGTGGGCAGCGACACACCAACGATCACGTCGGGATCGGCGGCCAGCACCTCCTCGACGTTGCGGGCGGCACCGTACGGCTTCGACGTCATCCCCTCCCGTTCGAAGATCGCCTTGGTCGTGGCGTAGCCGAAGGCGTCGTAACTGAGGTCCGGTGTCACACCCAGAGCCAGGATGTTCAACGCGGCAAAGTCGTCGAGAGCGACGACCACTCCAGGATCCGTGCCCGATGGTGCCGGGCTCGTGTCGGTGCCGAGCTGCCCTCCGGGCTGGGTGCTGGAGCAGGCACCCAGCATCAAAGCCAGGAAGGCTGCCACACTCAGAACTGTTGATCGACAAGTGGCAAACGCATGCGAGTAAGGTTTGCCTTCCTTCACTTTCCTGCGCCATCGGTGGACAACCGCGAGCCCTGGTTGACCATCGACCCGAAAGGCTGGTCCGGCACCGCGGCCTTCGACGCGTTCACCCCTGCCCAATGCAGGGTTTGGCGGCTCTTCACAATGTGGGGTTTGGTTGTGGACCGAAATGCGCCGGGCGCCCGTCAGGGATCGGTTCCGGCTCGATGCTGGCGGCGGCGCGTGATGCCGGATGGGCCGTCGGCGATGATGTCGGCGTGGAGTATGTGCCCAGGGTGCCCGGTCCGCCGCTGGACGGGCTGGTCCACGACCTCTACTACCTAGAGGGCGCCCCGCCGTACTCCCGGTTGATGCTGCCGGCGGCGCCCGCGCCATTGCTCATCGTCAACCTCGGGGCGCCGTTTCTCATCCGCGCAGGCACCGACGTAGGAGCCGTGGAGTACGCCGACGGCTGCGCGGTCGCCACCCCCACCCGTGCGTGGGAGTTCAGCTACCCAACCCCGACCCGGTCCGTGGGCGTCCACTTCAGGCCGTGGGGGCTGGCGCCGTTCCTGCCGATGCCCGCGGCCGAGTTGTGCGACCGACCGGCGACGGTGGAGCAGA
>DASQLI010000215.1:0-5926 GCA_035630075.1 Microlunatus sp.
GGCCGTACAGCCAGGCCAGCATCCGGCCGGTGTCGCCCGCTTGGCGCAGCGCGAGCGCCTCCTCCGGCGTGGCGACGCCCAGCCACTCGGCGCCGGCCTCACGGGCGACCCGAGCGCACTCGATCATTCCGTGCCCGTACGCCTCCGCCTTGACGACCACCATCACCGCCGCCGGCGCCACATGACGGCGCAGCATCTCGATGTTGGTCGCGAAGGCGTCCAGGTCGATCACCGCGGACGCCGTCGCCGGGTCGATGTACGGGCTCACCGGCGCGAACCTGGACCCGGCCGGCCGCCGGGTGCCTGGTCAGGGGCGCCGAACTCACCGATCACGACGGCGCAGTGCCGGGCCAGGTCCTGCGGCGGGATCGGACCCGGGAACCGAGCCGCGGCCATCGCCTGCAGCGACGCACCCAGCACCGCGGCCGTCCGCGCCCCGACGCCGGCGGCCAGCACGGCGGCGCAGAGGCCACCGAGCACGTCGCCGGAGCCGGCCTGACCGGTCCAGGCCGGTCCCGGCACGGCCACCTCGACGGTCTCGGTACCGGGGGTGGCCACCAGCTGGGTGGCACCCTTGAGCAGCACGGTCGCTCCGGTCTCGTCGGCAGCACGCCGCACTGCCGCGACCGGGTCCGCCGTCACCTCGGCGCGCTCGACACCCAGCAGCCGCGCCAGCTCGCCGGCGTGCGGGGTGAGCAGAGTCGTGCCCGGCAGCCGATCCGGCAGGTGGGCCAGCCCGTCGGCGTCGATCACCAGCGGCAGTCCCTCGTCGACCAGGCCAGCGATCACGTCATCGCCGTCGGCCCGATCGCCCCAGCCCGAACCCACCAGCCAGGACTGGACCCGTCCCTCGCTGAAGACCACGTTGGGCAGCTCTCGGCCGATGATCTCCGCCGACCCGGGTGCGCCGAGAAAGCGGACCATCCCCGCTCCCCCGTACACCGCGCCGAAGGTGGAGAGCACGCCCGCACCGGAGTAGGCCGTCGATCCGGTGTCGATCCCGACCACCCCGCGGGCGTACTTGTCACTGGTCGGGCCCGGCAACGGCCAGTGTGCCGCCACGTCGGCGGCTTCCCAGGACGCCAGCGCCGGCACGGTGTGGCTCGGGTCGAGACCGATGTCGACGACCTCGACCTCCCCCGCTCGGCTGGCGGCCGGCTCGATCAGGTGGCAGGGCTTGTAGCCGCCGAAGGTGACGGTCCGGATCGCCTGGACCGACCCGGCCGGCGCCTGGCCGGTGTCGGTGTCCACCCCGGACGGCAGATCGACCGCCACGATCGGGATCTCGGAGCCGGCGGCGCCCGCCACCAGCGCAGCAAGATCATCCGGGAGCCCCGGCCGACCGCCGATGCCGAGCACCCCGTCGATGATCAGGTCGACGTCGGTCAGATCATGCTCAGCGAGGCTCTCCCCGTCGATGAACCGACCACCGGCGCCGCGCAACGCCGCGAGGCCCGCCTCGTGCGGGCGGCCGAGAGCCTGCACCGCGGTCACCGCACAGCCTCGGCGCGCCAGCCGCTGCCCGGCGTACAAGGCGTCGCCGCCGTTGTTGCCCGGACCGACCAAGATCAGCACCCGGGCTCCGTAGACCCCACCGTGGGTCCGGAGGAGCAGGTCGGCAGCGCTGATGGACAGCCCGTGCGCGGCCCGCTGCATCAACGCCGCGTCGCCGACCACCGCGAAGGCGGCCTCCTCCAGACGGCGGGTCTGGGTGACCGTGTACGCGTACCTCATCGCCCCTCGTCTCCCTCAGTCCTCGCAGACCACCATCGCCGAAGCGACTCCGGCGTCGTGTGACAACGACAGGTGCACCGTGCTGACACCCAGCTCTCGGGCGCGGCTCTCGACAGTGCCGGTGATCACGAAGAAGGGCCGTCCGCGCTCGTCGGTCTGCACCTCGGCGTCGTGCCAGGCCATACCGGCCGGCGCACCAAGAGCCTTCGCCAACGCCTCCTTCGCCGCGAACCGGGCCGCCAGCGAGGCGACCGACCGCTCGGCCTCCAGCGGTGTGAACAGACGCTGCACTATCCGCGGCTGCCGCTCGATTGCCTCGGCGAAGCGGCGGATCTCGCACACGTCGATGCCGATCCCGATGATCATGACGCGAGGGTGATCATGGTGTCCGCGCGCTGAGCCTGTCGAAGCGTACGCGCTCCCGTTCCGTCAGCCCGGAAGCGGACGAATCCGACCAGGCCGCTCACTCGACGGTGACGGACTTGGCCAGGTTCCGCGGCTGGTCGACGTCATGGCCCTTCCGGGTGGCCAGCTCGCAGGCGAAGACCTGCAGCGGCACGGTGGCAACCAGCGGCTGCAACAGGGTCGGCACCCTGGGCAGCGTGATCAACACGTCCGCGTACGGGGCCGCCTCCTCGTCGCCCTCCTCGGCCAGCACGATGGTGCGGGCACCGCGCGCCCGGATCTCCTGGATGTTCGAGATCACCTTGTCGTGCAGCATGTCCCGGCCCTGCGGCGGCATCACCACGAACACCGGGAGGTCGTTCTCGATCAACGCGATGGGCCCGTGCTTCAGCTCGCCGGCCGCGAACCCCTCGGCGTGGATGTAGGCCAGCTCCTTGAGCTTCAGGGCTCCCTCGAGAGCCACCGGGTAGCCGACGTGCCGACCCAGGAACAACACCGACGGCGCGTCGGCGAAATGTGCGGCCAGCTCCAGCACCCCGTCCATGTCGGCCAGCTGACGTTCCAGTGCCGCCGGGATCTTGTCGAGCTCGTCGATCAGCAGCGCGATCTCGTCACCGAACTTGGTGCCTCGGACCTGAGCCAGGTAGAGCCCCAGCAGGTAGCAGGCGACCAGCTGGGTCAAGAACCCCTTGGTCGAGGCGACCCCGATCTCCGGCCCGGCGTGGGTGTAGATCACCGCGTCGGACTCGCGCGGGATGGTGGAGCCGTTGGTGTTGCAGATGGCCAGCACCTTGGCTTTCTGCTCCCGCGCGTGCCGGATGGCCATCAACGTGTCGGCGGTCTCGCCGGACTGGGAGATGGTCACCACCAGCGTGGTCGGACCGACGATCGGGTCCCGGTAGCGGAACTCGCTGGCCAGCTCGACCTCGCAGGGAATCCGGGTCCAGTGCTCGATGGCGTACTTGGCGACCAGGCCGGCGTAGAAGGACGTGCCGCAGGCGATGACGATGATCTTGTCGACCGCCCGCAGCTCTTCCGGCGCGATCCTGATCTCGTCGAGCCGGAGTGCGCCGGCGGCGTCGTGCCGGCCCAGCAGGGTGTCGGCCACCGCCTTCGGCTGCTCGTAGATCTCCTTGCGCATGAACCAGTCGAAGCCGCCCTTCTCGGCGGCGGACAGGTCCCAGTCCACGTGGTACGGGTGGACGCTCGCCGGTTCGCCGGCGAAGGTCTGCACCTCGAACGTGGTCGGGGTGATGGTGACCACCTGGTCCTGACCGAGCTCGACCGCCTCGCGGGTGTGCTCGATGAATGCGGCAACGTCGGAGGCGACGAAGTTCTCGCCGTCTCCGAGCCCGACCACCAGCGGAGAGTTGCGACGGGCCGCGACCACCGTGTCCGGCTCGGCGGCATCCACCGCCACCAGGGTGAAGGCGCCCTCGAGCCGGCTGCACACCGCCCGCATCGCCTCGGTCAAGCCGGCACCCGTGGCGACCTCCAGGCCGAGCAGCTGGGCGGCGATCTCGGTGTCGGTCTGGGAGACCGGCAGGATCCCGACCTCGGCCAGCTCGGTCCGGAGCAGGGCGAAGTTCTCGATGATGCCGTTGTGCACGACGGCGACCCGGCCGTTCGCCGAAGCGTGGGGGTGGGCGTTGGTGTCGGTGGGTCCGCCGTGAGTGGCCCACCGGGTGTGGCCGACGGCCAGACCACTGACCGGCAGCGGGTTCTCGGACAGCTCCTTCTCCAGGTTGGCCAGCTTGCCGGCGCGCTTGGCCAACGACAGCTTCCCTTCGGCGACCACGCAGACGCCGGCGGAGTCGTACCCGCGGTACTCCAGCCGCCGCAAGCCGTCGACCACCACGCTCACCGCCGACTTCGGGCCCGCGTACCCGACGATTCCGCACATGGCACCACACTGTACGTGTTGTGCACCCTGCCGCCGGGGTTCTCGCCGATAGTGTGACGCGGGTGGTAGGGCTGCAGAACGGGCACGTGGGCGGTCCGTACATCGAGCGCCGCCGAGCCGACTGGGCCGAGCTCGCGGCCACCGCCCCGATGACGCTCGACGGTGCCACCCTGGAGCGCCTGCGAGGTCTCAGCGACCCGACCAGCCTCACCGACGTACGTGAGGTCTACCTGCCGCTGACCGGCCTGCTGAGTCGCTACGTCCGCTACACCGGCGAGCTGCATGCCGCCACCAACGGCTTCCTGCAGCTGTCCTCGGCCCGGACGCCGTTCGTCATCGGCGTCGCGGGGTCGGTGGCGGTCGGCAAGTCCACCACCGCCCGCCTGCTGCGCGAGCTGCTGGCCGCCTGGCCGGAGCACCCGCGGGTCGAGCTGATCACCACCGACGGGTTCCTGTTCCCCAACGCCGAGCTGGAACGGCGAGGGCTGATGCACCGCAAGGGATTTCCCGAGTCCTACGACCGACGGGCCCTGCTGCGCTTCGTGATGGACATCAAGTCGGGCGCGGAGGAGGTGGTGGCCCCGGTCTACAGCCACCTGGTGTACGACATCGTCGCCGACGAGCAGGTGACCGTCCGTCGACCCGACATCCTCATCGTCGAGGGTTTGAACGTGCTGCAGCCGGCGCGAGTGCGAGCGGATGGCACCACCGGTCTGGCGGTCAGCGACTTCTTCGACTTCTCGGTGTACGTAGACGCCGACCCCGTCGACGTCCGGAGCTGGTACATCACCAGGTTCTTGTCACTGCGCGAGACGGCGTTCCGTGATCCCCGGTCCTACTTCAGCCGGTTCGCCGAGCTGACCACCGAGCAGGCGGTCGCTCGAGCCAAGTCGCTCTGGGACACCATCAACGGCCCGAACCTCGCCCTCAACATCCTTCCCACCCGCGGCCGGGCCACCACCATCCTGCGCAAGGGGCCCGATCACCGGGTCGAGTGGGTACGCATCCGCAAGGTCTGACGCGGACGGCTACTCCCACCTGCCCGCCGTCGAGCCGGTCGGAACGCCGTCACTGGTGCGTCGACAGGATCTGGTGCAGGGGCAGCCCGAGAGCGCCCACCTCACGGGTGACACGGTGCCTGAGTCGGCTCTGTCAGGCACCGGGCCGCGAAGCAGAAGAAGCGCTAGCGAGGAACGCGCCCTGAGCCTGTCGAAGGGCCTGGATCAGAGCGCGACAGAGGTCACTCCCCGTTGAACTGGATCTGTGCCAACCGCGTGCTCCGTCGGGGAACACCTTGAAAACAAGGAAGATCTCGAGACAATCGTCTGGTATTCGCATGCGTGTTCGACTAGAATGAGGTCATGTTTGATGATCGGTTGGAGGCAGTGCGCCGGGACCGGCGGGCTCTGGCTGATCTGGCCGCCGACGTCGAACACGAGCAGCGACTGTGGGGCTGCCGCCAGCTGGTGATCGCCGCCGCCTGGGCCGACGCGCCTTCCGACGTGGATCATCCCGACGGTGGGATGCTGGTCGAGCGGCTGGTCAGAATCGGTCCGGCCGGGACACCGCCGATGGCGGAGTTCGCGCCGCAGGGCCTGGTCGGACCGTTCAACACCACGGTCCAGTCGGCGAAGGCGTGGATGGCCGACAGCCTGGCGATCCGGCACCGGCTGCCCCAGTTGTGGGAACGCGTGGTGGCCGGCGAAGTGCATCACTGGAATGCCCGCCAGATCGCCGCCCTGACCGCTGACCTGTCGGTGGCGACCGTCGGTCAGGTCGATGAGCAGACCAGCGGCTGGGTGTGCCAGCTGCCGTGGACGAGCTTTGTGAAGACGTTGGACGCCACCATCGTGCAGGTGGATGAGCAGGCGTACCGGCAACGGC
>DASQLI010000216.1:0-45400 GCA_035630075.1 Microlunatus sp.
CACGACCGGTCTGATCGCGCAGGTCGTAGCCCTCGCCCTGGCGTGTCACGCGATGCGCACCGAGCACCGGCTGGGCAGGACCGCCTTTCTCGCCGGGTTGGCGGCGGGATTCGCGGTGTGGAGCCATCCGATCTTCGGCACAGTCGCGCTGCTGGCCTTGGTCGCGCCGACGCTGTACCGCCGGCGGGCCGTGCGCCGATGGTGGCTGCCGCTCGCAGCCGGCGGCCTGCTGGGAGTCAGTCCGTGGCTGCTGTTCGTGGCTCGGAACGGCTGGCCGGAGTCGGCCCTGCCGACGGTTGTCACCACCTACCCGGAACGGCTGACGAGGTTCGTGACCGAGCTGCTACCACGGGCCTTCGGCCTACGCACTCACGGCGGGGACTGGGTCGGCCCGGACGCGCTGGCCGTCGGGGTCGCGGCGCTGGTCATCCTCCTGTCGATCGTCGGGATGGTGGTGCTGGTGGTGCTCAAGGGTGCGCCGACGGTGCCGATCCTGGTTGCCGGCCTGCTCGCCTTCCCGGTGCTCGCGATGTACGCCCCGCTCGGCTCCGTCGCGGACGCGCGGTACGCCATGCCGTTCCTGCCGGAGCTGCTGATGGGGTTGGGGGCGTGGCTGCTGCTGGTCCCCGAGCGCATCCGCAACTCACCGTGGCTGCTGGTCACGGTGCCGACGGCGTGGGCCGTGCTGCTGTGCGTGCCCGTCATCCACCAACAGGTCGGCTGGGAGTGGCTCGACCCCAACGCGGACGCCACGCAGGTGGTCAGCGAGCTGGAGAGCCGGCAGATTCGCTACGTTGCCGGCGACTACTGGGCCGCGTACCTGGTCGACTACCTCGCCGACGGACGGCTCCAGGCGGCGGTTCACCAGCCCGTACGGCTGGAGGAGGAGAACGACACGGTCAACGCCGCCGACCCCTCGGAGGTCGCGTACGTCTACCAGGACGGCATGACCCCCCGCCCGCGGATGCCGGTGGACCGCTACCAGCAGCTGGATTTCGGGGCCTGGGACCTCTACGTGCCGATCGGGTCGTGAGATGCCGAGGGCGGACGAGACGTCATCGAGCTCCGAGTGGCGGGGCTGCGGTGGATCCGTCACCGAGCTGGTCAGCCTGCCGGAGGCGAGGAATCGGCGGATCTGCGGTCCGTCAGGAGACGACCTTTCGCAGGAACGTCAGGTGGGTGACGCCGCTCGGCGAGGAGGCCGCCTCGATGTCGTAGGCATCCTCGAGCGCCTCCAGTCCGTCCCAGATGCGGACGCCACGGCCCAGCACGATCGGAACCTGGACCAGATGCATCTGGTCGACCAGCCCGGCAGCGAGAAAGTCGCGTACGACAGTGGCCCCGCCGCCGATCCGGACGTCCTGGCCGTCGGCCGCCCCGCGGGCGATAGCGAGAGCCTCGGCGGGGGCGGCGTCCAGGAAGTGGAAGATGGTGTTGCCCTCCATCTCGATCGAGGGCCGCGGGTGGTGAGTGAGCACGAAGGTCGGTGTGTGAAACGGCGGGTTCGGCCCCCACCAACCCTTCCACTCCGCGTCGTCCTGCCAGCCGGGCGGGCCGAACTTGTTGGCACCCATGATCTCGGCGCCGACGCCGTGACTGTGGCGCTCGGCGAAGGCGTCGTCCATTCCGGCCGTTCCGCCCGGGTCCCAGAACCGCGTACCGAACATCCAGGTGTGAAGACGCTCGCCCGCGTGGCCGAACGGCGCATCAGCGGACTGCGGCTCACCGGTGGCGAAGCCGTCGAGGGAGATGGACAGGTTGTGGATCCGAGTGAGTGACATCCGCGCTCCTCCGTTTGCTTCTAGCCTGCCTGTTCAGGACTGCAGGGTTGACCGGGACGGGCGAGAAATGTCACCGGTCGTAGCCCGACCTTCTTACTGCAGGACCATGCTCGCTCGGCACACCCGCGCTCACGGGGTTGCGATGGAATCGTCCACCGCTGCGGTCGCCGCTCGGACCTGATCGATGAGCTGGTTGGCGAGAAACCCATCCCGGAACGTCGGATAGTCGACTTCGGCGGCGCCGTCGACATCGGCGACCAGATCAGCGACCAGCTGGTCCCAGCCGGCCTGGATCGGATCCTCGACGGCCGGAATCGGGATGTCGACCCACTGCCCATCTCGGGTAGTGAGGTGCTGGAGGCCATGGAACCAGGGATTTCCCTCGAGATGCAGAGTTCCGGCGGTGCCGTAGACGGCGAGGTAGCCGACAGCCCGAGCGCCGGTGAACGCCGACGCACGGAACAGCGCCGGGACCTGCCGCCCATCGAGGAGCTCCAGCCAGGTGATCGCCGTCGCAGCCATGTCGGCGTCGTTCTCCCGCCACTCACCTGCCGCTGCCTGTTCAGGGTCGAGAGGCTCCCATTCCCGGAAGTCGTGCACCGCGGGACCGACAGGCACGCGGGTGACGACCCGTTCGGTGTGCCCGGTGGCCCATCGCGCGGCCCCGCCCGTCACGTACTGGGACTGGGCCAGGAAGTGCGGGTAGGCGTTGTTGAGGAGACCACCGCCGTGACGGAGGCTGTGGACCCAGCAGTACGGGAGCAGCGGCGACATCCCGTAGTGATCGACAGCCTCGACTTCCTGCACCTCGCCGATGGCACCTTCGGCGATCAGTGCCCTCGCTCGGGACAGTCCGGCGGCATACCGACTCGTCGACCCGTACGCGTGTTTCACCCCCGCGGACTCGACAGCGGCCAGCATCCGACCGCCCTCGGCGGCGGTGCGTCCCAACGGCTTCTCGCACACCACATGGGCTCCCCGTCCTGCGGCGTACTCGACCATCTCGCAGTGCGGCTCAGCCGAAGTGGCCACCACGACGATGTCCGGCGAGAGGTCGTCGATGGCGGACCGCCAGTCCGTCCTGACCTCGGTGATCCCGAGCCTCTCTCCCAAGGCCTCGGCGGGCCGTGGGCTCCGTCCACACAACGCGACCACCTCGACGCGTGCCCGGCGCAGCGCGGTCGCGTAACCCTCGCCCGCCCAGCCGGTCCCGATCACGATTCCCCGTAGCATCGTGCACCTCCTGGTCATCGCCGTGATGCGTCCGGTGCCGTCTCGGCCGTTGACTGATTATGGCCCTGGATGACGCGGAGGGTCGGGCGCCGTACGGAGGGAGTACGGCGCCGACAAACGGCACCTGCTCGGTGTCTTCGGAATTCGTCCCGAGCCGAGCGATTTGGGCAACCCCTCCCCGTACGTGAGGCCTGTCACCTATCCTCTTCCCAGGGGAACGTGACTCGAGCACTCGAGTGATGGTGGGCGACCGGTGCGGGGGCATCGCGTCGAGTGGGAAGGCAACATGGGCGACGACAGGGCGACGACGGTGCGCGACGGTGATACGCGCGGGCCGCGACACAGCCGCGCCGCCGCGCAGCCCCGTAGTCGCCGCTGGCTGACGGCCACCACCTCCACCGTCACAGCATTCGTCCTGGCCTTGCCGCTCGTCGGTCTGGCCGACGTTCTCCGCCCCACCACGGCAGTCGCCGCCCCAGGCGACCAGTGCGTGGCCGCGAGCGTCCTCCCCGCCACCAAGAGCGACCGGGAGGCGACCGCAGCGAGAGCGGCCGCGCAGTACTTCCCCAGCGATCAGGTCGCCATGGCGACCGCGGTCGCGGGTGCAGAGTCCACCTGGAACGCGACTGCGGTGAACAAGGCCGCGGGCGGCAACTACGGCCTGTGGCAGATCAACTCGGTGCATGACAGGCTCCTGGACGCCAGGACGTGGAGCGATCCACAGGACAACGCCTGGATGGCCTATCAGGTCTGGGACGCCGCTGACGGGAACAAGGGCGACGGAAGGGGCTCCTGGAAGCCCTGGTCGGTCTACAACTCGGGTAGCTACAAGGGCTACCTGCGGGAGACCAAGACCGCGAGCGATGACCCCGCCAGCACCTGCGTCGATGCTCCCGCGAGCGCCTCGGTCAGCATCGCGACCTGGAACGTGCTGAACACCAACTCCAAGGGCCGGATCACCAAGGGCGTTCAGGCGGTGGCCGGCACCGCCGACGTGTTCGGTCTGCAGGAGATGGGCAGCAGCTCGGACCGGGCGACGGCCAACAAGGCCGCGACCACGGCCGGCTTCACGATGAGCACCGACCGCACCGCCGTGCCCCTCTTCTACCGCACCGACAAGTACACGCTGGTCGAGCAGGGGAAGGTTCGCGCGTTCCCGGGCGGCGCGAAGATCGAGCGACGCAGCGGCAAGGGCATGGAGCGCACCTCGGGGAAGTCGATCACCTGGCTGCACCTGCGCGACAACGCCACCCAGGAGACCTTCTACGTCGTCAACACCCACCTGATAGTCGGCGCGTACAACCGCACCAAGGCCAAGAACAACGACCGGCGCGTTGCCCTGTACAGGCAACAGATCGGCGCGCTGACCAATCTGGTCGACAGCTTCCAGGCCAGCGGCTCCGCCGTCTATGTGACCGGCGACTTCAACGTCGACTACGACAGCGACGCCACACCGATCATCACCATGGCCGACCACGGCCTGACGCCCAACTGGCAGTACCTCGAGGGGGAGGCCACCATCGGCAAGAAGACCCGGCTCGACTACATCTGGTCCAACCGGGCACCCTCGACGCAGACCATCGGCGACAAGTTCGGCTCGGACCACTCCTCGATCGTGGTGACCTATCCCCCGTCGACCGGGGTGTCGGGCACGATGACGCCGGTCAACGGCAGTCCCCAGCAGGAGATCTACAGCATGCGGACGGTCTCTGACCCCAACTCGGGTCAGGCTTACGTGGTGCCGATCCCGACCGGCACGGTGGGCAAGGTCTTGAACAGGGCACTGGACCAGGTCGGTGACACCTGGGAGTACGGCGCCGACGGTCCCGACGCCTGGGACTGCTCCGGCCTCACCGCCGCGGCGTGGGGCGCGGCCGGTGTCGGGCTCCCGCACCAGTCCGAGGCCCAGCAGCGCGGTGTGAAGAACGTCGCCCTGGCCGACGCGCAGCCGGGCGACCTCTTCTGGCATGAGGGCTACGTGGCGATCTACCTCGGCACGGTGGGCGGCGAACGGCTGACGATCGGCTCGGCCAAGTCCAAGGGCTCGGTGACCCTCCGGACCATGGAGGAGAGCGCCATCAAAGCAGTGCTGCGGCCCAGCAAGTAACGAGCCAGCCAGCAGCTCCGACACGTAGAGCCGTGCGGAGCTAGCGCTCTTCGACCGCTCGACGCTCCTCGCGCTTGCTCGGCGGCCGGACCTTGAGCGTGCCCATCCCCACGCTGCCGCGCAGCACCAGCAGCGGCTGGCCGGGCGCCGGTGTGCGGGCGACCTTGATCGACTTGGTCCCCATCGACTTGCCGAGCCGGTCGTCGTTCACCGCCCAGCCCGCCGGGACGATGATCACGACCGTGCCGGCGCCGGCGATCACCTCGACGTCGATCACCGGAGCCGCAGGCGTGGCACGCAGGCAGTTGAGCTTCACCGAACCGACTCCGGAGCTGATCCGCAGGAACGGCGGAACGACCCAGGCGCCGTCGCGCTTCTCCGAGCTGACGCCTCCGTCGAGCCGAAGCGGATCCTCCGCTGTGTAGCCGATCGGTGGTGGACCCGGAACAGGTGCCAGCGCGCGACCACTCGACCGCCACGGCAGCTCCACCGAGAGGTCTGCCACCAGGGGCTCCAGGTCGCCGTACGTCTTGGCCTGCAACGCCACCCCGAGCCGTTCGTCCAGCTCGTCCATCCCCAGCCGACCGTCGGCGGCCGCCTCCTGCAGGATGGCCGCGATCGCATCCCGCTCGGCATGCCCCACCCGCAGCCCACTCGCCGGAAACCGATCCTGCGTCATGATCCGACCCTAGTGGAACGCGACCCGAGCGACAGTCCTGTGACAGCCGTGCACGAAACGATCCCGCCGCGGCGGATCTCGCCTACTGTTCTCCCAATCGCGGTACGGGCCAGCGGGGAGGATGCCGTGGAACAGATCAACTGGTCGACCGAGTGGTTGACGTCGCTGCTGTGGCTGCTCAGGACGTTCGCCCTGACGGTGGTCGCGTTCGTCCTGATCGCCTGGTTGCTGATCAAGCGCACCCGCTGGGGACGACAGTTCTGGCGACTCTCGCGCGACTTCTTCTGGCCGAAGCCGCGAACCCGCGGTTGGTGGCGCCCGCTCGGGGCGGTCGCCCTGCTGCTGCTGACCACCTTGATGGACGTCCGGCTGAGCGTGCTGCTCTCCTTCCAGGGCAACCAGATGTACACGGCACTGCAGGAGATGGATCCCGCCGGCTTCTGGCAGTCGATCATCGTCTTCGCCGTTCTCGCGACCAGCTTCGTGCTGCTGACCCTGATCAGCTTCTACATCGGCCAGCGGCAGATCATCAACTGGCGGCTCTGGCTCAACGAGCGAATGGTGGCGGACTGGCTGAAAGGTGCCGCCTACCACCGCAGCCGCTTGGTCCGGGAGCCGATCGACAACCCCGACCAGCGCATCCAGGAGGACATCCGCTCCTACGCCTCCACCTCCCAGAGCCTGGCGCTGGGCGCGGTCTCCTCGATGGTCACGTTGGTGTCGTTCTCGATCATCCTGTGGGGTCTCTCCGGCCCGCTCACCGTCGCTGGGGTGACCATCCCCCGTGGAATGGTCTTCCTGGCCTACATCTACGTGATCATCGCGACGCTCATCGCCTTCAAGATCGGCAAGCCACTGATCCGGCTGAACTTCCTCAACGAGCTCCTCAACGCCTCCTACCGCTACGCGCTGATCCGGGTCCGGGAGAACTCGGAGAACATCGCCCTCTACCGCGGCGAGCGGGTCGAGAACACCACCTTGCTGTCCCGGTTCGCGGCCATCATCGGCAACGTCTGGGCGATCGTGTTCCGGAGTTTGAAGTTCCAGGGGTTCAACCTGGTGGTCAGCCAGATCGCGGTGGTCTTCCCGGTGATCCTGCAGATCGGGCGCTACTTCAGCGGTCAGATCACGCTGGGCGACCTGACCCAGACCGCGACGGCGTTCGGCCAGGTGCTGGGTGCTCTGTCCTTCTTCCGACTCGCGTACGACGACTTCGCCGGCTATCGCGCCGTTCTGAACCGGCTCACCGGCCTGCTGGACGTCAACGACGAGGCGCGGGCCCTGCCCTCCCCGACGACCGAGGAGCGTCCGGGCGGCCTGGCCGTCAGCGACCTCACCCTCGGTTCCCCCGACGGTCGAATGCTGTTGCGCGACCTGGACCTTCGAGTCGACGAGGGCGATTCGCTCCTGATCAAGGGTCCCTCCGGCTCCGGCAAGACCACGCTGCTGCGCAGCCTGGCCGGCCTGTGGCCGTACGCCGCGGGCACCATCGAGCGACCCGACGACGGCGACATCCTGTTCTGCTCCCAACAGCCCTACCTGCCGCTCGGCACGCTCCGCGCTGCCCTGTCCTACCCGGCCCCGGCCGCCGAGCTCGACGACGACCGGGCCCAAGACCTGCTGCGACAGGTCCAGCTCGGTCACCTGGTCGACGACCTGGACACCCAGAAGGACTGGTCGAAGACGCTGTCACCCGGTGAGCAACAACGGGTCAGCATCATCCGGATCCTGCTCGCGGCGCCGTCGATGATCTTCCTCGACGAGTCGACCTCGGCCCTGGACGAGGGGATGGAGCACGCGATCTACGAACACCTGCGCAGCCGCCTGCCGCAGGCCACCCTCGTCAGCGTCGGGCATCGCAGCACGCTCAGGCGGCTGCACTCCCAGGAGCTCGAGCTGACCAGTGAGGGTCAGTGGCAGCTGACAGCGAGCGATCCGTCGCAGTAGGTCGTTCGCTACACCGCCCGCCGAAGCCGATCAGTTCGAGCTCCTGCGCGAGTCGAACGAGGTAACCGTCTCGCCTCGAGACCATGATCCGGAGGAGTCGACCATGTCCCAGACCACCGCACCGAACGGCACCCCCACCATCACCACCCAGACCCTGTCGGTGCCCGGGGCCGAGCTCACCTATGACGTCCGCGGCGACCTCGGGTCCGCGACCGCGGAGCGACCACCGCTGTTCCTGATCGGCACCCCGATGGCAGCCGAGGGATTCGTCACCCTGGCCGGTCACTTCACCGACCGCCCGGTGATCACGTACGACCCGCGCAACGTCGGCCGCAGCAGACGCCACGACGACAGCGTCACGCCGACACCCGAGGACCATGCCGCCGACCTGCACGCCATCATCAGCGAGATCGGCGGCCCGGTGGACCTGTTCGGCAGCTCGGGCGGTGCGATCAACGGGCTGGCGCTGGCGATCGCCCACCCCGAGGACGTACGGGTGCTGGTGGCGCACGAACCGCCGGCGGGTGGGGCTGTGCCCGATGCCGAGCACGTCCGCGCTGCCTGTCACGCGGTGCTCGACAGCTATCGCTCGTCCGGGTTCGGCCTCGGCATGGCGAAGTTCATCGCGCTGGTGAGCGAGCAGGGTGAGATCGGCCCCGACTACGCCGACCGTCCGGACCCCGATCCCGCCGCGTTCGGGATGCCGACCGAGGATGACGGCAGCCGGAGCGACCCACTGATGAACAACATGAGCACCATCCCGGTCTGGGCACCCGATCCGGAGGCGCTCCGCGCTGTCCCCTGTCGCGTCGTCCTCGCCGTCGGTGAGGAGTCGGGCGAGACACTCGCCGCGCGTGCACCGCGAGCCATCGCCGCGCAGGGGGGCGGTGAGCTGGTCGTCTTCCCCGGCGATCACATCGGCTTCGCCGGCGGCGAGTACGCCCAGACCGGTAAGCCGGAGGAGTTCGCGGCCCGGCTGCGCGAGGTGCTGGAGCCGTAGGAGCGGGTGCGTCGTCACCAGCTTGCATCGGCTGGGTCAGGCCTGGGCGGTCTCATGACCCTTTCGGCCGTGCCCGCAGGTGAGCGCGCTCCCCTTGCCGCCCGAACAGGCTCAAGAACTCGACGCCATGATCATCGGCAGGTCCGAACCAGTGTGGCACCCGGGTGTCGAACTCGGCCGCCTCGCCGGGGGCGAGGACCAGGTCGTGCTCGCCGATGATGGCCCGGAGATTGCCGTCGAGGACGTACAGCCACTCATAGCCCTCGTGGGTCTTCAGCTCCGGTCGCCGCCGGGTCGAGTCCGCCGGGATGATCAGCTTGTAGGCCTGCACCCCACCGGCCCGGCGGGTCAGCGGCAGCATCGTCATCCCCTCCGCCGAGATCGGCTTCAGATGGATCCGCGGGTCACCGGTGGGCGGGGCATCGACGAGCTCGTCCAAGGTCACTCCGTAGGCGCGGGCCAGCGGAAGGAGCAGCTCCAAGGTCGGACGACGCTCCCCCGACTCGAGGCGGGAGAGAGTGCTGACCGAGATGGCTGTCTGGGCGGCGAGCTGCGCCAGGGTGAGTTCCCGCTTGCTCCGTAGGGTCCGCAGTCGAGGTCCGACCCCGTCCAGGGTCTCGTCGAGATCGGTGGTGGTCATGGCTCCAGTTTGCCACTCCGGCAAACTACCTTGCTGTCAGCAAGCGGGCCGGGCACGCTGGCGACATGCACAGTGATGATCTGGGAACCAGCTACGACGTGATCGTGATCGGTGGCGGAGCGGCCGGGCTCAACGGCGCCCTGATGCTCGCCCGCTCTCGGCGTTCGGTCGTCGTGATCGACGGCGGCCAGCCTCGCAACGCGCCGGCCGAGGGCGTGCACGGGCTGCTCGGCCATGACGGGATGCCACCGGCAGAGCTGCTCGAACGCGGCCGCGCAGAGGTGCGTTCGTACGGCGGTGCAGTCGTCGAAGGTTCCGTGTCGGCGATCTCGGGGGCCGCCGGTGGCTTCACCGTTCACCTCGACGACGGCCGAAGCGCCGTCGGTCGACGGCTTCTGGTCACCACCGGTCTGGTCGACGAGCTACCGGTCGTCGACGGTCTGGCCGAGCGGTGGGGACGCGACGTGATCCACTGCCCGTACTGCCACGGTTGGGAGGTCCGCGACCAGGCCATCGGCATCCTGGCGACCGGCTCGATGGCCAGCCACCAGGCCCAGCTGTTCCGGCAGCTCAGCCTTGACGTGGTGGTCTTCACGCACACCAGCGAGCTGAGCGAGCACGACCGTACTCGGCTGCTCGTCCGCGATGTCGGGATCGTCGACGGCGAGGTCACCGGACTGGAGATCGTCGACGACCGGGTCGGCGGTATGCGGCTGGCCGACGGCACCGTCGTGCCCCGCGACGTGGTGGTGGTGCAGACCAGGATGGCGGCTCGAGCGGGCTTCCTGGCCGACCTCGGGCTCGCGCCGATCGAGCACCCGATGGGCGTCGGGTCGTACGTTCCGGCCGACCCGACCGGGCTCACCGCCGTACGAGGTGTCTACGTGGCCGGCAACATCACCGATCTCACGGCCCAGGTCGGCGCCGCTGCCGCAGCGGGCGCGCTGGCTGGGGCGCGGATCAACGCCGATCTGGTGGAGGAGGAGACCGACCTGCTCGTCGCGAGGCGGGACGCGACCCTCGCGATCTCGGTACCGACTACGGATGCAGCGCAGGCCGGTGTAGCGGCTCACTGAGAACATGACCACCATCACTGCCGCGTCGAGCGGCTATCTGCTCGACAACGCCGGGGACCAGGTGCCCGACCGCTGGACCGCGCTGGCTGCCTTGTTCGACGAGCCCACCTTCCGCCGACTTCGGGAGATCGGGATCCGTCCCGGCTGGGACTGCCTGGAGATCGGCGCGGGTGGCGGCTCCGTGGCCCGCTGGATCGCCGAGCAGGTAGGGCCGCGCGGCGTCGTGACCGCCACCGATCTCGACACCCGATGGCTGGAGCAGCAGCAGCTCCCGAACCTGAACGTCGTCCAGCACGACATCACCCGCGACCGGCTGCCGGTGCACACATACCATCTGGCGCACAGCCGGCTCGTGCTCACCCACCTGCCCGAGCCGGAGGCGGTGATCGACCGCCTGATCCCTGCGCTCCGACCCGGGGGCTGGCTGGTGCTGGAGGAGTTCGACACCAGCTACCTGGACGGGGCGTGTCCACGGCCACGCACGGCAGCTGAGCACCGGGCGAACCACATCCGGGAAGCGTTCACCCAGCTGCTGGAGAAGCGCGGCCCCGATCTGGCCCTGCCGTCGCGGCTGCCCGGTCTGCTGTCGGCGCGAGGATTCGAGGCGGTCGAGGTCCGGGGCTCGTTCGAGAGCGGTCCGGCCGTACGGCGGCTCGAGCGGGCGAATCTCGAGCAGGTTCGTGACGACCTGATCGCCCACGGGATCACCAGTGAAGAGCTGGAGGCCCATCTGGCCGAGCTACCTCGGCTGCCGCTGCTGATGCCGATGATGGTCAGCATCGTGGCGCGGAAGTGGCCGTCCTGACGCCGTCGGAGCGTACTGCGACGATGGTTGGATGAGGATCAAGCATCAGGTCGTGGTGTTCGACGCCGCCGAGCTGGAACCGGAGAGCCGGTTCTGGGCCGGTGTGCTGGGTGGAGAGGTCGAGTCCGACGAGCACGACGACTGGCACATGATCGTGGTCGACGGCGAGCCGCGGATGGGAATCCAGCTCGCGCCCGACCACGTCAGCCCGGAGTGGCCGAACGGCGAGCCGCAGCAGATCCATCTCGATCTGTGGGTGGACGACGTCGACTCCGCCCATGCCGAGGTGATGGCGCTCGGGGCGAGACTGCTCCAGCCGGCGACCGGCGAGGACTCCCCCGACGACTTCCAGGTGTACGCAGATCCGGCCGGCCACCCGTTCTGCCTCTGCTGGGTCAACCGCTGATCGATGCTGAGGATGGTGCCATGAAGATCGACGCGCAGGCTCTGGCGACAGCCACCGAGGACGGACGCCTGTCCGGCGTGGTGACGGTCGACGCCGGTGAGGAACGGCTCTACGAAGCCTGTCACGGTTACGCGCACCGCGGACTGGCCGTCCCGACGACCGTGGGCACCCGCTTCGCGCTGGCCAGCGCCACCAAGATCATGACCGCCCTCGGAGTTCTCCGCCTGGTCGAGGAAGGCGCCATCCGGCTGACCGATCCGGTCCGGCCCATCCTCGGCGGGGACCTCCCCCTGATCGACGACGCAGTGACGATCGAGCACCTGCTCGGCCACACCTCGGGCATCGGCGACTACCTCGACGAGGAAGCCGCGTGGGAGCCGGCCGACTACGTGCTGCCGGTTCCGGTGCACACGCTCGCCGACACCGAGGCCTTCGTCCGGGTGATCGACGGCTACCCGCAGGTCTCGCCGCCCGGAGAGCGCTTCGCGTACAACAACGGCGGCTACGTCGTCCTCGCGCTGATCACCGACCGGCTGGCCGAGAGCGGCTACCACGACTGGGTGGAGCAGCAGGTCTGTGCTCGGGCGGGCCTGGAGCGGACCAGCTATCTGCGCTCCGACGAGCTGCCCGGTGACGCCGCGCTGGGCTATCTCTTCGACGAGGGTGACCGGACCAACGTGCTGCACCTGCCGGTGCGCGGGACCGGTGACGGCGGCATCTACTCGACGGTGGACGACCTGCACCGGTTCTGGCGGTCCCTGGTCGCCGGGCAGATCGTCGGTCCCGACCTGGTGCAGACCATGATCACGCCCCGGAACGTCTCGCACGAGGAAGAGAAGCTGCGCTACGGGTTGGGCTGCTGGCTGCACCCCACCGGGCCGGCGCTGATCGTCGAGGGGTACGACGCAGGGATCTCGATGCGCTCGATCCACGATCCCGCAACCCAGACCACGGCAACGGTGCTGGCCAACTCGTCCGAGGGGGCGTGGCGGGTCGCCTGGAGGCTGGTGGAGATGTTCGGCTGACTGCCTGGAACTGACTGCCTGGAACTATCGCCTGGGACTGATTGCCGGAAACCGTGGAAGGATCCGACGGGTGGCCGACCTCGCGCAGTTTCTCGACCGATCGCGGCGGATCGTGGCGGACAACCGCTACCTGACGCTGGCCACCGCCGACCGGGAAGGACGTCCCTGGGCCACGCCGGTCTGGTTCGCGGCGGAGGGGCTGCACACGTTCTGCTGGGTCTCACGGCCCGGAGCCCGGCACTCGCTGAACATCACGGTCCAGCCCAGGGTGGCTTTCGTCGTCTACGACTCGACCGTGCTCAGCTCCGACGGCGCCGCGGTGTACGTCGAGGCGGAGGCGGCCGAGGTGACCGCCGATGAGCGGGCGGCGGTGTTGGCGGTGTACAACCGGCGCTCGGTGGCCCAGGGCATGGCGGAGTGGACCGACGAGAGCGTCACAGGGCCGGCTCAGTTCCGCCTCTACCGGGCGATCGCCACGAAGGTGTACGTCTTGGACGATCACGACCGACGGGTCCTGGTCAGCCCACCCGGGTGACCGGCTGACGCGCGGGCGCCACCGTCCTCCTCCCGAGTCGGACGTCGCCTTCAGGTCAGCGGGGCCCCGGTCCCACCCCGGTGTGGATCTCCATGCCGTCGGCCGTCGGCGGCTCCGGTCGACGGGCGCTCGGGCGGTCCAGGTAGAAGAACGCCGTGGAGGCGATGTCGTCCTGCAGCGGCAGGTAACGGCGCCCGCTGCGCCAGCCGAGAGCCTGGATGTTCACACTGAGTCGGTTGCTGAAGTGGATCGGGTCGAGCACGTGGAAGCGGTAGAGACCGAAGCGCTGCTGGGCGTCGTAGAGCCCGTCCGAGCGGATCACCTGCGGCATGCCGAGGTAGGGCGTCGAGAACTCGACATAGCCCTTCCCCGGCACGTCGAAGTCCCAGGCGCCGCCGAAGTAGTCCTCGGTTCCGGTGCCGCAGATCGTGGGGTAGTCCTCGTCGTCGTCGAGGAAGAACTTGATCTCGCCCTCGCCCCACCATCCGTTGGAGTTCACGCCCCAGGCGAGATAGGTGCCGACGTAGTGCCCGGACCCTTCGATGCCGTCCAGGATCGTGTGCGGCACCTGCCAGGCCAGCGGGTTGCTGCGCCGCCACTGCGCGTGCAGGTAACCGTCCTCGCTGTGGTCCTCCCCCAGCTCGTACGTGATCTGGTAGTACACCGTCACTGGCTGGTCGAAGGTGTTCTCGATGGTCAATCGAGCCCCGGTCCGGAACGGCATCGGCCAATAGCAGTTGAACCCCCCGTTGGGGTTCGCCGCCACGGGCAGCGCGTTCACCTGCGCGAAACGACCCCAGCCGCTGCAGAAGAAGTCGCCGTACGGCACCTCCACTGCAGGTTCGCTGGCTCCGTCCCAGTACGCTCGCAGCACCAGCCGCCGCCAGGCGTCGGAGTGAGCGGTCAGCCAGATGTGGGTGATCTTGCCGGGTCCGTCGATCTCGGCCAGGTCGAAGGTGTCGCCCGGTGGCACCACCACACTGGGGGAGATCTTCCAGCCGGTGCCGAGATCGCGGGCGCAGGCCGCCCCGGTGCCCTCCGTCGCTCGGCCACCACCGCCGGGCGAGCCGTCGAAGTTCTCTGCCGAGATCGAGCGGGTCTGGACCTGCCGTAGCCGGCCGAGGGATCCGAGTCCGATTGCCATTGACGCCCCTTCGCGCTGTTGATATCGATGATGCCGATACCGATTTCACCCTATGCCGCGGCGCTCTCGGGAAAGGCCGGCGACCGGCGCGGCCCTGCAGATTTGTCGGCCAACAGCTACCCAGACCGCCGCCAGCGCAGAATCTGCAGCTGGACCAGCAGGCGGTCCTGCGGGTTGTCGAGTCGGATGCCCAGCACCTGCTCCGCGCGGCGGATCCGATAGCGCAATGTGTTTTGGTGGATGTGCAGGTCGGATGCCGCAGCCCGCACGTCACCGAAGCGGTCGAGGTACTTCTCGACACTGACCGCCAGGGACCCGCCGCGTGCGGCGTCGTCGTCGACCAGGGCCTGCCAGCGCGGATCCTGCAGCTGATCGTGGTCGGCCAGCAGATCGGCGATCTCCCCCAGGAGCACCGAGGTCCGCGACCGGGCCAGGGTGGTGATCCGCTCGGAGCCGGGCCGGTCGAGCACCCGGTCGACCTCTGCCCGGGCCGCACCGAGGCCCGCCAGGTCCGTCACGGGGGCGGCGACGGCGGCGCGCAGGTCGAATCCCGTACGCACGGTCAGTCGGTCCAGCACGCCCGTGAGCCAGCTGCTCAACCCTCGCGTCCGGGCGCGTGGGATGAGCACGTAGATCCGGTCCTCGGTCGCGGTCACCAGCGACTCGCGCGCGTACGCGCTGGCGTGCAACCGGACCGCCGCGGCGGTCTCAGCGATCGCGACGGCCCCGGACCAGGATCGGGCGGTCTCGCGGGGACCGATGCCGACCACCGCCGCCGGCCCGTCGGACGGCAACGACAGAGCCGCAGCCAGCGACGGGATGTCGACCCCGCCGCCCCGCAGCCCGAGCAGCCGCTGGATCTGCTGCGCCTCCCGGGTGGGGGCACTGCGAACCCGCTCGATCAGTCGAGCGGCCACCGCGGCCGCCCCCTCCAGCACAGCTGCCGCGTCCTGGTCGAGCGCATGGGCCCCCTCCTGCAACCAGATCGTGCCGAGGGACGCCTCCGCACCCCTGTCCGCCGGACCGATTGGCCTGATCCCCACCACCAGCCGGCGGCGCCAACCGAGCTCGGCAGCGGCCGGCACCTCGATCGCTCCCCGCTCGCGTCGCAGCCGGTCGTAGACCCCCCACTCGCGTAGCCGCCGCAGGTAGTCCGCCGGTCCTTCCCGGCCGAGGATGGACAGCATCCTCAGCTCGTCGGCCGCCCCGTCGGTCGCCGAGTAGGCCAGCAGCTGGGCCCGCTCGTCCTCGATGCTGACCAGGCCGCCGGTGAGCGACGCCACCGTCTGGGCCAGTCCGTACAGGTCTCCCTCACCGCCGAGCGGCTCGTCCTCCCGATGCGCGGCGGTCGACTGGGCCGCTCCCTCCAGCAGGCTCCGTACGGTGCCGAGGACCAGGTCCACCCGGGCCTGGGGATGGATTCGCAGCAGCGCGATGCCACTTCGCGTGGCGACCTGCTCGAGGTCGGCCGAGCTGATCTTGGTCGCGACGACACGCAGACGGCTGACCGCTGGTCGCTGCCGGCGCAGCCAGTTCGACACCTCCTCCGCGGTCGCACCGATCACGACGCACAGCTCACCCGGCGCCGGACCGGCCGTGTCGGCGCGATCCTCGAGGTCGGGCTGTTCGAGCAGGGCAACCGACCCCACGTGGACGCCGAGGCCCGCGGGTGCCGCCGCGACCGTGGCCACTGCTGCCCCGAGACTCTGCACCAGCGCTTCCAGCGACACCCCGACGGCTGTCGTCGGCTCGTCCACTCTGCGTTCCCCACTGCCGTACGACCCTTGGTCGATCGTACAACACTCCGGCGCCGACGTTGTCGGATTGGACAACGACAACCGGTAGCCCGATCCCGTTGACTTATCTCACCGAAACACTCCCCGACCACCGAAGGATCTCGCCCGTGGACGCCGTGACCCAGGTCCCCACCCCCGTCAACGAGCCGGTGCGCGACTACGCGCCGGGATCGCCGGAGCGGGCCCGGCTGATCGCCGAGCTCGACCGACTCGGGACCAGCCCGCTGGACATCCGTCAGGTCATCGGCGGCGAGCATCGCACCGCCACCGGTCCCGAGTACCGGGTGGTGCAGCCGCATCACCACGCCAAGGTGATCGGCAGCTACCGAGAGGCCACCGCCGACGACGTGCACGACGCCATCGAAGCCTCGCAGGCCGCGGCTCCGGCGTGGCGGCAGCTGTCCTTCGAGGATCGCGCAGCCGTCTTCCTCCGGGCCGCCGACCTGTTGGCCGGACCCTGGCGTGAGCGGCTGACCGCGGCCACGATGCTGGGCCAGTCCAAGACCGCGTACCAGGCCGAGATCGATACACCCTGCGAGCTGATCGACTTCTGGCGGTTCAACGTCGCCTTCGGCCGGCAGATCCTGACCGACCAGCCGATCTCCTCACCCGGTGTCTGGAACAAGGTCGAGTACCGGCCGCTGGAGGGCTTCGTCTACGCGATCACTCCGTTCAACTTCACCGCGATCGCCGGCAACCTGCCGACGGCGCCCGCGCTGATGGGAAACACCGTTCTCTGGAAGGCCTCTCCGACCCAGGCCGCGGCCGCGTACCTCACCATGCAGCTGCTCGAGGCCGCCGGGCTGCCAGCCGGCGTGATCAACCTGGTCCTCGGCGACGGCCCGCTGGTGTCCGACGTCGCCCTCGCCGACCCGCGGCTCGCCGGCATCCACTTCACCGGCTCCACCGCGACCTTCCAGACCCTGTGGAAGCAGGTCGGCGACAACCTGTCGACCTACCGGACCTACCCGCGGCTGGTCGGCGAGACCGGCGGTAAGGACTTCGTCGTCGCCCACGGCTCAGCCGATCCCGAGGTGTTGACCACCGCCCTGATCCGCGGTGCGTTCGACTTCCAGGGCCAGAAGTGCTCGGCCGCCTCCCGTGCCTTCATCCCGGCGTCGGTGTGGGCGCAGATGGGCGAGGACTTCCTCACCAAGGTCTCCGACCTCAGGTACGGCGACGTGACCGACCTGTCGAACTTCGGCGGTGCGGTGATCGACCAGAAAGCCTTCGACCGCAACGTGGCTGCGATCGAGCGGGCTAAGGGCACCCCGAGCCTGACGATTGCGGCCGGCGGCACCTACGACGACAGCGTCGGCTTCTTCGTCGCCCCGACCGTGCTACTGGGTGACGACCCGACCGACGAGGCGTTCAGCCAGGAGTACTTCGGACCGATCCTGGCGATCCACGTGTACGACGACGCCGACCCGAGCGCCTGGGCCGAGATCCTGAAGCTGGTCGACGAGGGCAGCGTCTACGGCCTCACCGGCGCCGTCATCGCCCAGGACCGGCTGGCCATCGCCGAGGCCGACACCGCGCTGCGGTTCGCCGCCGGCAACTTCTACATCAACGACAAGCCCACCGGGGCGGTCGTCGGGCAGCAGCCCTTCGGTGGTGCCCGGGCCTCCGGCACCAACGACAAGGCGGGATCGGCCCAGAATCTGCTCCGCTGGACGTCCGCCCGCACCATCAAGGAGACCTTCGTCCCGCCGCGCGACCACCGCTACCCCCACCAGGGCTGAGTCCCCTCACGTACACACCCCATGCCGACTTCGCGGTGGTTGCAGCTACCGCGGAGTTGGTAGATCCCTCGACGACGCTGGAGAATCTCATGAGCCTCACCCTCACCAACCCGCTCCGACCGGCGCTGCTGGCCGCCTCGCGCTCCGCGCGGATGGAGCGCACCGTCAGCGGCTCCCGCCTGACCCGTTCGCTCGTCACGAAGTTCGTGCCGGGCGCCTCCCAGCAGGCAGCCGTCGAGGCCGTCCAGGAGTTGGTCGCATCCGGCCGGTACATCTCGGTCGACCACCTGGGCGAGGACATCAGTCACGCCGGCGAGGCCGAGCTGACCGTCGCCGCCTACCTGTCGCTGTTGGAGGCGTACGGAACGCTGGGAACCCCCGCAACCGGGAGCGCTCGTCCGCTCGAAGTCTCGATCAAGCTCTCGGCGCTGGGCCAGTCACTGCCCGGCGGTGAGGAGCTCGCCCTGGTCAACGCCCGGACGATCTGCACCGCCGCCGAGCGGGTCGGCGCCTGGGTGAACGTCGACGCCGAGGACCACACGACCACCGACTCCACGCTGCGGATCGTCGCCGAGCTGCGCCGGGAGTTCCCGACCGTCGCCACGGTGCTGCAGGCCTACCTGCACCGCACCGAGTCCGACTGTCGCGCGCTGGCCGGTTCCGGGTCCCGCATCCGGCTCTGCAAGGGCGCCTACCGCGAGCCGGCCGAGGTGGCGTTCCAGGGCAAGGAGGCGGTCGACGCCTCCTACCTGCGCTGCCTGCGGATCCTGATGGAGGGGCAGGGCTACCCGATGGTCGCCTCCCACGACCCGAAGATGATCGCCGCCGCCCTGGCGTACGCGACTGAGACCGGACGCGGCGCGGACGACTTCGAGATCCAGATGCTCTACGGCATCCGGGACGCCGAGCAGACCCGGCTGGTCGACAAAGGCGTGCACGTGCGCACCTACCTCCCCTTCGGGAGCGACTGGTACGGCTACTTCATGCGCCGGCTGGCCGAGCGCCCCGCCAACCTGGTGTTCTTCCTGCGCGCGCTCGTTGGGCGACGGTAGCCATCTCTGAAACATCGTTGGAACAACGATGTGTAGACACTGATCATCGTGCGGTGGATGATGACGCCGTACGTGCAGGACGCCGGGTCGGGACCGGTCGACAACCGCTGAGAACGTCAGGCCACGGTCTGACCGATGGATCGAGGACGCGATGAACGCAGCACCGACCGAGCTGAAGAAGGGCCTCAAGCAACGGCACCTGACCATGATCGCGATGGGCGGCGTGATCGGCGCCGGCCTCTTCGTGGGATCGGGTGTGGTGATCGGCAGCGCGGGGCCCGGCGCGTTCCTGAGCTACGCGATCACCGGCCTGCTGATCATCATGGTGATGCGGATGCTCGGCGAGATGGCGGTGGCGAACCCGTCGACCGGCTCGTTCGCCGACTACTCCCGCAACGCCATGGGTGCCTGGGCCGGCTTCTCCACCGCTTGGCTCTACTGGTACTTCTGGGTGATCGTCGTCGGCTTCGAGGCGGTCGCCGGGGCCGCGGTGATCCAGTTCTGGCTCCCTGGTATCCCCCTGTGGGTGCTGTCGCTGATCCTGATGGTCCTGATGACGGCCACCAACCTGTTCTCGGTCAAGTCCTTCGGCGAGTTCGAGTTCTGGTTCGCCGGCATCAAGGTCGCTGCGATCGTGGTGTTCCTGGTGCTCGGCGGCCTTTTCGTGCTCGGTCTGTGGCCGAACAAGGATATGGACTTCAGCAACCTGACCGCTCACGGCGGGTTCCTGCCCCTCGGCCCGGGCGCGATCTTCTCCGCCATCGTGGTCGTGATCTTCTCCATGGTTGGTGCCGAGATCGCCACTATCGCCGCGGCGGAGTCGCCCGACCCGGCGCGGGCCATCGCCCGAGCGACGAACTCGGTGATCGTGCGGATCGCGATCTTCTTCGTCGGCTCGATCTTCCTGCTGGCGGTGATCTTGCCGTGGAACTCGCCTGAGCTCGAGACGTCGCCGTACGTGTCGGCTTTCCGGACCATGGGTATTCCGTACGCCGACCACATCATGAACGCCGTGGTGCTCACCGCCGTGCTTTCCTGCCTGAACTCCGGCCTGTACACGGCATCCCGGATGCTGTTCGTGCTCTCGGCCCGCCGAGAGGCTCCGCTCGGTCTGATGCGGGTCAGCCGCAGCGGGGTGCCCCGAGCGGCGATCCTGTTCTCCAGCATCATCGGGTTCCTGTCCGTCATCGCGGCCGCGATCTCACCGGACCGTGTATTCGCCTTTCTGTTGAACTCCTCCGGTGCGGTGATCTTGTTCGTCTACCTGCTGATCGCCATCTCCCAGGTCATACTCCGGCGCCGAACCACACCGGACAAGCTGGTGGTCAGGATGTGGTTGTTCCCAGTGCTGTCGATCATCGTCATCGCCGCGATCATCGCGGTCTTGGTGCAGATGGCCTTCAACCCCGACACCCTCACCCAGCTGCTGCTGAGCCTCTTGTCATGGGCGGTGCTGCTGATCATCTTCTTCGCCACCAAGCGGATCCGCGACAAGGCCCCGACGACGACTCCGGAAGAGGCGCAGCCGACCGGCGACGCGAAGCGGGTCCTGGTGCTCGCCAACGAGACCGTCGAGGGCGACGAGCTGATCACCGAGCTACGGAGGATCGACACGAGCGGCAAGGCCGAGTACCTCATCTGCGTACCGGCCAACCCGATCGACACCGGGCAGGCGATGCACGCCGGCCCCCTCTCGGTCTGGGAGCGAACCGCGGAGGCCGCCCAGGAGCGACTGGACCGCACCCTCGAGCAGCTGCGGTCCCACGGCTTGGAGGTGCGTGGTGAGCTCGGTGACTACCGTCCGCTGCGGGCGCTGGCCGACGCCGTCGGAGAGTTCAACCCCGATCAGCTGGTGATCTGCACCCATCCGGAGGAGCGGTCGGCCTGGCTGCGCTACGACGTCGTCGACCGCGCTCGTGAGACGTACCCGAATCTGCACGTCACCCACGTTGTGGTGCAGCAGGCCGAGGTCGGAGTGTGACGACGATCGTCGTCGGGCTGGCCCCGGGTGAACGCGGCGGCGCCGCAGTCCACCTCGGCGCGATGGTCGCTCGTTCCACCGACTCGTCCTTGGTGGTGGCAGCCATCAACCCCGCGCCGTGGCCGCCCAACCCGTTCCTGGGCGATGAGGAGTATCTCGAGCTGCAACAGGCTGCAGCGGAGGAGACGCTTGCCAGATCGCGGATGATCATCGGCGGCGATCTGAGCGCGGAGTACCTCGTCGAGACCGCCCGTTCGGTGACCGACGGCCTGCTGCAGGTCAGCACCCGCAGCGAGGCCGGCCTGGTCGTCCTCGGCTCCGGCACCTCCGGGCTGCCCGGCCGGGTCTCGCTGGGGTCCGTCGCCCAGCGGATCCTGCACAGCCTCGACACCCCGGTGTGCTTCGCGCCGGCGGACTTCTCCCTGCCGACGGGTGCGAAGCTCAGCCGGATCACGGTCGGATTCGGTCGGGCTGATAACGACAGTGGCCTGCTGGCCGCCGCACTCTCACGGGCCAGGCATTTCGGCATCCCGCTGCGCGTCGCCTGCTTTGCCGTACGGCCCAGCACGGCAGCTCGCGGAGGCATCGAACCACGCGCCGAGGACTTGGTGGTCGGCGAGTGGGCCGAGCAGCTGCGCGCCCAGATCCGGTATGCCGCATCGCTCGCCGGCGCGGACGCCGACTCGTTGGAGATCGTCGTCGGAGCCGGCACCGGCTGGGAGGAGGCGATGGCAGCAGTGCCCTGGACTCCCACCGATCTGCTGGCGATCGGCGCCAAGACCTCCGCGATCAGTCGCTTCCTGCTCGGATCGCACGCAGCCAAGATCGTCAAGCACTCTCCGGTGCCGGTGCTGACCGTGGCCCGCGGCTCGCTGCCGGACTGAACCGGCCCGTTCGGGCGCGGGCCTGTACGGGACCCTGATCTCGGGTATCCGGAGGAGGTCCGGTGCTTCGCGTGGACAGGCTCAGCACGCGTCCTCTCCGTGCCCTGAGCCTGTCGAAGGGCACGTGCTTCGACAGGCTCAGCACGCGTGGACAGGCTCAGCACGCGTGGGTCAGCGCGTCATCTGGTTCGCCACCCGAAAGGCGTTGGCGAACACGGTGAGCACCGGGTTGACGCCGCCGTTGGTCACGTGCACGGAGGAGTCGACGACGCGGACGTTGTCGTGTCCCCAGACGCGGCACTCCGGGTCGACGACCGAGGTGGTGGGATCCGTGCCCATCCGGCAGGTCCCGGCCTGGTGCTGGCCCGCGCTCGGGCCGGCACCCGTGCCGGCCATCACCACCGTCCGGGTCGCACCGGCCGCGGTCAGCCACTCGGCTGCTCGGTCCGCGATCATGGCCTGGGCCTGCTGATCACACGGATGGATGTCGCCACTCAGTCGTGGCACCGGGACACCCAGCGCATCGGTCACCGACGGATCCAGTCGGACCCGTGACAGCGCCGACGTCACCTCCTGGATCGGACCCATCACCCGCAGCGACCGGCGCGACAGCTCCCGCATCCCTGCCTTGGACTCCTTCCCCCAACGAGGGATCAAGCCCGAACCGGCGAGCATCCGATACGTGTTGGCCGGCAACGGGATGAACTCGTCGACCAGGATCCCGCCACCGACGATGCCGGCCACGCCGTGCCGGAAGTCGTGGCTGGACAGCGTCGGGCCAGGACCGATCAGGTCCTCGACCTCGTCGGCGAACAGCCCGACGGCGCCGCCGTACACGTGGCCCTGCAGGTGCCGGCCCACCTGGTCGCTACGGTTCCCCAGACCGGTCGGCTCACCCGGATGCGCGCTGTTCAGCAGCAACCGCGCCGACTCGACGGCGCCGCCGGCGACGACCACCGCGCCGGCTGCGACCTCCGTACGCCAGACCTGTCCGGCGGCGGTTCGTCCGACCAGCGCGACGCCGGTCACCCGGCCATGATCATCGACGACCAGCCGCTCGGCCCGCGTCCGCAGCAGGATCTCGGCTCGACCCGTCGCGAACGCCCGGCGCAGCACGGTGTTCTGCGATCCCGCCTTGGCGTCGACCGGGCAGGCGAAGCCCACACACATCCGGCAGCCCTGGCAGGCCGGCCGGCCGTCGTACGGCACGGAGTTGACCAGCAGCGGGACCGGCACCCAGGACCAGCCCAACCGGTCCGCGGCGGCCCGCAGCAGATCATGCCGCGGCCCGGTGCGGACCGGTGGCATCACCGACGAGCCGGCCACGCCCAGCTCGCGCTCCGCCTGTGCGTAGCCGGCCTCCAGGTCGCCGTAGCCGATCGGCCAGTCCGCGAGCGAGCTCCCGTCCGGCACCCCGTAGGTGCTGGCCATGGCGAAGTCGCGCGGTTCGAAACGCCAGGCCTGGGCACCGTAGATCCGCGAGCCACCGCCGGCGGTCATCGCGTTGTTCGCCCAGCCCGGCTCGTACGGACGCAGGACCCGCGCGCGGCCGTCGGTCTCCAGCACCCGCAGGTCATGATCATCCTCCGGGCCGGACAGCGGCAGCAGACCCCAGTCGGAGCGCGGGTTGCGGAGGTGATCACGACTGAGCTCGGCAGTCGACGGCCAGCTGCCGGCCTCGACCACCAGCACCCGGTGGCCCGCTTCGGCGAGCACGCATCCCGTAGTCCCGCCACCGGGGCCGGAGCCGATCACCACCGCGTCGTAGCGGATCGCCAGCCGGTCCGGGCTCACGGTCACCGGCGGCACGTCCGGCACCGGCACGGGACCGGACCAGCCCTCAGCAGGTTCCGGCGCCCACCCGACCATCCGCCAGGACATCCGGTCACGGTTGGCGCCGTTGGCCGGGTCGGCGTAGAAGCCCGCGCTCACCAGCTCGGCGAACCAGCCCCAGGCCGGCTCCGCCGTCGGCTGCGCGCTCTCCAGTAGGGCAGTCAGCCGGGGCCACAGATCGGGCCGCTCGCCGAGATAGCGCTGCAGGAAGTCCAGCCCGCCGGCCTCGCCGGCCGAGGGAAACTCGTCGGCCGGCACGACCAGATCGACCAACGTGCGCAGCCTCGTGAACATATCCATCCCGACGATCACTCCCGGTTGAGCAGCCAGCCGAAGCGCCCGGTCAGCTGGTCGGCTTCAGCCGGCCCCCAGCTGTCCGGCTGGTAGGGCAGCACGCGCGGCCGGTCAGGACCCTGGAGCGGCGCGAAGGCGGTGAACGCGGCCGCCAGCCCCGCCGAGCTGGTGAACAACGACCGGTCACCGCGGAGCACGTCGTAGATGAGCGACGTGTACGGCTCCATCGAACCCTCGGCCACCCGGTCCAGCTCCAGCACGTGGTCGACGTCGTCGGGCAGGAACTCCGGACCCGGCTTCTTCACTGTCAGCTCCATCAGGATCCGTCCGTTGCCGTGAAGATCGAATCCCAGCACCTCGGGCGAGCGGCCGGCCGAGTGCAGCGGACCGCCGGGCGGCCGGAACAGCAGACTCAACCGCTGTGCGCTGGCGGCCAACCGCTTGCCGGTCCGCAACACGAACGGCACGCCCCGCCAGCGATCGGTGTCGACCCAGAGCTTCGCAGCCACGTACGTGTCCATCGTCGAGTCGTCGGCGATGCCCTCGGTCCGGGTGTAGCCGTCGAACTGGCCGAGCACCACCTCGTCGAGGTTCAGGGGGCGGAACGCCGCGATCACGGCCTCCCGGGCATCCTGCAGGTCTTCCGGTGAGAAGGAGAGCGGGGGCTCCATCGCCACCTCGGCCGCGACCTGGAACAGGTGGGTGACCAGCATGTCGAGGGCGGCGCCGGTGGCATCGTAGAAGGTCGCCCGGTCGGCGATGTCCAGGGTCTCCGGTACGTCGATCTGGACCTCCTCGATGAACTCGCGGTTCCAGACGCCGGCGATCATGGTGTTTGCGAAACGCAGCATGTGGACGTTCTGGGTCGCTTCCTTGCCGAGGAAGTGGTCGATCCTGAACACCTGTTCCTCGTCGAACACCTGGTGCACCAGCACGTCGAGTTTGCGGAAGCTGTCCAGCGACGTGCCGTACGGCTTCTCGTAGACGATCTTGGAGCTCTCGGCCAGGCCGTGCTCGTTGATCGCCTCGGTGGTGGGCGCGAAGGCACTCGGTGGGATGGCCAGGTAGTGGACGATCTCGGCATCGCGGCCGAGCTCGTCACGGGTCTGCTCGATCAGGTCCGGCAGCTGGCCGCCGTCCTCGGCCCGGAAGCCGCCGCCGGCGAACAGCACGTTGGCAGAGAACCCGTTCCACTGCTCGTCGGTCGGTGCTTGGCCGAACTCGTCGAGAACCCCGCGCACGTGGGCTCGGAAGTCCTCGTGGGCCACATCGCCCCGGCCGTTGCCGATCAGCTTCCACTGCGTCGGCAACAACCCGCGTACGTACAGGTCGAAGAACGCCGGCAGCACCATCCGCTTGGCCAGGTCACCGGTGCCGCCGTAGAGGACGATCGCGGTGGCAGGGAGATCGCTCACACCACCTGTCTACCCCACCCACCGAAGTCGTCGTCCGGCACCCGCATCAGCACCTGTGAGTCGGCCAGCTGACCCAGTTGCGAGGACTACTCCTCGTCCTCGGGCAGCAGGACCACCGAGTCCTGCTCGGCGAGATCCGCCTCGTCGGCCTCGACGACGGCACGCCTCACCGGCACCGTGGGAGTGGCCTCGAACTCCTCGAACGGGTCGGTCGTCGCGTGCTGCTCGGCCCAGTCCGCGTCGGTGACGGTGTCCGGTGGGGTCTCGGGTGAGGTGACCATCTCTGCCTCCCGGGGCTGGGCTGGATCGGTTCGACTGGAGCGGTATGGGCGACCGCGTCCTCGACTGTAGTCCGCTCGCTGATAAA
Organism: Microlunatus sp.; assembly: GCA_035630075.1. Classification (GTDB taxonomy): domain Bacteria; phylum Actinomycetota; class Actinomycetes; order Propionibacteriales; family Propionibacteriaceae; genus Microlunatus. The sequence goes on from DASQLI010000216.1 coordinate 25,743, forward strand.
CCCTTTGCGCCGGACCGAACAGTTTCCTACTGTTGATCACGCGGCTGGAGAGCCACGCCCGCGTCACCAGGAGAGAGGAGGACCCTACATGTTCATGATCATCGGTACGGACGAGCGCCTCGGCTTCGTCGTCGCCCCCAGGGGTGCCTCCGACGTCGGCTGCTAGAGCAGCCCGCTCCGTCCTGCCCGCAACGACCACCAACCACTCCGATACGGATTAGTTGATCATGGTCGTGCGCCGCCGGCACTGATCCCACCCGGGTAGATCCGCCGGCTGCTGGCCATCCGGGTCCGCTGCCCGTCAGCTGGGCCACACCACCGTCGCCGCGACATCGCTGCGCCTTGCCCTGATCAGGCTCGGTTCGCGCTGCACGACGACCGAGTTCCTCACCCACACACGAATCCAAAGGACAACCATCATGCATGACACCCATGCCCTGGCATTCGGCTGCTACCTCGCAGTCGACCAGCTCGCCCTGAGCTACGACGCCGCCCAGGCCGTCGAGCACCAGCGTGCCATCCGCGAGATCAAGCTGGCCCGCAAGGCCCAGCGCAAGCAGCGTCGTGCCATCCGGCGCGGCCAGGAGGCCTACACCACCGCCGTCTGACGACCATGCGTCGCCAGCAGGTGGAGTACCCACAAGGAAGGTCCGGACGCCATCGGACCGCACCGCACCGACGTCCCCGGTAGCTCACAAGGCTGCCGGGGACGTCGCACGTCTGCGTCATCGCCCCAGGAGTCAGTCGCGCCAGGAGTCAGTCGCGCCAGGAGTGCAGTGGTCGCCAGCCGATCACCTCGCGGGCACGGTCGATCGCGAAGGCGCCCTGGGTGGGAGCCAGCTCGGCGCGGATCTCGATCTCGGGGGCATGCTCGGCCAGCAGCTCGGCGATCGGCACGCGCGACAGGGTGTCGGCAGCGACGATGTTCATCGCGACGAACCCGTACGGCTGACGTGCCGACGCCTCGACCGCCAGTCGGCAGGCCGACGCGGCGTCGCGCAGGTCGACGTAGCCCCACAGGTTGCGCAGCTCGTCATCCCAGTCACGAATACCGCTCAGGTTCGCGACGTAGTCGAGCTGCTGCTCTCGCGTCGCGATCCAGTGGAACCGCAGCGCCGCCACCGACATCGCGAACCGGCGGACCATCACCGTCGCCGTCCGCTCGTCGACCTCCTTGGACAGCCCGTACGGTTCGTAGTTGATCAACGGGTGGTCCTCGTCGACCGGCACGTAGCGGAGCCTGGTCGGCTGCGGCGACCACGCGGTCCCGTAGGCCGAGCCGCTGGAGGCGATCGCGCACCGGGTGATCCCCGCCATCCCGGCAGCCTCCAGTGCGGCGTAGGTGGCCTGGGTGTTGTTGGCGAAGACCACCTCGGGCGGGTGGCCGACCGGCGCGGGGATCGCGGCGAGATGGATCAGGGCCGCGCAGCCGTCGAGCAGCGGCACCAGCGGTTCGACGCCGTGTCCGTCCCAGGCGTACGTGGGGTGGCTCGTCTCCGGAGCGACGACCCGGTCGATACCGACCACTTGGTAGCCGTGGGCGACCAGGTCGTCGATCACCGCCCGGCCGAGGTGGCCGGACGAGCCGGTGACGGCGACCCGTTCGCTCATCAGCGTCGCCTCGCCGTGCCGAAGATGCTGCGCACGATGTCCCTCGCCACCGAGGAGCGCAGCACCTTGCCGACCATGTCGGTGGTCTGCTTGCGGGCTCGAGCGGACTCCCGTTCCTGGGCTTTCGCCTGCCGTTCGGCCTCCGCTCGCTCCTTCGCCGCTCGCCTCTCGGCCTCGGCACGCTCCTTGGCGGCCTGCTTCTCCGCGGCGATCCGGTCCTTCTCCGCCTGTGTCGCTGCGGCCTGCTGCTGCTTCTCGAACTCCGCCTGCTGCTTGGCCGCCTCGGCCGCCATCCGCTCCTGCTCGGCGGACGCCGCGCCGGCCTCGAGCTTGCGGGTGAGCATCTCGTACGCGGAGTCGCGATCGACCTCCGTGCCGTACCTGGTCATCATCGACGACTGCGCGATCCCGGGCCGCAGCGCATCCGGCGGAATCGCGTCCATCAACGACTCGGGGGCCAGCATCCGGGTCCAGGCCACCGGGGTCGGCGCCCCGTCCGGGTCCATCACGGTGACGATCGCCTCACCGATGCCGAGCGACTGCAGCGCCTCGGCCAGGTCGTAGTGTGACTTCGGGAAGGTGGCGACGGTCTGTCTCAACGCCTTGGCGTCGTTCGGCGTGTGGGCGCGGAGCTGGTGCTGCACCCGCGAGCCCAGCTGGGCCAGCACGTCGTCCGGAACGTCCTTGGGCGTCTGGGTGACGAAGAAGATGCCGACGCCCTTCGAGCGGATCAACCGGACCGTCTGGGTGATCGCGGTCAAGAACGCGTCCGACGCGCCGTTGAACAGCAGGTGTGCCTCGTCGAAGAAGAACACCAGCTTCGGCTTCTCGACGTCGCCGACCTCGGGCAGGTCGCTGAACAGGTCGGCCAGCACCCACATCAAGAAGGTGGAGAACAGCGCGGGCTTGCTGACCAGGGTGGGCAGCTCGAGCAGCGAGATCACGCCGCGGCCGTCACCGGTCACCCGCAACAGGTCCGCGGTGTCGAACTCGGGCTCACCGAAGAACTCGTCGGCACCCTGATCAGCCAGGGTGATCAAGGACCGCAGGATCACCCCGACCGTGGTGGAGCTCAGCCCGCCGATCCCCTTCAGCTCACCCTTGCCCTCGTCGCTGGACAGGTAGGTCAGCACACTGCGCAGGTCGGCCAGGTCGAGCAGCGGCAGGCCGGCGACGTCGGCGTAGTGGAAGATCAGCCCGAGCGAGGACTCCTGGGTCTTGTTCAGGCCCAGCACCTTCGACAGCAGGATCGGGCCGAACGACGTCACCGTCGCCCGTAGGGGGACACCGACGTCGCCACCACCAAGGGAGTAGAACTCGACCGGACAGCTGCGTGGCTCCCATGCTTGGCCGATCTTGGCGGTGCGGGCGGTCAGCTTGTCGCTGACCTCGCCCGGAGCGGCCAGACCGGACAGGTCGCCCTTGATGTCGGCGGCGAACACCGGCACGCCGGCCGCCGACATGGCCTCGGTCAGCACCTGGAGCGTCTTCGTCTTGCCCGTACCAGTGGCACCGGCGACCAGCCCGTGCCGGTTCAGCATCGACAGCGGGATGCGCACCCGCACGTCCGGCAGCGGAGTATCGTCCTCCATCAGCACCCCGAGGTCGATGGCCGGCTCCTCGAACGTGTAGCCATCCCGGATCGCGGCCACCTCGGGCGACAGCGGGGTCAAGGTGTCACCAGAGGCGGTGCCATCGGAACCAGTGGACTCGGTCATCTGCGGGGCCTCTCGGGACGGATCGAAACCGTGCCGGCCGTGGCGCTGGGGCGTGCGTCGAGCCGGCAGCCGCATCGTAGCGAGGCCGCCCAGGCGAGCGACCGGACCCGCGAACGGACCACTAGGTTGGCGACGACCACCGACGATGGCGAAGGAGCACACGATGGAGTACAGGCAGCTGGGCCGATCGGGCCTGAAGGTCTCGACGATCACTCTCGGCACGATGGGCTTCGGGGGGACCGGCTGGGCGAGTCCGGTCGGACACCTGGGGGTCGACGAGGCCCGCAGACAGATCGATCTCTGTCTCGAGGCCGGGGTCAACCTGATCGACACGGCCGACATCTACTCCAACGGGTTGTCGGAGGAGATCCTCGGTCAGGCGCTCGGCGCTGACCGCGCCGACGTACTGCTGGCCACCAAGGTCCGCGGAGCGATGGGCGACGGTCCGAACGACGACGGGCTGTCGCGGCACCACGTCATCAGGGGGGTGGAGGCCAGTCTGCGTCGGCTCGGTACTGACTACATCGACCTCTACCAGGTGCACGAGTGGGACGGGCTCACCCCGCAGGAAGAGACCTTGTCCGCGCTCGACGCGTTGGTGCAGTCGGGCAAGGTCCGCTACATCGGCTGCTCGAACTACACCGGCCGGCAGCTGATGAAGGCGCTCTGGATCTCCGACCTGCGTGGCTGGGAGTCCTACGTCAGCCAGCAGATCTACTACTCGCTGCAAGCCCGCGACGCCGAGAACGAGCTGATCCCGATCGCCGTCGATGAGGGACTCGGGGTGCTGGTGTGGAGTCCCCTGGCCGGTGGACTGCTCTCCGGCAAGTACCGGCGCGGCCAAGATGCCCCCGAAGGCAGCCGGCGTTTCCAGGGCTGGACCGAGCCTCCGGTCAACGACGAGGACCGGCTCTACGACACCGTGGACGCGCTGATCGAGATCGGCGACGGACACGGGGTCTCGGCTGCCCAGGTCGCGCTCGCCTACACCCTGACCAAGCCGGCGGTGACCTCGGTCATCGTGGGCGCCCGGACCGAGGAGCAGCTGCGGGACAACCTCGCTGCAGCCGAGCTGACCCTGTCGGAGACGGAGATCGATCAACTGGACACGGTCAGCCAGGTGCCGCTGCTCTACCCCTACTGGCACCAGGCCAACACCCAGCCCGCCCGCTTCAACGCAGCGGATCTCAGTCTGATCGGCCGGCACCTGCCGTCGGCAGGCTGAGTTTCCGGCGGTCGGACCCGGACCCTTGCTGACGGTGATCGTGGTGATCGTCGCAACGCCCCGACGACCTGGGCGTCGGCAACCCCGTCCAGGGGGCAATCCCGGCGATGACGGGAATCAGCGTCGCCTTCGTGGCTGAGCGGCGTGTCATGCGGCGTGTCGCGCAGGACCTGCGAGTTTCCGTCAGCGAGCAGGACCTGGCGTCCGACTCGTCGATCGAGCGCGAATTGTAATCACGTCGTGAACCGGTCAGGCCGACCGGGTCGTCTAGGGTGGGCGCGTGATCTTCAAGCGCGTCGGCGATGTACGCCCCTACCCGGACCACGGGTACGTACAGAAGCAGTGGGCAGCCATCGCGCCGCACCAGGTGCGCCTGGATCAGCTCGTGACGACCAAGCGGACCCTGGATCTTGAGGCGCTGCTCGAGGAGGACTCGACGTTCTACGGTGACCTGTTCGCCCACGTCGTGTCCTGGCGCGGCGACCTCTACCTCGAGGACGGGCTGCACCGAGCGCTCCGGGCTGCGTTGCAGCAGCGGCAGACCATGCATGCTCGGGTTCTGGACCTGAAGTAATCGCCGGCCCCGGTAGGCTCAGGGCTTCGACGGTGTGGCAGAAGGGATCAGTCGGTGATCGGTCGTGTGTTCCGGATCGTCCGGACACCCCTGACGCTGCTGCTCCTGCTCGGGGTCTTGTGCTACGGCGCCTGGTGGGGCTACACGAACGTGCTGAAGCCGGTGCCGCCGCTGCCGCCAGAGCCGTGCGTCGTGCAGAGCCTGCCGGACAACCGGCTGAAGTCCTCTCAGGTGACGGTCAGCGTCTACAACGGCGGCGATCGGCGCGGTCTGGCCGGCGACGTTGGACGTGCCCTGCGCGAGAAGGGCTTCAAGGTCCAGCGGACCTCCAACACCGGCGAGAACATCAAGGAGACGGTGATCGTCGGCGCGAACGCCAAGAACCCCGAGGTGGTGCTGGTCAAGGGCTTCTTCAAAGACGCATCCGTCCGGGTCGACAAGCGGACCGACGGCACCGTCGACGTCCTGGTCGGCGACAAGTACGGCGGCTTCAACAAGAAGGCCAAGACTGTCGTTGTGGTGAAGTCGGCCAAGGCCTGCCTGCCGTCGTCGCAGTCGGCCAGCGCCGCACTCGGGAACTGAGAGCCCGCTCGCGAGCCGCTGGCTCGAGCCCTGAGCCTGTCGAAGGGTCGATGTGCAGCACGTACAGATGACTTGCTTCAGTCCGAATCATTCGCGGTCTTCCGCCAGCTCGCCAGCCGACCCTGCCGGCTGAGCAGCGCCAAACGCCGCTCGGTCCGGTCCCGCTGCGAGCTCGGGGTGACGATGAGCAGCTCGTCGGCCACCTTCAGCCGCTCCTGAGGTCGAGGGCGGAAGGGCGACTGGTTGCGGATGATCAGGGTGACGACCGTGTCCTTCGGCAGCCGGAGCTCAGCGATCTCGATGCCTGCGATGCGGGAGCCTTCCGGTACCCGCACCTGCAGCAGATCGGCCGAGATCATGTCCAGCGGGGCGACTTCGACCTCGACCTCGCGGGCCCGCTCCAGATCGACCAGCCCGAGTCTGCGCGCCACGAACGGCAGCGTCGGTGCCTGCACGCAGGTGAAGATGATCACGAAGATCAGCACGACGTCGAACAAGTACGCCGCATTCGGCACCCCCATCGACAGCGGCACGGTGGCCATGATGATCGGTACCGCGCCCCGCAGCCCGGCCCAGGACAAGAAGGCCTGCTCCTTGAACGGCATCCGGAACGGAGTGGCGGACAAGAACACCGACACCGGACGGGCTACGAAGGTGAGGAAGAGACCGGCCACGAGCGCGACCAGCACCTCCCGTACGCCGAGGCGCTCGGGCACGGCCAGCAGACCGAGCATCACGAACAGCCCGATCTGGGCGATCCAGCCGACGCCCTCGACGAAGGAGCGCGTCGCGCCGCGGTGCGGCAGCTGCGCGTTGCCGAGCATCAACGCGCACGCGTAGACCGCCGCGAACCCGCTCGTGTGCAGCTCGGAGGTGACGCCGAAGGTGAAGACGATCCAGACCATCGTGGCCAGCGGGTACAAGCCCGAGGCGGGTAGCGCGACCCGGCGCAGCATCTGGGCCCCGAGCCATCCGAGAAGGACGCCCAGCCCGATTCCCGCAACCAGCTCGAGCAGGATCACACCTCCGAGGAGGATCAGGCTGTCCTCGCTGCGGCCGGACAGGGCCGCCGAGCTGGCCAGCGAGACCAGCAGCACCGTCGGCGCGTCGTTCAGACCGGATTCCGCCTCGACCACTCCGCGCAGCTTGTGCGGTAGCGGCACGTTGCGCAGCACCGAGAACACCGCGGCTGCGTCGGTCGGTGACACGACGGCGCCGAGCAGGATGGCGATCCACCAGTCCAGACCCAGAACGAAGTGACCGAACAGAGCCATCAGACCGACGCTGATCCCGATCCCGCCCGTGGCCAGCACCCCGGCGATGCCGACACTTGGCCTGATGTCGGACCACTTGGTGGTCAGTCCGCCCTCGGCCAGGATGATCACCAGCGCGGCGAAGCCGAGGGCGTGAGCAAGATCGGGGTTGTCGAAGTTGATCCGGGTCTCGCCGAGCAGCACGCCGACCCCGAGGAACAGCAGCAGAGCGGGCAGGCCGACCCGGGTGCCGAGCCGGGCCGAGAGGATCGCGACCATCACGACGACCGATCCCACGAGCAGGATCAGGTCGAGTTCGATCAACGCCTCGCTCCTCCCCTGCGAAACCGGGCCGTAACACTGCCCCTGAAACGAGCAACCCCGTCCTCAGCCAGGTCGAAGACGGGGTGCTTGTGGCGGCGGGACTTGAACTCGCGGAGGGATGTCCCCTTCGCTTTCGAGGGCCGCCATCGGCAGATCTCGACGTCTGAGCCCCTCCACCAGTACGGACCCAGACCCTACAGGGGCCAGGTGGACGTTCATGAACAGTGGCGACCGAGACTGCCGTTTGAGACTGTCTCGAGACCCTTGCCCGATCGGGCAACCCGAAGTGCGCTCGTCGTCACCCATCTGTCGGACCGGATCAGTGATGGCAGCCGTTAACTTCGTGTCCGGCTGTCCTTGGAGGTACGCAGTGCCTGTTCCGCTGGACCGATGGACGTTCTGCCTGCGGGGCGGCCGCTACGCGAGAGGACTCGTACTGGACGGCACCCGACTGGTGGACGCTGCGCTGACCGGGTTTCAGGACGACGCGATGGGACTGGGTCGGGTCGACCTGAGGGGACGAGCCAGGGCTTGATCGAGGGGCCGGGGAGGTTCGCATGGCACGCGCATCGCGAGTCACGGCCGAGGAGGCCGTAGCGCGCAGCAAACCGACGCCGCCGCGCGCCGACGACCGTCCGGCTCAGGTCGACGGCCGGGGCCGGTGGCCGACGCCGGCGCAGATCAGCCGGTTGAGTGCCTCGGACGTCGTTCGACTGCAGCGCTCGGTCGGCAATGCTGCGACGGCGTCGCTCCTCGGTCGCCGGCCGCCACCGCGGTCCGCGGGTGTGAGTCCCGCCGGCCCGGCGGCGGTGCAGCGCAAACCCACCGCCGCTCAGCCCTACACCACCGCGGACCTGGCGCGGCGGATCACCCTGGCACTGCGAGAGGCTCGCTGGGACGCCGCCGAGGCAGAGCGCCGCATGGACCGGCTGATCGACAGCCAGAACGAGAGTGAGGAGGCCCGCCGCCTCGACAAGTCGAGCTTCAGGTTCCACCTCGGCAAGACCGCGATGCACATCGCGCTCGCCAACGACCTGCTTGCCGGGGTCACCGACTACAAGCCGTTCGCTGCCGACGCCGCGGCCGCGCTGCTGCCGGTCACGCAGCTGGTCGAGTTCGGCGACAGTATCGGCTTCGACGCCACCGCCGAGGTCAAGGCGCTGCGGCCACACGTTGCACCGCTGACCCGCTGGGCGGGCACGGCCAAGCCGCCGACCAGACCCCGGATCAACGACACCAAGGAACACGTCCAGGGCCTCGTCCTGGCGCTACGCGCGGTCCGCAGCACCAGCGACGAGGCGATGGCCGGTGAGCCGCCCAACCCCGACCGCATCGCCGAGGCCGCGCCCCGCGTCAGCCGCGACCTGACCTACGCCCGTAGCCTCACGCCGGGGAAGAACGAGGCCGAGGACGTCGACCTGGCCAGCCGCAGCGTGGGTCGCATGCTGGCCTGGGTCGAGGAGCAGAACCAGGAGGGAGCGAAGCGGCCGCCGATCAAGGTCGCCATCGGCTGGGACTCCGTGGTCGAGCGGGAGGTGAACGCCATGCGGCGGTGGGCCGGCCTCAAACCCGACGGCTGGAAGAGCGACGTGGTGAAGGGCAAGCTGGTCGGTCCCGACGCCGAACGACCCGACAAGAACGAGGCGCAGCGAGCGCTCAACGAGTGGAACAACGACTCGCTGGAGACCATCGAAGCGGTGCGGCGTTGGACGACGAACAACTGGATCGCCTTTCTCGGCGCCACCAGCCAGAACCCGCGTCTGTCCTGGGACGCCGCGTTCTTCGATCAAGCGGCCTCCAACCTGGTCGGCAACCTGCTCACCGCGCTGGGCGAGAACCTGATCAAGAAGGGGTCGGCGGCGGTCGCCGGCGCTCTCATCGGCTCCTTCGCAGGTCCGGTGGGCACGGTCATCGGCTTCGTGATCGGCCTGCTGGTCGAGACGATCGCGTCGGTCGTCTACTCGTACTTCCTGGACGACAGCGCCGAGAAGATCGACAAAGCGGGCCGCGACGCCTCCGAGCGCACCGGCAAGCAGGCCGAGGCCAAGCACGAGGAGTTCAGCACCGCCGCCGCTGCGGGCCGCGGCCAGCAGCGCAAAGCCTTCGACGCGGTCCAGAAGAACCTCGCCGAGACCAACAGCAAGGCCAAGGTGGACGCCATCGGCGAGGAGCTACGCCGCGACAAGCCGGCGGTGGCTGGTCCCAAGAACCACAACGACCGCTCGCTGTACACCACGATGCTGCACGACTGGGTGCTGGAGCACGCCGGCGATGAGGAGGACGCCAACAAGAACACGTCCGAGGCCCAGTGGGAGTCGGCGCTGGAGAAGAGCTTCGGCAAGGGCACCGAGCAGCTCGAGAACAAGAAGGACGTCTGGGCCTACCAGACCCGCGGCGAGTGGACCGAGGCCGGTTTCGACCCCACCGCGGTGCGCAACATGACCAGCTGGTTCATCAACACCTCGAACCAGAAGGGTGTGGACCCCGAGGACGAGTACCACGGAAGGGTCTACACCATGCCCGTGGTGACGTCGCCCGAGGCGCTGTTCAACTACCTGGTCCGCAACAAGGCCGCCATCGCGCAGGAGGACTACGACTACATCAAGCAGAACCCGGCCACGAACGTGAGAGCGCGCTGCGAGCTCGATCTGACCACGTCCGACGGCACCACGTACGTCGACGAGTGGAACTGGACCATCGATCTGCTCGGCCGCCCGGCGCGCTGGCGGACGAAGCGGGTCACGTTCGACGTCGAGCCCGACTGATGTGCCGATCGAAGGCCCTCTTGCGCGCGGGAGCGCGCTGCATCTTGTCGGCAACCGAGCGCTCTGCGGACCGACCCGGTCCTCGGGCTGGTCTCTGCTTGCTGGCACGCTTGTTCGCGAAGGCCACCGCTAGGTTGGCGACATGGCCGAGCTCACCATGCCGGACCTCGCCGCGGCGATGCGTGCGGCGGCCCGCCGTCTGGTCGATCGTCTGAGCACCGAGCAACGTCGTCGCATGGTCTTCCCGTTCGACATCGACCTGCACAAGCGATGGACCTATCTCCCCGGTGAGCGACCCGGACTACGGCTCGGCGACCTGAGCGACGAGCAGCTGGAGCCGGCAACGGACATGCTGCAACTGGTCCACAGCGTGCGCGGCTGGTCCGACACGCAGCTGGTGATCCGGGTCGAAGCCGTCCGGCGAGAGCTGTCGCTCCAGCAGGCCGGACGAGCCGGCGGCGATCCGTACCGAGACCTGCCGTACTGGCTGGTGGTGTTGGGCGACCCGACCAGCATCGATCCGTGGGCCTGGCGGATCAACGGCCATCACCTGCTGGCGCAGGCCACGGTGGTGGGCGACCAGGTCAGCGGGGTACCGCACTTCTTCGGCGCCGAGCCGGCCACGGTGCTGGAGGGCCCGCACGCCGGTCTACGCGCCCTGCCGCGTGAGGAGGACCTGGCCCGCGAGCTGATGCTCACTCTGCAGGAGGACCAGCGGCGGAGAGCGCGGATCGCGGACGTGGCGCCGGCGGACATCGCCTCCCGTTGGGATCCCGTGGCTGTTCTGCCGGAGCAGCCGCGCGGCGTCCCGTACGCGCGGCTGGACTCGGTGCAGCGCGAGCTGTTCATCGCGCTGCTCCGGCAGTACGTCGATCGGGCGGCCCCCGCCGTCGCCAACCAGGCCTGGACCGACCTCACCGACGCCGGACTCGAACAGGTGTCGTTCGGGTGGGCCGGACCACTCGAGCGAGGCGCCGGCCACTACTACGCGCTCAGCGGACCGAGCCTGCTCATCGAGTACGACAACACCCAGGACCGGGCCAATCACATCCACTCCGTGTGGCGCGACCTGCGCCGCGACTTCGCCGGAGACCTGCTGGCCCAGCATCACGCGAGCGTGCGCCACTGATCGGTGGTCATAGGACCGCGTCCCGCCCGGCTGCCTCGAACAGCTCCAAGATGCAGCAGGGCTCTGTCCAGACTGACAAACTACGGATGGAGTTCGCACCGGCCGGATGGGAAGAGGTGTGCTGTGTCGCTGCTTACCGAGCTGCTGATGGTGAGCGGCGTGGCGCTGGACTTGGTGGGCGCGGGGGTCCTGTCCCATGCTCACAACGCGGAGTCGATCGTTGAGTTGCGGGAGGATATCGGCGAAGAGGGCACCGCTGTGGGCGAACATGACGCACTGGCCACCCACGCCCAGCTCTTGGCGGAGAAACGGATCGGGTTCCTGCTCTTGACCTTGGGTCTTGTGCTGTATCTGAGCGGGCTCGTCCTGAAGAGCCCAGAAGGGTTGAACACGATGGTGCCCATCGCGGCGGGCGTCGTGATTGCCGGCCTCGTGATCAGCGTCGCCTTCACCAAGGTGGTTGGCAACCGTATTCGTGAGCAGGCGCGCCAAGCCAAGGAGCAACAGGACCCCGACGCGTTGCCGGAGCAGTGACACCGGGTGTCTGACTTTCCGTCCACAGGAGGAATTTGCCCGTCGCTCGCTGATGCAGCTTGGGACGAGTGAGTCCCCTCGACAGAGTGCTGCGGGGTGGCGGGTGACCTGCTTTGAGCCGTGGATCGGTGGCGGTTATTCGCTGGCACGGGCCCTACTGCTCCGCCTCACTTCGCGCCGCGACCTTCTCGCTCGAAATTCGGCCGGCAAGCAAGTCGGTAGCCCGCCTGGATACCAGGACAGGTAGGTACTTGGTGACGCGCGCCTCGGCCTCGAGTTCGGCTCGAGCGTTGGCGACGACCTGCTCGACGACCTGCCGGTCGTGCCTGTCGGTGAATCGCTCCACGAGCGAGTCGACGACCCTCGCGATGTGCTGATCGAGATCAGCATCGTCTGCGGCCATGGAACGCCTTCCTCCAACCAACCGATGTATCGGACCGGCCGTCCGCAATCCCTGGGCTCGACGATGCAGTGTCTGTCACCGCCGCATCACACCGGCCAGCCGCTCACCCATCCCTTGACCCCGGGCAATCAGGTACACGATCGCCCCCAGGAACGGAAAGAAGATCAGAAAAGTCACCCAGCCCGCCTTGGACCAGCCACTCACCGCGTCACCGAACAGATCGCGGAGGATGTCCACCAGCAACAGCAGATAGACGATGAGGAAACAGCTCCAGACCAGGAGCCAGACGATGTCCCAGAAATCTATGGCGTTCATCGGCCGCCTCAGGCTTTCGTGAGTGGAGCGCACCAGCGCCGGTGTGACCGCAAACCTGCCAGCCATGACGGGCGGCAGGCTTCACCCACCCCGGGTGAGCAGTTGAGAGCCGGACCGTGTTCGCCGGAGTTCATCTTGGTGTGTTGAGCGTGCAGCGCGCCGGATTGCGTCTCAAGGGAATGGTGGCGGACGGTGCAGAACTGAGGCGAGAACGGAGACGACAACGGCAGAGATCGACGTTGGGTCGCCGAAACAGGCATACGGCTCGACGTCACCGGTTCCAGGGTCCGGGTCGCTTGGACCCCTTATCCACCGCGGTGGTCTGCGCGTCGACATGCTCACCAACGGCTACATCGCCCAAGGCAGCACGATCAGCACCGAACCCTGCCGCTAGCGACGTTCCCCACATCTCCTCCTCGAGCACCGGCAGGGGTCTGTGACATCGTGCCCAGATGGTCGACTTCGACATACCGGTTGTGCAGGCCCCGATGGCGGGTGGGCCGTCGACGCCGGCGCTTGCTGCTGCCGTGTCCAACGCCGGCGGGCTCGGGTTTCTGGCCGCCGGCTACAAGACGCCAGCAGCGGTGCTCACGGAGATCACCGCCACCCGACAGCTCACCCGGCAGCCGTTCGGCGTCAATGTGTTCGCCCCGTCCATCGGCCCGGCCGACCCCGTAACGGTGCACCGTTACGCCGACCGCCTCAAAGACCAGGCGACGGCTCTCGGCGTCAAGCTAGGCGATCCGCGGTTCGACGATGACCACTACGAGCAGAAGGTGCAGCTGCTGACCCGAGAGAGCGTGCCGGTGGTCTCGTTCACCTTCGGCTGCCCCAGCCCGGCGGTGGTCCAGCGACTACGACAGGCCGGGACGTCGGTGTGGGTAACAATCACCGATCCGCAGGAGGCCGTCCTGGCAGCCGAGGCCGGCGCCGACGCAGTCGTCGTCCAAGGGATCGAGGCAGGCGGACACCGCGGCACGTTCGCCGACTCCGACAGCCACGAGAACTACGGACTGCTTGCCCTGCTCAGCCTCGTCAGCGCCCAGGTCGACCTTCCCCTGATCGCCGCCGGCGGCATCGCCACCGGCCCCGCCTTGGCGGGTGCCCTCGTTGCGGGCGCCTCGGCGGCGGCGCTCGGCACCGCCTTCCTCCGCTGCCCGGAGGCAGGTACCACCGCGCCCCATCGCGATGTAGTGGCCCAGTCGCGACACACGGGGCTGACGCGCGCCTTCTCCGGCCGCCTCGCCCGCGGACTGGTCAACACCTTCCAAGCTGACCACACCGCTGCCGCGCCCATCGCCTACCCCGAACTGCACCACCTCACCACCCCGCTGCGCGCACACGCCCGCAACCGTGGCGACGCCGAGCAGATGAACATATGGGCGGGCCAAGCGCATGAGCTGGCCAGGGCCGTCCCGGCCCGGCAGCTGGTGATCGACTTCATGCAAGATGCCGCGACCGCGCTGGATCGACTCACCAAGCGGCTCGGGTCGCTGCCTTCAAGCCGCTGAACAAGCACGGCGTCGCCCGATCGAACCGAGCAAAGCGCGCCGACATACCCTGGGGCGCCGCACGCCTCGGCCCGCAGGAGGGTGGTTGAGCGCAACGTCTGAGACAGCTGCGGCTCATGACTGGTGGCCGCAAGGCGGAGATGTCGAGGGCGGCGGCGGTGATCTGCTGGTCGCCGCCGTTCGAGGAGATGGCCCGCCAGTACTCTCCGGGTGAGGGGTGGGCCGGCCGCTCTCAGTAGAACGGGGCGGTGTCGCGGATCACCGGGTTGCTGCCGAGTGGCAGCTCGTTGAGGACGGCGTCCAGGTCCAGGACGGGCGGTTCGGCCGCGATCGCTGGATCCACGGCGGCGCGGCGGCGCAGCTCGGGGGTGCGATGTCTTCCACAATCCAGCGCAGACCGTGCATCACGTTGGCCCGGCCTTGCTAGCAGCAGCCTTCGTGCGTGTCGGAGAACGCGACTGCCGGTGCCATCGCCTTGCGCCGGCGGGTCGTCCCGCGCCGGCAAGCTCCTTGACCTTGGCGGCGCCGGCTGTTTGTTCGGCACGCGTGATGGGTAGGTCGCGGTCATGAAGCTGGTTCAGGTCGGCCTGGTGGCCGATCCGGCGTCGCCCACCGAGATCGCGCGTCGGATCAGCGACGGCGGATCGCCCGGCGGTGAGGGTCGCGGTGCCTGGGACATCGAGGTGGTGAGTGAGCCGTTCACTACCGGGTCGGAGGACGTCGACACCGCGGTGGCGCGGCTGGAGGATCAGGCTGGCCAGCACGGCTGGGATCTTGTGGTCGGTTTGACCGAGCTTCCGCTCCGCGACGACGACGGCCGCTATCTGCTGGTGGAGACCGATCCGCAGCGGCGGGTCGCGGTGCTGTCGCTGCCGGCGTTGGGCGGGCTGCGGATGCACGCCCGGACCCGGCACGCCGTGCACACCCTCGTGCGGGGCATGGCCGACTCCCCCGCGCAGGACCAGCGGGTGCCGCTGCCCCCGGTCACCGGTCGCTGGCGGCTGCTTCTGGGCATGGTGTTGGCGAACCGTCCATGGCTGCTGGTGCCGGGGTTGAAGTCGGCGCTGGTCGCGGCTCTCGCGACCGGGGCCGTGGCCACGGTCAACTCCACGGTGTGGCTGTTGGCCGGCTCATTGTCGTGGTGGCGGCTCACGATCGCGACGGCCGTCTCGATCGCGCTGGTGGTGGCGTGGCTGGTGATCGACGGCGAGCTGTGGGACCGTCCCGAGGACAACTCCGCGCAGGCGCGGGAGAGGTCTCGTCTGTACAACACGTCGACGTTGATCACGCTGACCGTCGGGGTGCTGATCTGTTATCTCGCCCTGTTTGTGGTGAACCTGCTCTGGGCGCTGTTCGTCCTCGACCCGGCCGTGGTGGGCGGCTACCTGCAAACCGGCATGGGGTACGGGGACCTGGTCGTGCTGGCCTGGTTCGTCGCGTCCGCGGCCACCGTCGGCGGCGGGCTTGGCAGCGGGCTGGAGTCCGACGACGCGATCCGGGCTGCCGCCTACTCCAAGCGGGAGGAGGAACGCCGCAGCCGGCTCGCCCACTAACAAGCCCAGAATTGAGAACCCATGATTCGGGCGCCGACGCTGGTCGGCGCCAACCAAGCCCATCGAGGAAAGGACGTCCGATGAAGCTGACGAGTACGACCACGGTGCTGCCGCCGGCAGGAGAGGTGTACGCCGTCTGGCGTGACCTGGCCCGGCTGCCCACCTTCATGACCCATCTGGACGAGGTCCGCGAGACCGGCCCCGGCCGCAGCCACTGGCGGGCCAGCGCACCGTTCGGACAAAGCGTGGAGTGGGACGCGGAGACCACCGTCGAAGAGGCTGGTGAACGGATCGGCTGGCGCTCGGTCGGCGACGCCGACATCCGCAACTCCGGTGAGGTGCGGTTCTTGCCCGCCCCCGGGAACCGGGGCACCGAAGTCCACGTCACCCTCTCCTACGACGTCCCGGCCGGACCTCTCGGCCGAGCGATGGCCAAGTACTTCGGCGAGGAACCCTCCCAACAACTCGACGACGACCTGCGCCGGTTCAAACAAGTCATCGAAACCGGTGAGGTCGTTCGCTCCGACGGCGCCCCGGGCGGCAAGCAGGCACGACACGAGTTCCCTCAACATCCCGCCCGGCCTCTGACCGACCAAGAGCTGGCGGAGGTGCGGTCATGAAGGCGGTCTGCTGGACCGGGCCGAATTCGGTCGAGGTCCAAGACGTCCCCGACCCGACCATCCTCAACGGCCGCGACGCGATCATCAAGGTCACCTCGACCGCGATCTGCGGCTCCGACCTGCACCTGCTCGACGGCTACGTGCCCACCATGCAGAAGGGCGACGTGATGGGCCACGAACCCATGGGCGAGGTCGTCGAGGTCGGTCCCGGCGTCGATCCCGCCAAGCTGCGGGTCGGTGACCGGGTGGTGGTGCCGTTCCCGATCTCCTGCGGCGCCTGCGCCGCCTGCCAGGCCGGCCTGTACTCCTGCTGCGAGAACTCCAACCCCAACGCCGGCATCGCCGAGAAGATGTTCGGTCACCCCGTAGCAGGGATCTTCGGCTACTCCCACCTCACCGGCGGGTTCGCCGGCGGGCAGGCCGAATACCTCCGGGTGCCGTTCGCCGACGTCGGCCCGCTGGTGATCGAGTCCGACCTGCCCGACGAGCAGGTGCTGTTTCTCTCCGACATTCTGCCCACCGGCTACATGGGCGCGGAGATGTGTGACATCCAGGCCGGCGACATCGTTGCCGTCTGGGGGGCCGGACCGGTCGGGCAGTTCGCGATGGACAGCGCCCAGCTCCTGGGCGCCGAGCAGGTCATCGCGATCGACAACCAGGGCTACCGCCTCGACCTCGCCGCCGCCCAGGGTTACACCACGGTGAACTTCGACGACGTCGACGTCCGCTCAGTGCTGCTGGAGCTGACCGGCGGCCGCGGACCCGACAAGTGCATCGACGCCGTCGGCCTCGAAGCGAGCCACGGCGCTGCCCACCTCCACCTGTACGACCGAGTGAAGCAGGCTGTCCGGTCCGAGACCGACCGCCCACACGCGCTGCGCCAAGCCATCCTGTCCTGCCGCAGCGGCGGCATCGTCTCCGTCATCGGCGTCTACGGCGGCTTGGTCGACAAGTTCCCCGCCGGCGCCTGGATGAACCGATCCATCACCCTACGGACCGGACAATGCCACGTGCACCGCTACCTGCGGCCCCTCCTGGAACGCATTGAAAACGGAGATCTCAACCCCACCCGCGTGATCACCCACCGACTGCCGCTGACCGAGGCACCACACGGCTACAACATCTTCAAGAAGAAAAAGGACAACTGCGAGAAGGTAGTACTCCAACCCTGAACGGGTTTCTGTATCCCCACCCCGGTTCCGGCCGTGCGGATCGGGATAGCTCAGTGATTCCTGTTGTTGGTTGAGGGTTGTGCGGCGTAGAGGTCGACGTCGACGTCTACGCCCTGTCTCATCGCTCCCTGGTGGAGTCGTCGTTGTCGGCTCGGGCCTCTTCGGCGCGATCGGCGAGCCAGGCCTGCCCCTCCGCGTAGGCCGTCTCGACGGCCTCGAGCAGAACGTCGGTGGCCGGGACGACGTTCCCGGGGCCGAGTGCAGCCGCGATCCCGGAACGGTCGAGTGTCTCGGCGAGCCGGGGATCGACACCGGCGAGGATCAGCCTGGAGTCTCGATCGCGCAGATGGCCGGCCCACCGCGAGAACGCCTCGACCATGGTCGACGACGGTACGTCCGGGATGGTCCGCACCTCCAGCACCACCACCGCATTCTGGGTCGTCGTGACGCTCGGCCAGTGCTCGTCGATGCGCTCCAGCTCTGCGAAGATGCCGGCACCGACATAGCCGAGGACCGTCACCTCCCCGCTCGGCAGGTCGGCCGGGGGCTTGCCGGTCGTCCACCGCCCGTCGGGCCGTCTCGTCAACCGGACCAGCCGGGCCTGCCGCTGCACCTGGACACAGAACAGCACCAGCGACAGCCCGGCGCCGATGAAGATCGCGTCCTGCAGCGGGAGCGCTGTGGTGGCCAAGAACGTGACGACCAGGGCGACCGCGGACAGCGGGGCGGTACGAAACACGAGGGCGATGTCCCTGCGCCGGCCCGTGATCAGCTCGATCCCGATCACCAACACCAGGCCGCCGATCACCGGCATCGGAATGAGCTCAGCCTGCCTGCCCACGAGCAGCACGATCAGAGCCAACCAGGCGCCCGCGAAGACGTTGCTCCACCGGGTCCGGGCGCCCGCGTTGGTCGCCACCCCGGTCCGAGACAGCGAGCCCCCGGTCGGAAGCGCCTGGGTGACTCCACCGGCCAGATTGGCCAGGCCCTGAGCCAGGAAGTCACCGGAGACATTGGTCCGGGAGCCGTCCGGGTTCGGTACGGCTGCACCGATCCCGGCCGCCTGCGCCAGACCGACCAGGGCGACCGCGATCGAGCCGGTGATCAGATGCGGTGCCGCGGTGAGGTCCGGAAGCACGAGATGGGGAAGGGCGTTGGGGATGCTGGCGATGTCGCCGACCGACTCGACGTCGATGCCAGCGGCCACGACAGCGACGGTCACGACGGCGAGGGCGATCAGCGTTGCCATCGCCTTCAGCGGCCGGACCAGCCGGGCCAGCGCCCAGACTGCGATCGTGCCGGCCGCGACCAACGTGGACGCCGGATCCCACTGCTGAACGTGAACGGCCCAGTCGCCGATCTTGAGCAGCGTGTTGTGCTGCTGGCTGGCGTACGCCGTGGCGTCCTTCAGAACGCCGGCGATGATCTGCAGCGCGATGCCGGTGGTGAAGCCGGTCATCACCGCCGTCGACACGAAGCTCATCACCGAGCCCAGCCTGAGCAGCCCGAAGACCGCCATCACCACGCCGACCATCAGAGTCAGCATGGCGATGTTGCCCGGCTCGGTGGGGTCAAGACCGGCCTGGGCGAGGACGCTCTGGCTGGACAACACGATGGCACTGGTCAAGGTGGTGGTCATCAGCACCGTCCGGGCGAAGAACGCGCCCACCACGGTCGGTGCCATGCCTGAGTACAGACCCAGGACAGGGTTGAAGCCACCGATGCTGGCGTACGCCATCCCCTCGGGGATGCTGAACAACCCGGTGACGAAACCCGAGACCACGTCCTTGCCGGTCGGCTTGCCCACCCCGAGAGAGCGACGTGCACGCTTCGAACGGGACAAGCGAGTTCCTCCTGATCGGCTGCTGCGCGATGGTCTCGCCCTTTCGGCTGCGCGATCACCCTACGGTGTGATCGCCCCGGGACCGATCGAGGGATTGACTGGTTCCCAGCGGAGGATCCGGCTGGACGTGGCGGATGCATTCCAGCCAGAGGCCGGGGTCAGCAAGCTGCTGCTGGGAGCGTTGATGCTGGTCATGGCCGTCAAACAGTGGCGCAGCCGGCCGCACGGTGTTGAGGAGCCGGCGCTGCCGGGATGGATGACGGCCATCGCTCGATGACGACGAGCAAGGGCTTTGGTCTCAGTTTCCTGCTGTCCGCGCTGAACCGAAGAACCTGCTGGCGTCAGCCAAGATGGCCGGCCCGCTGGAGTCCCTGCGGACCTGGCCCGCACGAGCGCGATCATGAGCATCCTTGGTTGGTCCAGCACATCAATGATCGACCGCTACGCGCACGTGATCGAGCCCATTCGAAACGACTCGCGAGTCGGCTGAACGGCTTCCTGTGGGCCAGCGGAGAGACCACTGAGG
>DASQLI010000217.1:0-28731 GCA_035630075.1 Microlunatus sp.
AGCGTGTAGATCCGGCGCACTGAGCGGCCCGCTGACCTCGCCAGCTCCGGTAAGTCCGGCCGAGCTGAGTTGACAGTCACGTACACCGACTTAGGTCCAAAGCGCTCGATATCAGCCTGGAGCCCCTCACTCGCCAGCAGCTTGTGCAGCCGAGCTGCATCCACCTCGTCAGCCTGAAACACGACCACACGCTGACTCTACGACCTGGCGGCGTGGTTGCTAAACGTGTGTAAGGTACCTCCACTTTGTCCTCGGGGTCAGCGACATCATCGAGCCAAGGGATCGCAGACGGCGGGTCTGCGAATCGTATGCATGGAGGTACGCCGTCATGGCCGAAGACGACGCTCATATCGATGAGCACATCGCGCGGGTCGTTGACTCGCTCATGGAGAGATTCACCGATAGGCACGACCGACAAGTCGTCGAGCAGGCCGTGGCCAACGCTCGCGCCGAACTAGAGATCGAGGCACGCGTCACCAAGTACCTACCTGTCCTCGTATCCAGGCGGGCTACCGACTTGCTTGCCGGCCGCGGCTCCAACGAGACCGTCGCCGACTCGTGAGGTCGAGCAGTCGTGCCAGGCTCGGCGACTCGACGTCGACGTCTGCCTTTGGCGTCTCGGATCTCAGTTCCCACCGTTCGTACGGATCAGATGGTCGTCACCCAGAAGCGTCACGGGCGTCGCGAGCGATATCGGGGGCCAGATGCTGCACTTTGCTGCTGCACGGAGCGCCACAGACGCGACGACGGCGATCGAAGTGCCGCCTGACTAGGGTGGGAGCAGAGGGACTCGAACCCCCGACCCCCTGCTTGTAAGGCAGGTGCTCTAACCAGCTGAGCTATGCTCCCGCGCCCTGCACCACGGCGGTCAGGACAGCGGATCAATCTAGTGGGCGTGGCCGAGCGGGCCAACTCCGTTCCGGTGCGCTATCTCTGAGTGCCCAGCGCCGCCAGGTGCTCCTCGAGGTCGCGGGCCTCACCGATGCCGTTCACCGTGGACCAGCGGACAACACCGTCGGCGTCGACCAGGAACGAGCCGCGCAACGCGCAACCCGCCGCCTCATCGAACACCCCGTACGACCGGGCGATCTCGCCGTGCGGCCAGTGGTCGGTCAGCAGGTCGAACGCGAGGCCCTCGGCGTCGGCGTACGCGCGGAGGGTGAACATCGCGTCGCAGGAGATCGCCACGACCCGGACGCCGAGCTCGTCGAAACGCCCCCACTGGTCACGGACGTCGCGCAGCTCGCCGGTGCAGATGGAGCTGAACGCCCACGGGTAGAAGATCAGGACTGACGGTGAGCCGAGGAGGTCGGCCCGCGAGACCGTCTGCCCGTGCTGGTTGCGGCTGCTGAAGTCCGGAGCCGGCGCGCCGATCTCGACGCCCACCGGTCCGCTCACCGACGCGAACCGCGCGGCCGGACGAGCTTGTGAGCGGCCCAGTCCGGGGACACGTTGGCGGAGTTGGTCAGCGACAGCCCGGCGGTCACCGCGGCCTCGGAGATGTCGGCGTTGTCCACGTAGCCGCTGCGGCCGACCTTGGGTGTCAGCAGCCACAGCACACCGGTCGCGCTCAGGTCGACGACAGCGTCGACCAGGCCGTCCACCAGGTCGCCGTCGTCGTCGCGCCACCACAGCAGGACGGCGTCCACCGCGTCCATCGCCTCCTCGACCAGCTCGCCGTCGATGGCGTCCTCGATCCCGATCCGCAGCTCGTCGTCGACGTCCTCGTCCCAGCCCAGCTCCTGGACCACCTGACCGGTCGTCAGTCCGAGCTTCCCCGTCGCCGACCTCCGCGATTCGGAGGGTCCTGCCGTCGCGCTCACTGTCCAGCCTCCAGCTTGGTGCCGATGGAGCCGCCGCATCCCACGCCGACGCCCCCGTTCCTTGTGGGACGAAAGCCTGCCACGGGGTGTTGTCGTACGGAACCCCAGTCTCCCGGGCAGCTGGTCACGGTCTGGTACGCCTTCGCCGTCTCGGGAGCGGTCATCCGGCGCGCCGCAGTGCGTCCGCGGTCTCGCGTACGGCCTGGGCGCTGCCGGCGATCTGCCAGTGGTTGCCGTCCAGCTCCAACACCTCCGCCGTCCCACCCGCACCCAGCACCAGAGCAGCGCCCGGGAACCAGTCCCACGGACTCAGGTTGGCCTGCAGGAACACTCCGACCCGGCCGCTGGCCACCCCGGCCAGGTCCACCGAGGCCGATCCGAGCATCCGAACCGTCGCCGCAGCACCGACGGCCGAGCGCCAGGTGGCGACCCTCGGCTCGTCTCGCAGGTGGCGAGGATGGAAGTAGGTGGCCACCGAAACCCGGTCCAGCGACTCGTCGGTCAGCGGCGCCACGGTCTTGCCGTTCAGTGTGGTCGGGTGATTCCGGCCGCCGACCCAGAGCTCATCGCGCGCCGGGTAGTAGACCGCGCCGAGCACCGGACCGTCGGCATCGACGAGGCCGATCGCCGAGCACCAGTACGGCAGGCCGGAGAGGAAGTTGTAGGTGCCGTCGACGGGGTCGATGTACCAGGTCCGATCCCCCGGACGAGCCGCCCCCTCCTCGCCGACGAGACCATCGGCGGGTCGGAGCTCGCTCAGCCGCTGCACCACCAGCTCCTCGGCGGCGTGGTCGGCGGCCGACACCACATCCGACACCGAGGTCTTGTAGTGCGTGTCGAGACCTTCGGCCAGCATCCTGGCCGCCAGGGTCCCGGCTTCTGTGACCAGGCTGGTCGCCACCTCCGCGTCATCCACAGGTGGGAGGGTAGTCGCCCGCTCAGCCCTTCCGGCACCAGGACAGCAGGCGGTCCACCGGCCAGGTGTTGATCACGCGCTGCGGATCGAGATCGAGCGCCTCGGCCCGCTCGCAGCCGTACGCGAGGAACTCCAGCTGACCGGGAGCGTGCGCATCGGTGTCGATCGAGAACAGGCAGCCCATCTCGATCGCCAGCTCCAGCAACCGGGTGGGTGGGTCCCGTCGTTCCGGCCGGGAGTTGATCTCCACCGCGACGTCGAAGGTGCGGCAGGCCTCGAACACCACCTCGGCGTCGAACACGGACTCCGGCCGGATGCCCCGCTCGCCGGTGATCAACCGACCGGTGCAGTGACCGAGGACGTTGGTGCGGCGATTGGCGATCGCGGCGACCATCCGGTGCGTCATCGTCTCCGAGTCCGAGCGCAGCTTGGAGTGCACGCTGGCCACCACGACGTCCAGCTCAGCCAGCAGGTCGTCGTCTTGATCAAGGGCGCCGTCCTCGAGGATGTCCACCTCGATCCCTTGCAGGGCACGGAACGGAGCCATCGCCGCGTCCAGCTCCTTGGTGGTCCTCTGCTGCTCGCGGAGTCGCTCGGCGGTCAGTCCGCGCGCCACCGTCAGCCGGGGCGAGTGATCGGTGATCGCGCAGTACTCGTGACCCAGTGACTGCGCCGTGATCATCATCTCCTCCAGCGGGCTGCCGCCGTCGGACCAGGTCGAGTGCACGTGCAGGTCGCCCTTGATCAACGACCGGAAGCGATCACCACCGGCCGCCAGCGGCTCCTTCTCCTCGCGCAGCTGCTGCAGGTAGTCCGGGACCCGTCCCGCGCTGGCCTGGCCGATCACCAGGGCGGTCTTGGGGCCGATGCCGGCGACCTTCTTCCAGTCGTCGGCCTCGACGTGCCGGGCGCGCTCGTCGGCGTCCATCTCCGCGACGATGTCGGCCGCTCGACGGTAGGCCTTCACCCGGTGCGTCTCGGAGCGCGTCCGCTCCAACAGGAAGCCGATCTCGCGGAGGGCGTCGACGGGGTTCACCGGCTGCCCTCGACGTGATCGGCGGCGGCCGGTGTCGGTCGGTCCCGCGGGCGCCGTGGGCGCGCCTTGAGCGGCACGGTCGGCATCGTGGGCGCCTCCATCACCCGCTCACGGCGATCTACCACGGGCGGGAACCGTTGGTCGCGAACTTCCCACTGCCGCCGGAAGCCGGCCACCTCGTCGTGGGAGCGACCGATGAAGTTCCACCACATCACGATCTCCTCGGCGAACGGCTCGCCGCCCAGCAGCAGCGCTCGGCAACCCTGCTCGCCGCCGATCAGCCTGAGCCGATCCCGTCCGGTGCCGAGGTAGACCAGCTGATCGGTCGTCGCCGTCGCCTGGTCGCCGCAGGTCAGCCCCCCGGCGACGACGAAGACGCCGTGCTCGTGGTCGGCGGCCACGGCCAGCTCGACCTGGGCGCCCGGGTCCAGGCTGAGATCGGCGCCGACCAGCGGAGTGAAGCTGATCGTCGGCGACCGTACGCCGTCGACCTCACCGACCAGCACCTGACCACGGACGCCGTCCCGGTCGAGTCGTGGCAGGTCGGTGTAGCGGTCGAACCGGGGGGCGGTGTCCCGGACGGCGTCCGGCAGCGCCACCCACAGCTGCACGCCGTGCAGCGTCGGCGGCTTGTCCGGCTGGGAGATCTCGGAGTGCACGATCCCGCGACCGGCGGTCATGATGTTGAGGGCGCCGGGCGAAACCATTGCCTGGGTGCCGAGGCTGTCGCGGTGCTCGATCTCGCCCTCGACCAGCCAGCTGACGGTCTGCAGCCCGGTGTGCGGGTGCGCGTAGACCTGCATGCCGGGAGCGTCGCTGACGTCCTCGGGACCGTAGTGGTCGAGGAAGCACCAGGCGCCGATCATCCGGATGTCGCGGTCCGGCAGTGCGCGGGCGACCAGCGTCGTCCTGCCGAGCCACACCTTGCGCGCAGTCAGGACGAGCTCCTCGGGACCGGTCGGCAGCGCCGACCTGCACACGTACTCGGTGGGTTTGGCCTCCAGGACGCTCACGTCCCCTCCCTTCCGCTGGCCGGGCAGCACCGCTCCTGGCACGACGCCGATCGGGGTCGTGGAGCGAGCACTACGCTCACCCTATGGCTGCGGCGAAGGGGCTCAACAGGTCCCGTCCTGCGTCGGCGAAGGCGCGAGCCGCCATCGCCAAGCGGCTCGCCGCCCAGACGTCGGCGATGACCACGGCGACCATCGCCGAGATGGAGGCGCGCCACGTCTGGTTCCGCGAGCTGGACGCCGAGCACCGGTCCTGGATCACCCTGGTCGCCGGTGCCGGCATCGACGGCTTCGTCACCTGGTTCGCCGATCCCGATCCGTCCTGGCCCACCACCTCGGAGGTGTTCGGCTCGGCCCCGCGTGAGCTGGCGCGACGGATCAGCCTGCATCAGACCGTCGAGCTGGTACGCACCACGATCGACGTGGTCGAGACGCAGATCGACGAGGTGATGCCGCGAGCCGACCGGCCGGTGCTGCATCCGGCGATCGTCGCCTACAGCCGCGAGGTGGCCTTCGCCGCGGCCGAGATCTACGCGCGGGCCGCCGAGCTGCGCGGCACCTGGGACGCGCGGTTGGAGGCGTCGGTGGTCGATGCGATGCTGCGGGGCGAGACCGACGACTCCGTGCTGTCCCGGGCCTCCACCCTGGGCTGGACGTCCGCCCAAGGTGTGGTCGTCGTGGTCGGTGGCGGACCAGGCGAGGACACTCACGTCGCCGACGCAGCCGCCGAGCTCGAGGCCATCCGGCACCAGGCGGCCATCTCCGGCCTGGACATGCTCGGGGCGGTGCAGGGCGACCGGATGATCGTCGTGCTCGGCGGGTCGCCGTTGAAGGACCCGGACTGGACGCTGGAGGTCGTGGGGCGGTTCGTGAACTCCTTCGCCGCCGGGCCGGTCGTGGTCGGCTCCCACGTCGATCACCTGATCGACACCGCCGCCAGCACCCGGGAGGCGTTGTCGGGATACCGAGCGGTGGCCGGCTGGCCGGAGGCGCCCCGGCCGGTCAGCTCACACGACCTGCTGCCGGAACGGGCTCTCAACGGCGACGGTCACGCCCGGCGGGCACTCGCCCGGGAGCTCTACGACCCGCTGCGACAGGCCGGCGGTGGCTTGCTGGAGACCTTGGTGGTCTTCCTGGACCAGGGACTCTCGGTGGAGGCTGCGGCCCGGACGCTGTTCGTGCACGCCAACACCGTCCGCTATCGGCTGCGCCGGGTGCACGAGATCACCGGCTACAGCCCGTCGGACCCGCGCGACGCGTACGCCCTCCGGCTGGCCCTGACCCTGGGTCGGTTGCTGGGTCGACGTGAGCGTCCCGACGGCAGCGCCGCCGACTGAGCTGACCGGTCTGGCCGGTTCGGGAGAGCGCGGCCGCGTGAGGGAATCCGTCAGGCTGGCAGGTCAACCGCATGAGGGTCCCTGCGAGACCCAGGTCACCGACACCGGTCACACGCCAGGTCACCTCGGCTCGAATTTGTCAGATTCCTACAAACTCTCCGCCGGAGATTCGTCGTGTCCCAGCGCGACGTACACCGTAAGGTCACGGAATAGTCAAGGGCGTGCTGGCCATCGTCGCGCCGGGTCAGGGCGCACAGACCCCAGGGTTCCTCACACCCTGGCTGACCGAGCAGACGTTCGCCGAGCGGCTGGACGGCCTGTCCGGCGTGGTCGAGCTGGACCTCCGCCGTTACGGCACCGAGGCCGACGCCGACACCATCCGCGACACCGCCGTGGCGCAGCCGCTGCTCGTCGTCGCCGGTCTGCTGGCCGCGGAGCAGCTGTTCCGCGACGGGGGCTTCGGACCGGCCGGTCTCGCCGCCGGCCACTCCGTGGGGGAGATCACCGCCGCTGCCGGCGTCGGTGTCCTCTCGGCCGAGGACGCACTGGTGTTCGTCCGCGAGCGTGGTCGGTCGATGGCTGCGGCCGCCGCGATCATCCCGACGTCGATGACGGCAGTGGTGGGCGGCAAGCCGGACGAGGTGCTGGCCGCCATCGAGGCGCAGGGCCTGACCGCGGCCAACAACAACGGCAGCGGGCAGATCGTCGCCGCCGGCACGACGGAGCAGCTGGCCGGGCTCGCGGAGAACCCGCCGCCCCGTGCCCGGCTGATCCCGCTCAGCGTCGCCGGTGCGTTCCACACCGTGCACATGGGGCCCGCGGTGGACCATCTGACCCGGCTGACCGAGTCGATGACCACCCACGACCCGCAGACCACCTTGGTGTCCAACGCCGACGGCCAGGTCGTACCGAACGGCGCGGAGGTGCTGCGCCGTCTCGTCGCCCAGGTCGCCTCGCCCGTGCGGTGGGACCTCTGCATGGCCACGATGAGCGAGCTCGGCGTCACCGGCCTGCTCGAGCTTCCGCCCGCCGGCACCCTGACCGGCATCGCCAAGCGCAACCTCAAGGGAGTGGAGCTGTTCGCCCTCAACACCCCCGACCAGCTCCCCGACGCCCGGGAGTTCGCGGCGTCGCACGGCGGTGTGACGTGAGCGCGCCGAGCATTCCGAGGCGCACCATCAAGGCCTCGATCGGCAGCCCGTACGCCAAGATCCTCGGCATCGGTGGCTACCGGCCGCGTCGGATCGTCGACAACGCCGAGATCTGCACCCTGATCGACTCGACCGACGAGTGGATCCGAACCCGGTCGGGCATTCGCGAGCGGCGCTGGGCGTCGCCGGACGAGACCGTGCAGATGATGTCGTTGGCGGCCGCCCGCAAGGCGATCGAGCGTGCCGGTCTGCACCCGGCTCAGATCGACACCGTCATCGTCTCGACCGTCACGCACCTGCTGCAGACCCCGTCCGCGGCGGCCACGATCGCCAGCGAGCTCGGCACCGAGGGCGCCGCCGCCTTTGACATCTCGGCCGCCTGCGCAGGGTTCTGCTACGGGATCACCATGGCCGACTCGTTGATCCGGACGGGCGCGTCGACCTACGCGCTGGTGATCGGCGTGGAGCGGCTGTCGGACTTCACCAACCGGGGGGACCGTTCGACCGCGTTCATCTTCGCCGACGGTGCCGGGGCCGCCGTGGTGGGACCGAGCGAGACTCCCGCCATCGGCCCCGTGGTCTGGGGCTCCGACGGCGACCAAGCCAACCTGATCACCCAGACCGAGCCGTGGGACCAGGTGATGGAGGCAGACTCGCCGCAATGGCCGTCGCTCACGATGGACGGCAATCCCGTCTTCAAGTGGGCGTCGTTCACCATGGCCAAGGCCGCCGCCGACGCGCTCGACCGTGCGGGCGTCAGCCCGGACGAGATCGAGGTCTTCGTCCCGCACCAGGCCAACATGCGGATCATCGACGCGATGCGACGTGCCCTGAGGCTGCCGGATACGGTCGTGGTGGCCCGCGACATCGAGCGGCAGGGCAACAGCTCGGCCGCCTCCATCCCGCTGGCCCTGGAGGCGTTGATGGAGTCCGGGCAAGTCCGTAGTGGCCAGACCTGCCTGATCATCGGTTTCGGCGCCGGACTGGTGTATGCCGGTCAGGTGATCGTGCTGCCATGATCGTCCTCGTACTCCCGAAGAAGCGGGAACCGAAGATCTGGGCTGACCACTCCGGTCCGTCCACCAACCCCTAGGAGCCCTGAGCCCGATGCCCACCACCGAAGAGGTCCGCGCGGACCTGGCCGAGATCGTCAACGAGGTCGCCGGTGTGCCCACCGACGACGTCCAGCTGGACAAGTCGTTCACCGACGACCTCGATGTCGACTCGCTGTCGATGGTCGAGATCATCTACGCCGCCGAGGAGAAGTTCGGCGTGAGCATCCCCGACGAGGAAGCCAAGAACCTCAAGACGGTCGGGGACGCGGTCGCCTACATCGAGCGCGCCGCATCCTGAGCGTGGAGGGCCGCGCTCGACGAAGACCGCTTCCGCGGCCCTCACCGCCCTCCCTCCAGCTCGACAACTCCATGATCATCGGAAGGTTCCGTCCATGAGCCCGACCCCCATCGTCGTCACCGGACTGGGCGCCACGACGCCGCTCGGCGGTGACGTGGCCAGCACCTGGGAGGGGCTGCTCGCCGGCCGCTCCGGCATCAGCCGGATCGAGGCCGACTGGGCCGCCGACCTGCCCGTGCAGATCGCCGGTCGGGCCGCTGTCGATCCCACGACCGTGCTCGAGCGGGTCGAGGCCCGCCGCCTGGACCGCTCGGCCCAGCTCGGGGTCGTGGCTGCCCTGGAGGGGTGGCGCGACGCCGGCTTCGGCCTGAAGGAGGAGAACCCGGTCGAGCGCGAGCGGCTCGGCGTGGTGATCGCCACCGGTATCGGGGGCCTGCAGACCCTGCTGGGACAGTGGGACGTGCAGAAGGAGAAAGGCCCTCGACGGGTCTCTCCACTCGCCATCCCGATGCTGATGGCCAACGCCACCGCCGGCAACGTCAGCCTGCGGCTCGGCGCCCAGGCCGGTGCGCATGCCCCGGTGTCGGCGTGCGCCTCCAGCAACGAGGCGATCGCGTACGGGATCGACATGATCCGTCTGGGCCGGGCGGACGTGGTGGTGGTCGGTGGCACCGAGGGTGTCATCCACCCGTTGCCGATCGCCTGCTTCGCCCAGATGCAGGCCATGAGTCGTCGCAACGACGAGCCCGAAAAGGCGTCCCGGCCGTGGGACAAGGGCCGCGACGGCTTTGTGCTCGGCGAGGGTGCGGCCGTGATGGTGATCGAGTCCCTGGAGCACGCCCAGGGTCGAGGCGCCCGGATCTACGGCGAGCTGGCCGGTGCCGGCATCACCGCCGACGCCCATGACATGGTCCAACCCAACCCCAGCGGCGAGCCGCAGGCGCGGGCGATGGTCCGCGCACTGCGCGAGGCTGACCTGGCGGCCGGCGACGTCAAGCACGTCAACGCGCACGCCACCTCGACACCGCAGGGTGACGTCACCGAGACACTGTCCATCCGGATGGCGCTCGGCGACGACACCGACGCCATCGTGACCGGTACGAAGTCGATGACCGGCCACCTGCTCGGCGGCGCCGGGGCACTGGAGTCGCTGGCGACGCTGTTGGCGCTGCATCACCGCAAGGTTCCGCCGACCATCAACCTCGAGGATCCGGAACCCGATCTGGGCATCGACATCGCGAGCACGGTCCGCGAGCTGCCGGAGGGCGACCTGGCCGGTGTCAACAACTCGTTCGGGTTCGGCGGACACAACGTGGCGGTGGCCTTCACCAACCGCTACGCCACCGACTGAGGTCCACAACAGCTGAAGCCGGTGGCTGGCCGGTCACCCAACCCTGCTGACGTGGGCGGCTGAGCGCTCAGACCACCTTGTGCAGCCAGCGAACCGGGGCACCCTCGCCGGCGTACCGGAACGGCTCGAGCTCGGCGTCCCACGGACGGCCGAGCAGCTCGTCCAGCGCGTCCACCAGGTCTTGTTGGCCCAACGCGGCCATCGCCATGGCGTGCTTGATCCGCTCTTCCGGGACGACCACGTCACCGTGCATCCCGATCTGGCTGTGCAGGACGCCCAGACTCGGGGTGTAGGAGTAGCGGTGCGCCTCGACGCCCGTGCTGGCCTCCTCGGTGACCTCGAACCGGATCCGCCGCCAGCCCTTCAGCGCGCTCGTCAGGCGCGCCGCCGTGCCGGACGGACCGGTCCACGTGTGCTCGGTCCGGTAGGCCGCCCGCTCCGCGGGCTGGGGGATCCAGTCGAGCCGCACGGGCGTGCCGAACACACCGGCGACTCCCCACTCGATGTGTGGGCACAGGGCCGACGGTGCGGCGTGGACGTACAGCACTCCACGAGTTGTGCTCATCGATCCTCCAGTGACGCGGGTGAGGGCTGTCTTCCCCAACATCCTCACGACACGCCGACGGCGGATCAGGTTTCCCATTCTGCCTCACCAGTCACAGTAGAACCAAGTCCCGAGGCGAACAGATACCGGCGCTCGCTCTCCTGGTCCGAGGGCGGTGACCGCAGGCCGGGGCGACTACCCGGTGCCCTCTTCGGTCGGCTCACCGCCCGGACCTCCCGGGCCGCCACCCTGGGGCGCGCTACCGCCGGTCGGCTCGGTGGACGTGTCGACCGGTACGGTCAGCGTGGCGACGTAGCCGTCGGTGACGCTGCCTGTGACGGTTCCGAGCTGGTGCTCGCCGCCGTCGTCGCCGAAGACGTTGTCGGTTTCCAGGGTCACCTCGGACAGGTTCGTGACCGACTGCTCGTATCCCTCGGTGGCGTAGACCCTGTCGCAGACGTCCTTCGGCAACGCCAGCTGGGAGGTGGCGATGCACGAATTGTGATCGGTGATGGACGCCTCGTCGGGGTAGACCTCGAAGTGCACGTGCGGCCAGCGACCGGAGTAGCAGGCGGGGAAGATGCTGGTGAAGGACACCGTGCCGTCCGCGTCGGCGATCTGGACGCCGCGCAGGTAGTTCTCGTTCTCGATCTCCTCGGAGTACATCGAGTAGCGGCCGGAGCGGTCGCACTGCCAGGCGTACACGGCGACACCCGCGAAGGGCGCGTTGTCGTTCGCCATGTCCAGGATCGTGAACTCGAGCTGCAACGGGATGCCCTCTGCCGTGGTCGTCGAGGCGCCGAAGCTGGACCGGATGTCCTGACGGACGATCCCGGACCCCTCCAAGATGTCGACGCCGTTGGAGCCATCGGCCGGGTACGGCCCGTTGGTCTCGTCCGGGATCTCGGTCAGGCCGCTGGAGCTGCCGGCGCTGTCGGTGCCGCTGGTGTCGCCGACCCCGCACGCCGCGAGGGTGGCCAGCCCTGCGCCCACGCCGAACATCGCGAGCACCCGCCGACGGCTGAACAGCGTCCCGACGTCGAAGCTCAGGCCCTGGTCGACGACCTCCTCCTCCGGACGTGTCAGCAGCCGGCCTTCGTAGGACGGACCGCGGGGGGTCGGGTCGGGCTGGGGTTTCGTCATGGTGCGGGTTCGGCCTCTCGGTCTTCGGGGGTCTAGGTCGGTGTACGACCAGTCTGCGAGCGCCGACTATGGCTGAACGGTTCACAGTCTGTGTGTCTGCTGTGCGTACCGGCGAGCAGGCCCGAAGTCGGCGTCCGTGTTCTCCTACAGTGGGCCGATGAGCACCGCGCCGTACGGGACCTGGCCCTCCATCGTGACGACCGATCTGGTCACCTCGGGCACCGTGGGTCTCAGCTCGGCCATCTTCGACGGCGACACGCTCTACTGGCTGGAGGCTCGACCCGACGAGGGCGGCCGGGTCGGACTGTGGCGTCAGAGCGGTGACGGTCCTCGCGAGCCGGTCACGCCGGCCGAGTTCAACGTACGCAGCCGGGTGCACGAGTACGGCGGCGGAGCGTACGCGGTCCGGAACGGGGTCGTCGTGTTCTCCGACTTCTCCGACGGCCGGCTCTACCGGCTGCAGCACGGCGACACGTCAGCGATCACCGCGGTGTCATCACACCGCTACGCCGACCTCCGTGTGCACCCGGACCGTGACCTGGTGCTGGCAGTCCGTGAGGACCACGCCGGTGACGGTGAACCCGTCACCACCATCGTTGCACTGGATCTCCACAGCGAGGGTGTCGGCACCGTGCTCTGCGCCGGCGCCGACTTCTACGCCGACCCCGAGCTCTCCGACGACGGCGAGCTGGCCTGGACCGAGTGGAACCACCCCGCCATGCCGTGGGACGCGACCCTCATCAAGCGCGGACGGCTCGTCGACGGCGACCCGATCGAGGTCGCCGAGGTGACCGACGTCGCCGGGGGCGAGTCCGAGTCGGCCGTGCACCCGCGCTGGGCACCGGGCGGCGAGCTGATCTTCGTCTCGGATCGGACGGGCTGGTGGAACCTCTTCAGCCTGCGGCAGGGGATGGTCGCACCGCTGTTCCCCGACGAGGCCGAGTACGCCACGCCCCAGTGGGTGTTCGGCGACCAGCCGTACGCGGTGCTCGGCTCCGGCCGGATCCTGGCCACGCGGGTCAGTGGCGGTGAGTCGGCGATCGTCGTGATCGACCGTGCCGCCGATCTGACGACGACTCTGCTGCCCACCGGCTTGTCCGGTCCGCTGACCGCAGCGAACAATCGCGCGGCGGCGCTGATCGAGGACACCGACCGGCCGGCCCGGCTGTCCGTGGTCGATCTGGACACCACCACCTGGACCGACATCAGGCAGGCCAGCGACCAGGCGCTGCCGCCGGGATGGGTGTCCGTGCCGGAGGCCGTCAGCTGGCCCAGCACGGTGGACGATCTGCCGGGCACGGTCCACGGCTGGTACTACCCGCCGACCAACCCCGACTGGACCGGACCCGACGGTGAGCTCCCACCACTGATCACGTTGTCGCACGGCGGCCCGACCTCGTTCGCCGACACCGGGTTCAACATCTCCCTGCAGTACTGGACCTCTCGCGGCTTCGCCGTGCTCGACGTCAACTACCGAGGATCGACCGGCTACGGCCGTCCCTACCGGGACGCCCTCCGCGGACAGTGGGGCATCGTCGACGTCGCCGACTGCGCCGGCGGGGCGGCGGCGATGGTCGACCAGGGCCGCGCCGACCCACGACGGCTGATCGTGCGCGGCGGCAGCGCCGGTGGCTACACCACCCTGCGGGCATTGACCACGACAGACGTGTTCACGGCCGGCGTCAGCTTCTACGGAGTGGCCGATCCGGAGGCGCTGGCCCGCGACACCCACAAGTTCGAGGCGCGCTACCTCGACAGCCTGATCGGACCGTACCCGGGGGCCATCGAGACGTACCGGGAGCGCTCCCCCATCCTGCACGTCGACCGACTGTCGGTCCCGCTGCTGCTGCTGCAGGGAGCCGAGGATGCGGTCGTACCGCCGAACCAGGCCGAGACGATGGCCGCCGCGGTCCGGGCCAAGGGACTGCCGGTGGCCATGATCATCTTCGACGGCGAGGGCCACGGCTTCCGCCAGGCCTCCTCGATCCAGGCCGCGCTGGAGGCTCAGCTGTTCTTCCTGAGCAGGGTCTTCGGCTTCGAGCCGGCCGATGATCTTCCGCCG
Organism: Microlunatus sp.; assembly: GCA_035630075.1. Taxonomy (GTDB): domain Bacteria; phylum Actinomycetota; class Actinomycetes; order Propionibacteriales; family Propionibacteriaceae; genus Microlunatus. The sequence continues at coordinate 13,727 of DASQLI010000217.1, forward strand.
ATCAAGATCGACAACCTGTAGCCTCGCCCGGTCAGGCGCTGTCGTCGCCCGGCCCGTCGTCGCCGCTGACCACTGGGTCAGAAGGCCAGAGCCTCCAGCAGGTCGGCTGCCGAGCCCACGCCGCCGCAGTCGGCCAGCTCGGTGGCCAGCTGCTGCGCCCGCTGGGTGAACGCGGGATCGCCGAGTACGGTCCGGACCGCGGCCGCCACCTGCTCCGGTTGCGGCTGTCGCCGGCGCAGGTTGACTCCGACACCGGCCGCTGCCACCCGCTTGGCGACGTAGGGCTTGTCCGCCGCTCGACCGGGGGCGACCACCACCGGCACGCCGGCGGCAAGCGCTGCGAGCACTCCGCCCCACCCCCCGTTGCTGACGAACAACGCGGTGGCCGGCAGCACCTCGTCGAAGTCGACGAGATCGACCACGTCGGCATTGGGCGGTACCGGCACGCCGATCTCGACCACCCCGCGCCGGCCGGTGGTCACGAGCACCGTGACGTCATCGTCGGCCAGCCCGGCGAGTGCGGGCTGCAGCAGCTCAGTCGCGTCGATGTCGATGGTCCCCTGACTGACCAGCACGAGCGGCCGCGCGGTCGGCAGCTCGATCGGTGGAGCCGGCAGGTCGACTCCGGCGAGGCCCAGCTGACCGACGTGGTGCACCTGTTGCGAGACTCGGACGCCGTAAGGCTCCAGCCCGGGGCAGCCGGTGGCCAGCACCAGCCGGTCGGACACGAACGCCTCCCCGTAGACCCCGCGGGCCTTCGGCAGGCCCACTTCCGCCCGAGCCCGCTGGTAGACCCGCTGGAAGCCGCTGGTGAGCAGCCGGTAGCCGAGCCGGACGGCGCGGTCGCGGACGCGACCCACGGGCCCGGCCAGCGGGGGCACCGGAAGACCGACCGGCACCGGGCTGTCGGTCGGATTGAACGGCAGCACGTTCAAGGTGGCCCACGGCACGCCGGTCAGCTCGCCGGTCAGACCCGGCCCCAGACACATCGAGTCGGCCACCAGCACGTCGGCGGGCTCCCGCTCCAGCTCGCCGAGCAGGTCCTGCACTTGGCCCGGCGCCGTCCCGAGGAATCCCCTCCTCACCAGCGCCATCACCTCGCGCATCGGTGAGCCGGCCGCCTCGGGAAAGGAAGCCGTCAGGTCGTCCGCGTCGAAGTCCCGAGCCGCCGACCAGGGCACCACCCGGGCTCCCAACCCCGCGAACCGATCAGAGAACCCAGCGCCGGTGTGCACCCGTACGTCGTGGCCCCGTCGCACCAGCTCCGCCACCACCGCCGACACCGGCCCCACATGCCCCGCCACCGGCACCACCCCGACCAGCACCCGCATGGGCCCCAGGCTCCCGCATCGCTCCGCCCCAGACCACCGACAACAACCGAACACCACTCCGCGTGCGCTCGAACCCTCGCGGAGTCGCGTGTGACGCCAGCCGACCAGGCCCAGTACGCCGGCCACCCGAACCACTCTCAGCCCACCAAGGCGCCGGCCAACCCCGTACGGCTACTGGCCGGCGGGCGGGCGCCAACGACTGGCACCTGCCCGCAACGCGGCACCAGCGGCGAGGGGTGGGGGGTGGTCGAAGGGGCGTGGACGGGTCTGGCGGGAGCCCGAGCTTGCGAGGGCGGATGGTTGCCCCGAGACCACCCCCCAGCCCTCGCCGCGGACTCAGCCAACGACGTGGCGCACGGTAGCCCGACGAGTCAGCGCCCGCCCACCGGCCAGTAGTCGTTCGGATCCAGCCGGTCGCCGAAGATCGCTTGACCGACGCGGACCGTGGTCGCCCCGTAACCGATGGCCAGCTCGTAGTCACCGGACATGCCCATCGACAGCTCGCGCCAGCGGTCCGGCCGCGGGTCACTGTCCTGCAGCCGGGCCCGCAGATCGCGCATCCGGGCGAAGCAGGCGCCCACCTGCTCGGCGTCGTCGGAGAAGACCGCCAACGTCATCAACCCACGGACCCGCAGGCTCGGAAACCGCTCGAGCTCGCGGGCGAACTCCGGCACCTGCTCCGGCGGCAGCCCGAACTTCGACTCCTCGGCCGAGGAGTTCACCTGCACGAACACGTCCAGCGACCGGTCGAGCGCGTGCAGGCGCCGATCTAGCGCCTCGGCCAGCCGGAGGGAGTCGAGCGCCTGGAACTCCGCGGCAACGGCGGCGACCTGCTTGGCCTTGTTGGTCTGCAGGTGGCCGATCACCGCCCAGCGCAGATCGGGTACGTCAGCGAAGAGCTCGGCCTTGGCGACGGCCTCCTGCACCTTGTTCTCACCGAACAGCCGGACGCCGGCGTCGTAGGCCTCCTTGATCACCGCGGGTGGCTTCGTCTTGCTCACGGGCAGCAATCGCACCTCCGCCGGATCCCGGTCGGCCGCCGCGCACGCCTGGTCGATGCGACGGCGTACCTCGGCCAGGTTCTCCGCGACGCTCACCGGCTCAGCGTAGTGGGACCTTTTGGAGCAAAAACCACATCAGATGTGGATAGAAGTGCAAAAGGCGAGTCAGGGCCAGCGGGCACCCAGGGAGATCAACCCCACCGCGGCCAGGATGGCGAAGGCGAGCCCGAAGCCGGCGTACCGGGACGTGACCTCCTTGTCGACCTTCTCCTTGCCGACCGAGCTGCCGATGTCGGAGTAGACCTCTTCGAGCTCGCCGGCGCTGGCGGCGGTGTAGGCCTGACCCCCGGAGATCTTCGCGACCCGCTGCAGCTCGACCCGGTCCACCGGCACCGGTTCCCGCCGCCCGCCCACCTCGATGTAGCCGTCCTCGGTGCCGTACGCGATGGTGTAGATCGGTACGTTCTGGTCGCGGGCGGCGCGGGCCGCCTGGTCAGAGGCGCGCCCGACCTGGGTCTTGCCGTCGCTGAGCAGCACGATCCGGGCGGGCACCACGGCGTCCGGGTCGTCGGGGTCGGGCGGGACCTGGCTGAGCGCGGCCAACGACGTGTAGATGCCTTCGCCGATGGCCGTCGACGGCTGCGGCTGAAGGGCTTCGATGGCGGCGGTCACCGTGCCGCGGTCGAGTGTGGGCGGCACCATCGTGGTCGCCGTGCCCGCGAACGTGACCAGAGCGACGTTGAATTTCGGCGGCAAGGAGTTCACGAACTCCGCGGCCGCCGTCTTGGCCGCCTCGAGCCGGGTCGGCTCGACGTCGGTGGCCTCCATCGACAGCGAGACGTCGATGGTCACGACGATGGTGGCGCGCTCCCGCGGCACCGACACCTCGTCCTTGGGCTTGGCGAACGCGAGCGTCAGCGTCAGCAGACTGAGAATCGACAGACCGACCGCGACGTGCCGAACCCAGACCCGGTCCTTGGGGATGACGAGGTCGAACATGGTCCGCCCCATCCCCCGTCTGCGGCTTGCCCGCCGTCGAGCCAGCAGCAGGTAGCCGCCCACCAGCACCGGGATGATCAGCAGCAACCACAGCCGATCCGGCGCCAGGAACTGCAGCATCGGGACCAGCTGCAAAGAGATCGTCCCGGTCATGGGCGGACCCTCTCGGAGTTCTTGATCACGGCCACTTCGCCCCCAGGGAGATCGCGCCGAGCGCCGCCAGCACGGCGAACGCCAGGCCGTAGCCCGCGAACCGTGAAGTCACCTCACGCTCGGCCTTCTCGTAGCCGACCTCGGAGCCGATGTTCTGGTAGACCGTCTTGAGCTCGTCGACGGTGGCGGCGGCGAAGTACCGGCCGTTGGTCACCTGCGCGATCTGCTGCATCAGCTCATGGTCGACCGGCACCGGCTCCCGTTTTCCGTCGAGGTCGACGTAGCCGTTCTCGGTTCCGTACGCGATCGTGTACACCGGCACCTTCGCGGTGCGAGCCTCGCCGGCGGCCTGCATCGGGGCCCGGCCGGCAGTGTTGGTGCCGTCGGTCAGCATCACGATCGCCCCCGGCGCCACCGAGTCCGGGTTGTTCGGGTCCTTCGGCGCCTGCTGCAGCGCCCGCAGCGCGGTGAAGATGCCCTCACCGATCGCGGTGCCGTCCTGCAGCTGGATGCTGTTGATCGCGTTCTCGACGGTGTTGTGCTGCAGGGTGGGCGGCACCAGGATCGAGGCGTTGCCGGCCATCGAGACGACCGACACGTTGTACTTCTCCGGCAGCTTCTCGACGAACTCGATCGCCGCCGCCTTCGCCGCCGCCAACCGGGACGGGGCCACGTCGGTGGCCTGCATCGACTGCGACGCGTCGATCACGATCACCACTGTCGCGCGTTCCCGGGGTACGTCGATCTGGGTGCTGGGCCGGGCGAACGCCGCCGTCAGGGTGATCAGGCTCAGCAGCGACAGGGCCACGGCCAGGTGGCGTCGCCACTGGGACTGCTTCGGCACGACGACGTCGAGCATCGAGGTGTTGGTGAACCGCATGCCCCGCCGGTTCTTCCTCCGCATCGCGAACACGTACGCGGCGATGAGCAGCGGGATGGCGAGCAGGATGAGCAGCCGATCCGGCGACAGGAACGTCAGCAGCGGAACCATCTGCTGCGAGATCACTTGGTCACTCCCTGAGGCGGCGCGTGCAGCATGCTGGCCACGCGGCGGTAGGCCAGGACGAATCGGGCGATGTCCTGCACCCAGTCACGGTCGGTGCGGAGCTGGATGTGCCCCACACCTGCACGACGAAGGGCGATCCGGATTCGTTCCCGCTGAGCCGCCGAGGCGGCGTCCATCCGCGCGCGGGCGGCGTCGTCGGCGGTGTTCACGTACCGCTCGAAGTCGGTCTCGGGATCGCGGATCAGCATGTCACCGACATCGGGGAACTCGATCTCCCGCTTGTCCACCACCTCGACGGCCAGCACCTGGTTGCGCACTGCCAGCCGGCGCATCGACCGCTCCCAGTCCGGCTCCACGTTCGGGTCCAGCTCGTGGTCGCCCGGGGTGAGGAAGTCGGAGACCACGACCCGCAGGCCGCGACGGCGCTGGGTCCGGGACAGCTGCTCGACCGCGGCCGCCAGCGTCATCGGCCCGGTGGCGTGGTCGGGGACGAACGGCTCGGTGAGCATCTTGCGCAGCACCCCGTAGAGGGCGGAGCGACCGGACACGGCCGGCAGCCGGCGGATCCGGTCCGGCCGCATGATGTAGCCGCCGAACCGGTCACCCATCCGCTGGCTGAGGAAGCCGATGGTGGCGACCGCCGCGATCCCCAGGTCACGCTTGGTGACCCCTTCGGTGCCCCAGTTCATCGACGGGGTGACGTCCAGCAGTGCCCAGACCTCCAGCTCCCGGTCGGCCATGGTGTCGCGGACGTGCGGGATGTTGGTCCGGGCGGTGACGGACCAGTCCATCCGACGGACGTCGTCCTGACCCGGCTGGTACACCCGGGCCTCGTTGATCTCTGAGCCGGGTCCGGGCAGCAGCCCCAGGTGGTCGCCGTGCAGAAACCCCTCGAGCCGACGCACGATGGCCAGCTCCAGCCGACGCAGCGCGGCCTCCGGGGCGAGCTTGCTCAGCGGGATGGTCGGCTGCGTCGGCTCGCCGACCACCGACGCCACGGCACCGTACGCCGCCGGCACTGGCGCCGCCATCACCGGCATGCCGGTGGGTGCCGGGTAGGCCGGCGACCCGTTGGGCGGTGGGTAGGCCGGCGGCCCGTTGGGCGGTGGGAAGCCCGGAGCGGAGTACGACATCAGACCTCAGCTGAAGTCCGGCTGGGCCGCCTGCCGCTGCGGGGCCGCACCGATCCGGGCATCACGGGGGCCGCCGGGCTGGGAGGACTGAGCACCGTTCCACACCGGGGTGGGGGGCGGCACCATGGCGATGATGCGCTCGATCACCTGGGCGGGCTGGATGTTGTCGGCGATCGCGTCGAAGCCGAGCACGATGCGGTGCCCCATCACGTCCCTGGCGACCGACTGCACGTCGGTGGGCAGCACGTAGTCGCGGCCGTGGATCAGAGCCAGGGCACGGGCGGCGGCGACCAGACCGAGGGTGGCACGCGGGCTGCAGCCGAGCTGGATGACCGAGGTGAGATCCGGCAGGTTGAACTCGGCCGGGGTCCGGGTGGCGAGCACCAGCCGGACGATGTACTCCGCCACCAGGTTGTGGACGAAGACCTCCGAGGCTTGCCTCTGCAGCGAGATGATCTGCTGTGGATCCAGCACCGGGCGGGAGGTCGGCGGCTCGACACTCATCCGGCGGAGGATCTCGAACTCCTCGTTCCCGCGCGGGTAGGGCACGTCGACCTTCAACAGGAAACGGTCACGCTGCGCCTCGGGCAGCGGGTAGACGCCCTCCGACTCGATCGGGTTCTGCGTCGCGATCACGATGAACGGCTGCGCCATCGGATAGGTGCGACCGCCGATCGAGACCTGCTTCTCCGCCATCAGCTCCAGCATCGCCGCCTGCACCTTGGCCGGAGCACGGTTGATCTCGTCGGCCAGCACGAAGTTCACGAAGACCGGGCCGAGCTCGACGTCGAAGCCCTCCTGGCTGGCCTTGTAGATCCGGGTGCCGACGATGTCGGACGGCACCAGGTCCGGGGTGAACTGGATGCGGGCGAAGTCGCCGCCGACCACGGTCGCGAACGACCGGACCGCCAGCGTCTTGGCCACGCCGGGGACGCCCTCGAGCAGGATGTGACCTTTGGCCAGCAGCCCCACCATCAGCTGCTCCACCATGTGCTCCTGGCCGACGATCACCCGCTGGACCTGCGAAATCGCCTCGCCCAGCAGACGCGAGGCCTGCTGGTTGGGGTTCTGGGGTGCGGGCTGGGTCGGCGCGGCGGAAGGGGCCGACGTGGCCCCGGGGCCGTGCGACGGACTGCTCACTCTCAGACTCCTGAAGTTGACCGGGCAGCGGAACGGTGGCCCATTCTCGCAGACCCATCCAAGCCCACGATCGGGTCGACGGCGTCGCCGGCCATCGAGCGGACTGCGCCGCACAGCGGCTCACAGCCGGAATCACCGACCGGAGGTCGGCCCTTGCCCGCATAGACTCGGCGGGCACACTCAGCCCTGCCCGCACGTTCGACCGTACACCGCCATGCCCGGCCGACCGCGGTCCAGCTACAAAAGGGAGCGATGTCCACTCCACCAGCCGATCCGAACTGGGTGCCGGTCAGTCCGCTGCTCTCCGACGACCCGCCCCGGGTCGGTGACTTCTGGCTGGACGCCCGGATCGGGGCCGCCGAGTCGGGTGTCGCGTACACCGCCCATGCCGCCGACGGCAGCAGCGCGATGGTCATCGTGCTGTCCGAGGGCGCGGCAGCGGACGCGGCGGCCCGGGACCGGCTGGCCGGAGTGGTCAACGCGATGCACATCGACACGGTGCTGGCCCGGGGCGGGCACGGGCAGGACTTCGGTCGGCTGTCGCGCAAGTACGTGGCCGACGACAACGACCCCGTCCCGCCCGACGGCGGGATGCCGGCGCCGTGGGTGGCGCTGGCGTACGACGGCTCGCCGGCCGCCGCCGCCGAGGCCGCCCGGATCCTCGACGAGGTCCAGCTGGCCACTCTTGCTCCGCAGGGACCTCCGAGCGGCCCGGACTACCGGCACTACTGGCAGGACCGGGTGAAGCCCGGCCTGGTGCGCCTGTGGCCGCTGCCCTGGCCGGGCCGCTACGACCGGGCCGGCTGGAAGACGATCCTGGTCTCCTGGCTGCTGATGCTGCTGCTGGCGGCTCTTGCGGTGCTGATCGCGATCCTGATCTTCCGCAACCAACCACCGCAGACCCCGCCGACACCCACCGGTGGCTCGGGCAGCCCGCCGCCCCAGTCCCAGTCGGGCTCGCCGCCACCGCAGTCGGGGTCGCCGTCGCCGCAGTCGGGATCCCCGTCGGCCAGCCAGTCGGGATCGGAGTCAGGTAGCCCGTCGGGGTCGCCGTCGGGCAGCCAGTCCGGCTCTCCGTCGGCCTCCGGCTCGGAGTCCGGCTCGGCCTCCCCCTCACCGAGCGGTACGGAGAGTGGCGGTGGCCAGCCCAGCCCGGCCGAGTCCGGCTCACCGGGTGGGAACACCCCGACCTCGCGACTGTAGTTCGCAGCGGCGGCCTCCGGCAGGCCCACCATCCGAGTTCGCGGGGGATGCATCACCCGCGGAGTGGGATCTGGACCCGCGAACCGAACCATCCTGACCGCCGGCGCAGACGTGGCAGGATTCTCCGGTGCGGACTCCCAAGCTGATCGCGACCGATCTGGACGGCACGTTCCTGTCCCCGGACGAGTCGGTCAGCGCGGAGAACTCGGCGGCGGTGCTCGCCGCCCAGGAGGCCGGCATCACCGTCCTGTTCGCCACCGGTCGCCCCATTCGGTGGCTCGAGGTGGTCAGAGGACTGCCCGGCGCACACCCGACGGTGATCGCCAGCAACGGCGCGGCCCTGTACGACGCCGTGGCGGACGAGATGATCGACCGGATCACCATCGACAACGACGCGGCGCTGGCGGCTGTGGCGAGCATCCGCGAGGCCGTACCGGATGTCGGGTTCGCCTTCGAGTCGGGCACCCGTTTCGGGCACGAGCCGCACTACGTGACCTGGCAGCCACAGGACGGTAGCGACCCGGACATCTTCGCCGGCCCGGTGGAGAGCATCCTGCACGAGGACCTGGTGAAGATGCTGGTCCAGTCCTCCTCGCTGCACTCCGACGAGCTGTTGGCCAGAGTCGACTCGGTGATCGCCGGCAGGCTGTCTGCCACCCACTCCACCAGCCGGGGCTACGGGCTGGTGGAGATCAGCGCTCTCGGCGTCAACAAGGGCGCGATGCTCGGCCGGGTCTGCCAGCGGATGGGCATCGACGCCGCCGACGTGGCCGCCTTCGGCGACATGCCCAACGACCTGTCCATGCTCAGCTGGGTCGGCCAGCCGTACGTGGTCTCCAACGCCCATCCTGCGCTGCTGGAGCAGGGCTTCCCCACGGTGCCGCCGAACACCGAGTCCGGCGTCGGGCAGACGATCCGCCGGCTGCTGGGCTGAGGCAGCGATGCATGAGGTGATCCGCCGTCTCGGGCGGGGGGCGTTGATCTGCCTGCTGCCGGTGCTGACGGCCCTCGACGTCGGCGCGTCCACCTTCCCCGGCGGGACGACGATTCCCTGGCATCCGGTGATGGTGGACCTGGACGTCTACCGGCTCGCCGGTCAGGTGCTGCTCGACGGTGGCGACTTCTACCAGCTGCCGGGAGCCCTGCAGTTCCTCTATCCGCCGTTCGCCGCCCTGCTTGCCGCACCCCTGGCCCTGCTGCCGGTCGGGCTCGTCCAGGTCGGCTGGACCGTCGCCGGAGCGTTGATGATCGTCGCCGTCCTGCACCGCTGGGGTCAGACCGGCTGGCGGTTGAGTCTGTGGTCGACGGCAGTGGTGTACGCGGTGCTGCCGGTCAGCCAGACGCTCGCCTTCGGTCAGCTGGGCATCATCCTGGTGGCCCTGGTCGCGCTCGACCTGGCGCCCGGACCCCGGGTGCTCCGGCGACGGCTGCTCCCGGAGGGAACCCTGACCGGGGTGGCGGCGGCGCTGAAGCTGACGCCGATGATCTTCGTGCTCTACCTGCTGGCGGTCCGGAAGTGGCGGGTCGCCCTCACCGCGACCATCGCCGCCGGCGCGCTGACGATGCTCGCAGCGATCATCCTGCCCGGCGCCTCGCTCGACTTCTGGGGGCGGCTGGCCCACGGTGACACCGGCCTGGGCCACAGCCTGATCTACTACACCAACCAGTCCGTGTACGCCGACTTCGTCCGCGCCTTCCGACTGGCTCCGGCCGGTTCAGTGCTCGGTCTGCTGGCCAGCGCCGCCGTTGTCGGGCTGGGTGTCTGGGCGGCCGCCGTCTGGCACCGGGCCGGCGAGGTCCGCTTCGCCGTGGCGCTTTGCGGGGTGGCGAGTCTGCTCGCCTCGCCGGTGTCCTGGCTGCACCACTTCGTCTGGGTGGTGCCGCTGGCGTTCAGCCTGGTCGAGCTGATGCACCGACGGCCGCCGGTGACGCCGACCTGGCTGATCGTCCTGGGCTGGGTCTTCGTCGGCTGGGTGGTCGTCTCGCCGTACCGGCGGTTGCCCAACGGCGCTGACCTGGAGCTGGAGTGGACGGCGGGGCAGCATCTGCTGGCGTCGGTGACCGCAGTGGTCGGCATCGCACTGCTGCTCGCCGCCGCCCTCGTCGGCCGCAATCTCAACTCCGCGAGGGTTTGAGCACACGCGCAGTCACACCCCACCCACTCCGCGAGGGTTCGAGCACACGCGCAGTGGGGTTCGGGGGATGGCCAGGTGGCACCGGAGCATCGAGAAGTTGCTGAGGCACCGGCTCCGGCGCGATCGGGTGCCTCAGCTACTTCTCGAGGACGGAGGACTTACGCCAGCTCGGGCTTCGCCCCCTGCGGCACCGCGGCCGGCCGCTCACATCGGCTGACCACCTGCACGGTCGTGCCGGTCTCCGACGCCTCCGCGATCCGCTCCATCACCTCGTGGATGTGGAAGCCGAGCTCGGCACTCTGCCGGTGCGGAACTCCCTCACTGATCGCTCGCGCCATGTCCGCGAGGCCGTACCCGCGGCCCGCGTCGGGATAGCCACCGAGGTCGCTGACGTACGCAAAGGGCTCCTTCCGGTCGCGGGAGATGCCGACAGGATTCGCGAACTGGTTGGGATCAGGGACATCCAGGCTGGCCTCGGACCCGTACACCTCGATCCGGGGCAGCCGGCTGGCGATGGTGTCGAAGCTGACGATCATGGTGGAGATCGCGCCGCTGTCGTGGCGGAGCGTGGCCGCGACGTAGGTGTCGATCTCGACCGGCAGCACCTCACCGGCGCGAGGCCCGCTCTCGGGCACCAGTCGTTCGGTCCGCAGCCGTGAGCTCATCGCCGAGACCGCGACGATCGGACCGAGCAGAGTGACCAGCGCGGTCAGGTAGTAGACGCCCATGTCCAGCAGCGGGCCGCCGCCGCGCAGGTAGTAGAAGGCCGGGTTGGGGTGCCAGGACTCGTGGCCGGGGGACATCATGAACGCCGTTGCGGCGATCGGTTGGCCGATCTCCCCGTCGTCGATCAGGCGGCGGGCGGTTTGGATGCCGGTGCCCAGCACCGTGTCGGGGGCGCTCCCGATGCGCCGGCCCGACGCGGCAGCAGCAGCCACCATCGTCTCCGCCTCCGCCGCGGTGACGGCGAACGGCTTCTCCAGGTAGACGTGCTTGCCAGACTCCAGCGCCCGGACGGTCAACGGAGCGTGCACCTGGGGCGGCGTCAGGTTCAAGATCACGTCGATCCCGGCGTCGGCCAGCGCGTCGTCCAGCGACCGGGCCGGTACGCCGTGCTCGGCGGCCACCCGATCCGCCGCCGCGGCCACCGGATCGGTGACCGAGACCAGCCGCAGGTTGGGCAGCCGCTGCAGGCTGGCCAGATACTGGGTCGAGATGTTGCCGCAGCCGACCAGCGCGACCCGCAGCGGATCGACGGGCAGAGGTCGCGGTCCTTCGACAGGCTCAGGACGCGGTGCCACGGCAGGCTCCGGACGCGGACCGCCGGTCAGCGGCTCGCCCACAGCAGCCCTCTCTTGATCATGGTGTTCACCTGCGGCACTTCGAGCACGTCGACGTGGTGACCGGGCGTGCAGACGAAGATCCGGCCCTCTCCCCAGGCCCGGGTCCACACGGCCGGCGAGGTCACCGGCCGGTGCCAGGGGTCCCACTCCCGGACCTGCTGAGTGGTGGTGGCCAGCACGTCGAGGTAGTCGTCGCTGAGCACCCAGTACTGCTCGGTCACCAGGTCGAAGTCCCCGATGCCCGCGGTGATCGGGTGCTCGGCCGCGGCCGGCAGCAGGTCGACCCGATAGGGCACGTAGTTGTCCGACTGCTCCCCGATCCGCTCGTCGGGGTGCTTGCCCGGATGGCAGGCGAACTGGCCGCCGACCAGGTGCAGGTAGTCCGAGGTGTTGCGGTAGGAGTCCGCGATCCCGCCGTGCCAGCCGGCGAACCCGGTCCCGGCCTCGATCGCTGCGCGCAGCCCGTCGAACTGCTCGCGCTCGATGGTGCTCATGGTCATGCACTGCATGATCAGGTCGGTCCGCGCCATCAACGAGGCGTCGGCGTACGGGGCCGGTGAGTCGAACACCTCGACGCCGAAGCCGTGCTCGGCCAAGAACGGGATGAACAGGTCGGTGGCTTCGACCGGCTGGTGCCCGTCCCAGCCGCCGCGTACGACGACGGCGCGCCGCGGGCGGGTGGAATCGAATCCGGGAATGGTGGGTGCTGCGTCGGACACGACGGTGGGTCTCCTCTGTTGGTGCCGGTGCGGATGAACGTTCACAGCCATTCTGGCCGACGCTCGCGCCGGGTCGTGACGGTGTTCACTCGCGGTGGATCAGAAGTAGCGCAGCCCGGTGAAGGTGACTCGCAGCGCGTACAGCGAGGTGGTCGCGGTCAGGTAGAGATGGTTGCGCTGGCGTCCGCCGAAGCACAGGTTCGCCACGGTCTCGGGCACCAGAAGCTTGCCGCTCAGCGTGCCGTCAGGTTCGTAGCAGTGCAGGCCGTCGTGGGCGGCGCCCCACAACCGGCCACGGGTGTCGAACCGGATGCCGTCGTAGCCGGCCGGGTCGGCGGCAAACACCTTCCCTCCGGTGAGGCGGGCTCCGTCGACGTCGAACACACGGATGTGGTGCTCCTCGGTGTCGGTCACGTACAGCCGCGTGAAGTCGGCGTTGAAGGCGAGGCCGTTGGGTTGGCTGAAGTCGTCGGCCACCACCGCGAGCTCGCCGTTCGCATCCAGCCGGAAGACGTACCGACCGCCGATCTCCTCGGCCCCGGCGTGTCCTTCGTAGTCGGTCATGATCCCGTAGCTCGGGTCGGTGAACCAGACCGCGCCGTCGGCGGCCACGACCACGTCGTTCGGGCTGTTCAGCGGCCGGCTCTGGTACGAGTCCGCAAGCACGGTGAGCGAGCCGTCGTGCTCGGTGCGGGTGACCCGTCGGTTGCCGTGCTCGCAGGCGATGAAGCGCGACTCGGCGTCGGTGGTGCGGCCGTTGGTGAAGCCGACCCGGGTCTCGAACTCGGCAACTCGGTCGGTCACCTCGTCGTAGCGCAGGACCCGGTCGTTGGGGATGTCGCTGAACAGGACGAAGCGTCCGGCGGCGTGGTACGCCGGGCCCTCCAGCCACCGTCCTTGATCGAAGAGCCTGGTCATCCTGCGGTCCCCGCCCGTCCCGGCGAACCGCTCGTCCAGGGTCACGAACTCGGCGGGAATGGTCTCAGGAGCGCTGCGTCGCACGGCGACACCGTAGCGACCAACGCCCACAGCCGTGCGATGGGCCCGGTGGGCTCGGCGATGATCATGGAGCGAACGGCAGCAGCATCAGCCGCACGACATCCGTATTTTTCCGCACGCGGAGCGCTCCGGCTCCCTAGGTTGTCTCCCAGTGCGCCCGACAGCCGAGTCGGCGCCGTCAGCATCCCTAGGAGCGCGAAGATGCGACTCGTCCCCCGCCGGCTGGTCGCCGTGGCAACGGCTGCGGCACTGTCAGCCGGACTCCTCTCCGTCACCACCGGCCCGCCGGCCGAGGCGGCACCGACGGTCACCGCGACCGCGAAGAAGATGGCCAAGACCTCGAAGCTGGAGAAGCGCCGCAGCAAGGCGGTGAAGACCCCGAAGCTGAAGTGGTACTCCTGTTACGGCTACGCCAAGTGCGCCACCGTGAAGGTGCCACGTGACTACGACAAGCCCCGAGGCAAGAAGGTCGAGCTCGCCGTCGTCAAGATCTCCGCGAAGAACAAGAAGCGGAAGATCGGCACCCTGTTCGTCAACCCGGGTGGCCCGGGCGGCTCAGGTACCGATTTCGCCCTCGTCGCGGACTCCGTCTTCAGCTCGGACGTGCTCGAGCGTTTCGACGTGGTCGGCTTCGACCCGCGGGGGGTCGCCTTCAGCGACAACGTCAAGTGCTCCAGCTCGGTACGCAAGAACACCGCTCTGCTGAACACGATCAACTCGGCCGCGTTCCCATACGGCGTCAAGCAGGAGAAGGCGTTCATCAAGGCCTATGACAAGCACGCCAGAGCCTGCTCCACCACCGGCAAGCCCTTGAGTGCCGCTGTCTCCACCGCCGAGGTCGCGCGCGACATGGACGTGCTGCGTCGAGCAGTGGGTGACAAGAAGCTGACGTACTTCGGCTACTCCTACGGCAGCTACCTCGGTGAGGTCTACGCCAACATGTACCCGGATCGGGTCCGAGCCATCGCCATCGACGGCGTCCTGGACCCGGTGAAGTGGGCCGGCACCAAGAAGACCCAGGGCGTGCCGATCGGGGCTCGGGTCGAGTCCGGACAGGGCGCCAGCAAGGCTCTGCGGCGGGCGCTCGTGCTCTGCGATCGCGCCGGCGAGGAATACTGCAGCTTTGCTGCGGGCAACGCGGTGGGCAACTACGAGAGAATCGCTCAGCGGCTCCGCAAGGCACCACTGGTCGAGGTCGACCCCGTGACCGGCGAGCGCTTCGTCCTCACCTACGCCGACTTCGTCGGGGTCACGCTGAGCATGCTCTACGAGCAGTACTACGGGCCTGAGCTGGTGACCGACTTCGCCAGCGCAGTCGGCAATGTGACTGGCGTCAGCGCAGCATCGACGCCTCGTCAGACGTCGGTCCGAGCCATGATCACGCTGGCCAAGCGGGCCAGGGCCGAGAAGGAGACCCCATCGAGCAAGCGGCTGGGATTCCCCTACGACAACAGCATCGACAGCTTCGAAGCCATCGCGTGCACCGACTCCAGGAACTCCAAGAACCTGGCGAGCTACCGAAGGCTCGCCCAAGCCGCCGACGCCAAGGCGCCCTACTTCGGGCGCCTGTGGATGTGGAGCCTGGCCGGCTGTTCCAGCAAGAAGTGGACAGTCAGGGACGAGGACGCGTACCGCGGACCCTTCACCAAGTGGACCAGCAACCCGGTGCTGATCGTGGGCAACTACTGGGATCCAGCCACGAACTACGCCGGGGCGGTGTCGACCTCGAAGCGGATGCCGAACAGCCGCCTGCTCTCGTCCGACTCGTGGGGACACACCGCGTACGGCACCTCCGACTGCGCCACCAGCGCGATCGACGCCTACCTGCTGAGCAAGAGGCTGC
>DASQLI010000218.1:0-31288 GCA_035630075.1 Microlunatus sp.
GGTGCGGTCTCCCCGACCTCCGGCGGCAGGGATGCCTGACCGCAACCGGCCACAACCAGCAGCGCCAGACCGCCGAGTACGGCAGCCGCCCCTCGGCTCCGGCCTGAAGCACCCACGTCGCCCATCAGACCACGTGCGTCCGCCGTTCCAGGGCGCGCGGCGACCAGGGGCAGAATCGGCGTCGTGACCCCGATCGACTCCGACGTCGCCGTCCGGCCCGCCAACGAGGCCCGATGGGAGGACCTCGAGGCGATCTTCGGACGCCGTGGCGCAGCGTCGCGCTGCTGGTGTCAGCGCTTCAAGCTGGCGCCGAAGGAGTCGTTCGGCTCTGTCCCGGCCGAGGACCGCGCCCACCGACTCCGGGCGCAGACAGAGTGCGATCAGCCGGAGTCGACCACGGCCAGCGGACTGGTGGCCTACCTCGACTCCGAGCCGGTGGGCTGGTGCGCCGTGGAGCCACGACCGCATTACGGCGGGTTGGTCCGGGTGTTCCGGGTGCCCTGGGAGGGCCGGGACGAGGACCGGACTGACGAGAGCGTCTGGGCGGTGACCTGCCTGCTCACCCGCGCTCGGTTCCGCCGACAGGGCGTGAGCAAGGTGCTGGCTCGGGCCTCGGTCGACCACGCCAGGAGCCGCGGTGCCCGCGCGCTGGAGGCGTACCCGATCGCCACCACCCAGGTGATCGCGGAGGAGCTGCATGTGGGAACCGTCGCGACCTATGCCGCGGCTGGACTGGTCGAGGTGAGCCGGCCCACCCTGCGGCGGGTGGTCATGCGGATCGACTTCTGAGCGGTCAGCGGCGACATCCCATCGGGTCGCGGAACTGCACCGGGTTGTCGTTCGTCCGTAGACTCGCGGCCGAGACGTGTGTGACCAGGGAGGAACCCAGCGGTGCCGAAGCAATCGAAGAACGCCGGCAGCCGACCCACGACAACGGGTGACGGCAAGGGCGGCAACCGCCAGCAGGCCCGGGAGCGGGCCCGGCTGGAGGCGGCGAAACTGCAGCGCAAACGCCGCCTCACCCAGGGTGCGGTGGTCGCCGCCGTGGCGGTGGTGGCCATCGGCATCGTCGTGATCGCCGTCGTGCTCGGCACCTCCGGGCGCGCCGAGCGGGTGCCGACCGCCTCGACCAACGTCACCGTTGGCGACTCCTCCGTCCCGTTCAGCATCGACGGCTCCGCCGTCCAGGTGGGCCAGAACGACGCCAAGGTCACGATGGACCTCTGGGTCGACTACTCATGCCCGCACTGCCAGGAGTTCGAAGCCGACAGCAACGACGTGATCACCGAGAGGGTAGCCTCCGGGGTGCTGAAGGTTCGCTATCACAACATCCAGATCGTGACCGCGTACGGTGAACAGGCCGGCAGCGCGGCAGCCTGCGTCGCCACCTCTGCCCCCGAGCAGTGGTGGGCGTTCAACGCTGCCCTGTATGCCAACCACAGCACCGAGACCGATGGCTACCGGGGTCCCGAGCTCGCCGACTTCGCCGCCCAGCAGGGGATCACCGACGAGGAGACCCTGGGCTGCATCCGGGATGAGCGCTACACCACGTGGATCTCCGACAACACGACCGCGGCCGGCGAGGCGGGAGTGACCGGCACGCCGACCCTGTTCTTCAACGGTGAGCAGGCTGAGACCGTGAGCGGTGCGGCACTGGGCGCCAAGATCGACGAGCTGGCCAGTGCCGGCTGAGGTCGTCGCCGACGAGGAGCAGGTCGACGAGCTGCAGCTGTCAGGCAACCGCGGCTGGGCGTGGATGCTGGTCGTCGGTTCGACGATCGGGTTCCTGGCCTCGATGATCTTGACCATCGACCGGTTCAAGCTGCTCACCGACCCGCAGACCGTGCTGGTGTGTGACATCAGCCCGTTCGTCACCTGCGGGCCGGTGATGTCGTCGCGAGCCGGTGCGCTGTTCGGCTTCCCGAACCCGCTGCTCGGCATCGCCGGCTTCGCCCTGGCCGGCACGACCGGGATGGTGCTGCTGGCCGGCGCCAGGCTGGCCCGCTGGTATCTGGCCAGCTTCGAGGTCGGCTGCCTGCTCGCGGTGATCTTCCTCACTTGGTTGCAGGCCCAGACCCTGTACGTGATCGGGGCACTGTGCATCTGGTGCATGTGCGTCTGGGCGGTGACCATCCCGATGTTCGTGGTGACCACCGCGAAGACGCTGAGCGCGGGGGTCTTCGGCAATGGCCTGCGGCGGGTTGGCCAGATCGTCGGGAGCTGGACAGTCCCGATCGTGGCGATCTGGTACCTGGTGATCCTGACCGCCATCGCGCTGCGCTTCCAGCGCGAGTTCGCCTTGATGTGGTTCAGCGGCTGAGGGACCCTCGGCTCGGGTAGACGACGGCCTTGAGGCTGGTCGGGTCGAGGTCGGCGTCGAGAGCCTGCGCGGCGTGTTCCAGATCGAATCTCCCGGTGACCAGGGAGTCGAGGTCGACCTGGCCGCTGGCCACCAGATGGATGCCGGCGGGCCAGGTGTCGGTGTAGCGGAAGATCCCGGTGACGGTGACCTCGGTGTTCTGGATGTGCTCGATCGGCAGCGTCATCTCCGGGTTGCCCAGTCCGACCAACACCGCCGTACCCGCCGGCCGGACGGCCTTGATGCCGTCGAAGACGGCCCGCGCTGACCCGCTGGCGTCCACGAACGCGTTGACGTCCAGTCCCGCACCGGCGATGTCGACCTCCCCCGGGTCGATCACCCGGGTGGCGCCATAGCTCAGCGCCCGCTGCCTTCGCTCGGGGACCAGATCGGTGACGATGATCTCAGCGGCACCGAACGCCCGCGCCGTCTGTGCGCAGATGATGCCGATCGGGCCGGCGCCGGCGATCAGGATGCTCGAGCCGGGAGTGACGCCGGCCTTGCGCATGGTGGTGATGGCCACCGACAGCGGCTCGAGCAGGGCGGCGGCCTCGTCGGAGATGGAGTCGGGCAGTCGGTGGGCGAACTCGGTGCGGATGGCGCAGTACTGCGCGAACGCCCCGTCGATCGGCGGTGTCGCAAAGAACTGCATTTTCGGGCAGAGGTTGTAGTGACCGGCCCGGCACTCTCGGCAGCGCCGGCAGTTCTTCTGCGGCTCCACCGCAACCCGCTCGCCGATCCGTGACTCCGGCACGTCGGCGCCGACGGCCACGATCCGGCCGGACAGCTCATGACCGAGTATCAGCGGGCCAGTGACCACGAAGTCCCCGATCCGGCCGTGCCGGAAATAGTGGGTGTCGGATCCGCACACGCCGACCGCCGCCACCTGGACCAGCACCTCGTCGTCGGCGATCCGCGGAGTCGGCACCTCCTGGACGGCGAGCTCCTTGACTCCGGTGAGCACGCTGGCACGCATCCTGTCAGGCACGGCGATCTGGGACATCGGCACTCTCCTCGAGACGGTGACCCCGACTCTAGTGGGGTGAGCAGACCGATCCATCCGACGAAACTGCGACTTGCCGGTGTCGCCTAGCGGGGTTTGCCGGGCCTGCTCTGGCAGGCTGGTGGAACGGATGGGGCCCGTGTTAACGGTGTGACGCATGTGTCCGCCCCTCGGACGACTGAGTGGAGCAGGGACACGATGCCGAAACGGCTGATCGGACTGGTAGTTGCCATCGTTGTCGCGTTGAGCGTCCTGGTGTCCACCGCGCCGACGCCTGCCTCCGCGGCTCCCGACCCGCCGTCCAAGAGCGACAGTGCCGCCAAGACTGCCGCTGCCAAGGCGGCCGCCACCAAGGCCGCCAAGCAGAAGGCCGCCAAGCAGAAGGCCGCCAGGGAGGCCGCCCGACGCAAGGCGGCCGCCGCAGCGAAGGCGAAGGCCCAGGCCGCTGCCAGGGCGAAGGCGGCTGCGGCTGCCCGTACCCGAGCGGTTCTCCAGGCCGGTCCCAGGGCGACGGCTGCCGCCAAGGCAGCCGTCGCCGCCAAGGCCGCCATCGCCCCCGCCCAGGCTCGGGCCGTCGCTGCTGCGCGCGCGGCCGCAGTGGCCAAGACCCGAGCCGCCGCTGCCGCAAAGGCGGCGGCCACCGCGAAGGCACGGGCAGTCGCCGTGGCCAAGAGCAAGGTCTCCAAGAAGCAGAAGAAGGCGGCCAAGGCCTCAGCCGCGGTCGCAGCCAGGAACGCCAAGGCCGCCGCCCGAGCCAGCGTGAACGCGGCCAGGGCCAGCACAGCCGCAGCCCGGGCGGTTCCCCGGGCCAGGGTCAACGCCAAGGCGAAGGCCGACGCTGCCACGGCCGCGCGGCTCGCCTACATCGGGTACGCGAAGCAGCGCGCCGACCTTGCGGCCAAGGCAGCCAAGTCCACAGCGGCGAAGGCCAAGGCCACCAGCAAGTCGGCCAAGGCCGCCAGCAGCCGCTCCAAGGCGTCCGCCAAGGCGACCGCCAAGGCGAGGAAGAAGGCCGCTGCGGCGAACAAGAAGGCGGCTCCGCACCGGAGGAAGATCGCCGCCACAGGTGCGGTGGCCACGGCCGCCAGGGCGCAGGCCAACGCCAGCGCGGCGAGCGCCAAGGCTTCGGCCAAGGCAGCCGCGGACGCGGCCAAGGACTCGAAGAAAGCAGCCAAGGCCGCCAAGAAGGCGAAGAAGAAGTCCAAGAAGAAGCGGCTCGCCGCCGAGGCCAAGGCGCGCGCCGCTGCCGTACGGGCTGCGGCTACCGCGGCGGCGAGCGCACGGGCCTCCGCGGCGGCCAAGGTGACCGCGGCCAGAGCCACAGCGACCGGAGCCGCCTACGCCGCTGCCGTCGGTGCGGGGCGGCTGTCGGTCACCGCTGCCACCGCCGCCACCCGCAGCTACCAGGCCTCCGCCCGCAGAACGGCCGCGGCCAAGGCCACGGCCCGCAAGGCCGCGGCTGCCGCGAAGGCGGCCAAGTCCGCCGCCGCCAAGGCCGCCAAGACCGCGAAGTCAGCCAAGAAGGCGGCCGGGCCGAACGCCACCTGGGCGCCCAGGGAGGACATGACCTTCAACAACCCGAAGGGCTCGCGAGCCAAGCGCTACGCCATCATCAAGGACTTCAACACCGCCATCGACTCGGTCCCCGCCGGCGGCCAGATCCGGATGGCCATGTACCTGTTCGACATCAAGAGCGTGGCCAGCAAGCTGGTCGCCGCGCACAAGCGTGGCGTCGGCGTCCAGATCATCATCGACGGCGAGGAGAACAACAAGCACATCCGCAAGGTGAAGCGGGCCCTCGGCAAGAACAAGAAGAGTCGCTCCTTCGTCGCCACCTGTGACCACAGCTGCCTCTCCCACGCCACCTCGGTCATCCACGCCAAGTACTACCTGTTCTCGGTGGCCGGGCAGCGCAAGTACGTGAGCATGATCAGCTCGGCCAACCCGTACACCGGCAACTCCAAGCTCAGCTGGAACAACAACCACACCATCGTCGGCGACAAGATCATCTACGACTCGCTGACCCGCTACTTCCACGACATGCTCAAGGACAAGTCGAAGCGCAAGTACTTCCGCAGCACGACCAGCGGCAAGCACACGGTGTTCCTCTACCCGCAGACGCCCAAGAGGACCAACGACATCGTCTGGATGAAGGCGCTGAACCAGGTCAAGTGCACCACCAGGAAGGGCTACGGCACCAGCACCGGGCGCACCATGATCCGGGTGGCCAACTGGGGCTGGACGAGTGCCCGGATGGACGTGGCCAAGAAGCTCGTCCGGCTGAAGGCACAGGGCTGCAACGTGCAGGTGATGGTCAACCGCGGCCGGATGACCAGGCCGGTACTGAGAATGCTGCTGACCAAGACCAAGCGCGGCCAGATCCCCGTCCACGACGGGTGGTACGACGCCAACAACGACGGCTTCGCCTCGCTGTACGTGCACCACAAGATGATGACGATCAACGGCCGGATGGGAGCCAGGGACGTCAAGATCACCTGGACCGGGTCACAGAACTTCACCCGCCCGGGGACGATGACCAACACCGACATCGTGCTGCGGATCGTCGATCCCCGAGTCACCGCCGCGTACGAGAAGAACTTCGCCTACATCCGCGGCAAGGCCACCAAGCGGCTCAAGAAGGTGCCCTGGTCCGTCGGCGTGACGGGCAAGGCGGCCTTGCGGTGATCCAGCAGGATGCTGCGGCAGCTCAGCGTGGTCCGTTCGGCGTGCCTTCGTCCTCGTCGTCCTCGTCGTTCTGAGGGGCTGTCGGGTTTCCGCCGTCGGGATCCGGCAGGCCGTTGCGCCACTCGGACAAGGAGCGCCCAGCGACCAGCTCGGCCGGCGGCGCGTTGAAGCTCTGCATGGCCTTGCCCTGCAGGTAGGTCTGCATGGCCGGCTTCCAGATCTCCTGGCCGGCGTCGCCGCTGCCCGACCCCTCCAGGGCCCGCCCGGTGGAGGGCACCGTGTACCCCTTGAGGCCGGCGGAACGATAGCCGCTCTTGCCCTGCACGAACGGCGATCGGGTGTTGTCGATGCTGATCATGGCCGCGCCGGCGACCTGCGGTGTGTAGCCGACGAACCAGACCGCGGCATTGCTGTCGATGGTGCCGGTCTTGCCCGCCTGTGGGCGACCGTCTGCGGTCATCACCCGACGGCCGGTGCCCTTGGTCATCACCGAGGAGAGCAGCGAGCTCATGGCGTTGGCGACGTCCTCGCTGATCACCCGCTGGCAGTTCGCGCTCGGCACCGCCCGTTCGGCACCCGTGCTGTCGGTGATCGACTCCAGAATGATGGGGTCGCAGTGGACGCCACCGGACGCGAAGGTCGCGTACGCCTCGGCCACCGACAGTGGGCTCACCTCGACAGTGCCCAGCGTGAAGGACGGCTTGTCGGCGTACGAGCTGACCGGGGCGTCCTTGGTGCTGGACTCCACGCCGAGCTTCTCGGCCATCTGCACCACGTTGCACATGCCGGCGTCGAGCGCGAGCTGGACGAAGTAGGTGTTCACCGAGTACTCCGCTGCTCGGTACATGTCCATGGTCCCGTTGACACCGGTGGAGTTGCTGACCCGCCAGTTCGAGACCTGGCTGCTGCCGTCGCAGGACTCGAAGCTGCGCCCGGAGAAGTCCATGGTCCGCGCCGCGTTGTAGCGCTTCGAGAGCGGGATTCCCTGCTCCAGCGCGGCGGCCGCGGTGAAGGCCTTGAAGGTCGAACCGGCCTGGAAGCCCTGGGCACCACCCATCTCGGGTGACACCGAGTAGTTCCAGTAGGTCTCTCCCTTCTCGGTGTTGTCGCCCATCTCCGGCCGGCTCTGCGCCATCGCCACGATCAACCCGGTGCCGGGCTCGATCATGTCCATCGCGGCGATCGTCGGATCGGTCGGACCGACGACCGAGCTGACCGCGTCCTGGATCTCGTCCTGGGTGTCGGGATCGAACTTGGTCTTCACCACCAGACCGCCGCGCTTGATCGTCTCCTGTCGCTGCTCGACCGAGTCGCCCAGGCTGGCGGTCTGCTCCAAGGACCGGTACACGTAGTCGCACACGAACGGGTAGTCCGTGCCCTGGCAGCCGTTGGTGGTGCCGGTGACCGACTTCTCGTTGAACTTGCTCTTGGCCGCCTTGGCGGCCTTCGCCTCGGTGATCACTCCCAGCTCGGCCATCCGGTTGAGCACGACGTTGCGACGCTGGAGCGCGGCCTTGGGGTGTTCCACCGGGTTGTTGGCCGTCGGGTTCTGCACCAGCCCGGCCAGCATGGCCGCCTGGGCCAGGGTCAGCTCGTCCGCGGTGGTGTCGAAGTAGTGGTGGGCGGCGACCTCGATGCCGTACGCGCCGTCACCGTAGTAGGCGATGTTGAGGTAGCGCTCGAGGATCTCGTCCTTGCTCAGCGTCTTCTCGACCGAGATCGCGTAGCGCAGCTCCTTGATCTTGCGGCCGTAGCTGTCGTCCTGCGCGGCCTGGATGCCTGCCTCGTCGCCGGCCTTCTTGGCCTCCTCGATCTGCACCATCTTCACGTACTGCTGGGTGAGGGTCGAGCCACCCTGGGTGACGCCACCGGCGACCACGTTGGTCAGGAAAGCCCGCAGCGTGCCGATCGCGTCGAGAGGACCGTGCTCGTAGAAGCGGTGGTCCTCGATCGAGATGATCGCCTGCTTCATCACCGGCGCGATCTCGTCCAGCGGTACGTACACCCGGTTCTCGTCGTAGAAGTACGCGAGCACGTCGCCGTTCACGTCCTGCACCTCGGAGCGCTGGCTCTGCGCGGGCTGGTCGAAGGCAGCCGGCAGGTCGTCGAGGGTGCCCTCGGCGGCCTTCCCACCCAACACCGCCGCCCCGACAGCCGGCATGGCGACGCCGGCCGCGAGCACCCCGCAGAGAGCACTGACGACGAGGAACAGGAGCCCGGCGTGCAGCCGGCGCAGACGGCCGGGACGCGGGCGGGAACGGTCGGAGGTGTTGGTGGACATCAAGGACTCCAACTCCACCGTGCCGACGACCGTTCCCGCCTGCTGCGGTGAGTCTCCTCACACAGCCCTGCGTCCACATGCTCGACGCCCGCTGGCGCAATGGCGCCACCTGCGCTACATTCAATCCCGACACAACTGTCGGGATTCGGGCGAGGATCAGCGAGAGGACTTCATGGGTGACTCCACCGCGACCCCGAGCTCCGTCGTGACCCGAGGTGGGTACGCGAAAGGCGAGGCCCGGCGGGAGCAGATCGTCGAAGTCGCCGCTGAGATCTTCGGCACCCAGGGCTTCCGAGCCGCCACCATGCTGCAGATCGCGGCCGCCTGTGGGATCTCCCGCACCGGGTTGCTGCACCACTTCCCGACCAAGGAGAGTCTGCTGGAGGCCGTCCTGGCCCGCCGCGACAGCGGCCTCGATCCCAGCCACCCGCCGGCGACCGACCGCGACGACGACGGGCTGCAGGTACTCCGAGGTCTGCTGGCCGTTGTCGAGCACAACGCCACCCAACCTCGGATCGTGAATCTGTTCTCGGTGCTGTCGGCCGAGGCAGGCGACCAGGCCCATCCCGCCCACGACTACTTCCGGCAGCGCTACGCCCGACTCCGAGCCGATCTCCAGCAGACCCTTCGCGGAATGGCCGCCTCCGACCAGCTCACACCGGGCACCGACCCGGATGCCCTGGCCGTCGAGATCATCGCCTTGATGGACGGTCTGCAGGTGCAGTGGGTGCTCGCCCCGGGCGACCTCGACATGGCGGCGGTGCTGCGGCACCGGCTCGACGCCGCCCTCACCGTCCCACTCGACGACCTTCCATCACCAGGCACAGCAGCGACCGAGGAGCAGCGTTGACCCAGCAGATCGAGATGACCAGTGACGAGGACGTGCGCGCCCGCGTCGAGGAGCTCCTGGCCCAGCTGACCCCAGCTGAGAAGGCCGGGCAGCTGACCCAGTACTTCTACATGGACTTCATGCGGGACCAGGCCAAGGACGGGGCACCGACCCAGCCCGAGCTGGTCGAGGCCGCGATGGCCCGCGGCGGCGTCGGCTCACTGCTGTTCTTGACCGACCCCGCGGAGATCAACCGGCTGCAGAAGGCGACCATCGAAGGCAACCGGCACGGCATCCCGGCCCTGGTCGGCTTCGACGTCATCCACGGCTTCCGCACCATCCTGCCGGTGCCCATCGCCCTGGCGGCGTCCTGGGATCCCGCTCTCATCGAGCAGGGCCAGGCTGTGGCCGCCCGCGAGGCCCGAGCCGTGGGCATCCACTGGGCCTTCGCGCCGATGGTCGACATCGCCCGCGATCCCCGTTGGGGACGCATCATCGAGGGCGCCGGTGAGGACCCCTACCTCGGCGGGCACGTCGCGGCGGCCCAGGTCCGCGGCTTCCAGGGAGCCCGGCTCGGCACCCCGGATCGGGTGATCGCCGGACCCAAGCACTTCGCCGGCTACGGAGCCGCCCTCGGAGGCCGGGACTACGACGAGTCCAACATCTCCGACGCCGAGCTGTGGAACATCTACTTCCCGCCGTTCAAGGCCGCCATCGACGCCGGTGCCGGCAACATCATGAGCGCGTACATGGACCTCAACGGCGTCCCGGCGGCCGGCAACCAGTGGCTGCTGAACGACGTGCTCCGCGACGGCCTCGGCTTCGACGGCTTCGTGGTCTCCGACGCCCAGGCTGTACATGACCTGGCCACCCACCACTTCGCCGCCGACCTGTCCGACGCGGCCGCCCGCGCGCTGAACGCCGGGAACGACATGGAGATGACCTTCGTGGACCCCGCCTTCGACCACCTGGTCGCGGCCGTCGAGGACGGACGGGTGACGACCGAGAGGCTCGACACCGCCGTCCGCCGGGTGCTCGAGGCGAAGGTCCGCCTCGGTCTGTTCGAGAACCCGTACGTCGACGAGGCCGAGGCTCAGCAGGTGCTGGCCGACCCCGCCCACCGGGAGGTCGCCAAGATCGCCGCCCAGCGCTCGGCCGTGCTGCTCCGTAACGACGGCGACGTCCTTCCGCTGAGCACCGACCGGCTCGACTCGGTCGCCGTCATCGGGCCGCTGGCCGACTCTCCGCGCGACACCCTCGGTCCGTGGATCTTCAACCACGACCTGTCCGAGACCGTCACCCTGCTGGACGGCATCAGAGCCCGGGTCGGGGAGCTGGCCGAGGTCCGCTTCGCACCCGGCGTTCGGCCCTCGTTCCGCACGTTCGCCTCGATGTTCGACATGTGGCCGGGCAACACGCCTGAGGACCCGGAGGACTTCGACGACGACGCCGAACTCGCCAAGGCCGCCGAGCTGGCCGCGAGCAGCGACGTCGCCGTCCTGGTCGCCGGCGAGTGGCAGAACATGATCGGCGAGAGCGCGTCCCGCTCGTCGCTGGAGCTGCCGGGGCGTCAGCTCGAGCTGATTCAGGCCGTCGTGGCGACCGGTACGCCCACCGTGCTGCTGGTGATGAACGGCCGTCCGCTCGACCTGCGCTGGCCGGCTGAGAACGTGCCCGCGATCCTCGACGTCTGGTATCCGGGCAGCCAAGGTGGACACGCCGTCGCGGCCCTGCTGTTCGGCGACGACTCCCCCGCCGGCAAGCTGCCGTTCACCTGGCCGCGGACCGTTGGTCAGGTGCCGATGATCTACAACTCCACCCGCAGCCACCAGCCGGACCGCCAGGACCGGCGCTACTGGGACGAGGAGAGCACACCGCTGTTCCCGTTCGGGTACGGCCTCAGCTACGGCTCGTTCTCCTACGGTGCGCCGACGCTCAGCGCCGACCACATCGCCGTCGGCGACACCCTGACCGTCTCCGTCACCGTGACCAACGACGGGTCCCAGCCGGCCGAGGAGGTCGTCCAGCTCTACCTGCACCAGCGATACGGCACCTCCTCCCGCCCGGTTCGCGAGCTGAAGGGCTTCCGCCGGGTGGCGATCGACGCGGGCTCCTCGGCCACCGTCGAGTTCACCCTCGGCCCGGACGAGCTCCGCTACTGGAGCGCCGTCACCCGGGACTGGGTGCAGGATGCCACCACGTACGACCTCGGGGTGGGCGGCGACTCGACGGTGGAGCTCGGAACCACCTTCACCGTGCGCTGACCCAGTCATACTGGACCCTTGACCAGACGAACGTCCTCGCTGCGTTGGGGGCTCGCCGCCGTGGCCGGCATCCTGATGGCGGTCTCGTTGGTCGGCGGGGTGCTGGTCGTCGTCCGGGCCCAGTCCTTCGCCGGTCCCGTGGAGCGACCGGCGATCTCATTGCCGCCGACCACGGCCGCGCCGACACCGTCGCAGCAGCCGACCGCCACGCCCAGCCAGGACGTCGACCCGGGCGGACCGCCGGCCGACACCGTCCACGTCGGCGACCGTCATCGCGCCCGCTACCACGGCAGGTACGCGGACTGGGAGGGTCTGCTCGCCGCCGGCACCACGCTGCCGAAGGTGAGCAAGGGCTGCCGGGCGGACTGGCAGCGCAGCAGGAGGGATGACGCCCTGGACTGGGGCAAGGCCGGCTTCCTGTGCCTGGACAAGCTCACCGGCAACGGGTTCAAGCCACAGGGCGTCGCCGGCTCGGGCACGACCACGGCCTACCGGATCGGCGCCCGGGCGGCTCACCAGCGCAACATCGTCCTGGTCAGCTCCTACTCAGCGGTCGCGGAGAAGGGGCTGCTGTTCCCCCACCAGCCCGGCCGGACCGAGACCACACGGCTGACGGTCATCGACCTGGACCACCGCCGCTACAACACCGTCGAGCTGATCAGGCCGACCGCGGCGGGTGGGTTCACCGCCCTGGACTCCCACGGCAGCGGGCTGGCCTGGGTCGGCCAGTACCTCTACTCCTCCAGCCGTGGCAGCCTGTGGCTCTACAACGTCGACGACCTGATGACCATCAAGGGCCGGTACGTGCTGCCTGCCGTGGCCCGCTGGAAGGTGCAGGGCACCGGTGGTCTTTCCAGCCTCACCGTGGACCGTTCCATGACCCGGCCGAGGTTGACGGGGATCAACTACTCCGAGACGGGCACCGCCTGGACGCAGAGCTTCGCCCTCGACACCACCGGGCTGGTGCGACCGCCATCACGGAACGCGAAGCACGAGCTGACACTGAGCAGGGCGTACGGTCCGGTGGCGGCATCGGTGCGCAGCGCCTCGTCCTCGGTGGTGCCCGGAACCAACTACCAAGGCGTCGGCACCGCCGGCCGGTACCGCATCGTCAACTCCTCGTCACTGATGCTGGACGGCCGGCGGCACGGCGACAACATGGTGATCTTGAGGAAGGACACCATGATCGCCAGGTTCTCGATGCCGAGTGAGAACATCGAGTCCCTGTACGTGGACCCGCGGCGCAACCGCTACCTGACCATCACCGAGCACGGCCGTCAGTTCCTGTTCTGGCTGCCGCTGGATCACCTGATCGACCGCGCCGAGCGCTGAGCCTCAGGTCGTCGCGGCGGCGCTGACCTCGGCCGGAGCGCCCGAGGTGCGCTGGTCGAGCACCCGGACCGCCACGCCGAGCAGCGCGAGCACGACGCCCATGCCGATCGCGAAGGCTGCGACTCCGTACGCGACGACAGAGGTGAACAACGACGCCCGCAGGAACGACGCCTGCATGGCCGTGTTGCGCAAGGGGTCGTCCCGTTCGAGCTCGGAGTAGGTCTTGCCGCCGGTGGCCTCGAGGGCATGGTGGTCGATGACCTGCGCCATGCAGAAGGCGGAGATCGGCCCGTTGACCGAGTCTCCGGCTGCGCAACTGGCATCGTCGGAGACGGTGATGCGCTCGGCGGCCAGGTTGTTGGTGATCACCCCCCAGGTCACGATGCCGGCGATGACCACTACCGCCGCGGCGACCAGCAGCAGTATGGAGATGATCTTGGGTGCGCCTTTCATGGCTTCCTCCACTCGTGTCCTGGGCGGTCCCCGAGCACTTCGACACTAGGCAGTTCCGGGCGACTTCGATACTGCGAAACCCGTACGTGATCCACCTGTGATCCTCCGACGGCGTCTGATCTCCGGCCGCGTCCGGCGGTGACGGGAGCACAATGAGCGAGTGGCCAGGTCTGCGGACCAGATGCACCCGCTCCGGGTGCGTCTCCTGGGTGAGTTCCGCCTCGAGGGTGCGGACCTCGCCCGGCTGAAGAGCCGTCAAGCACGCACGGTGCTGAAGCGGCTGGCCGTAGCGGAGGGGGCGACCCTCTCGGCCGACACGCTGGCCGAAGCTGTCTGGGGTACCGACCCACCGGCCGACCCTGCCCGCGACCTGTACGTCCTGGTCAGCCGCGCCCGTGCGGTCGTGGGCAGCAACCGGATCCCACGCCGGGCGGCGGGCTACGCCTTGCTGGCCGACTCCTGGGACCGGGCCGATCTCGTCGCGCTCACCCGCGACGCCGCGCGACGTCAGGACGGAGGCGATCTGGCCGGAGCCGCCACGGCTGGGGAGGCCGCTCTGGCTCTGGTCAGCGGGCCGTTGCTGGCTGACGGCCCGGAGTCCGACTGGGTGCTGACCGAGCGGGCCGCCGTCCGGAGCGTGATCGCCGAAGCCCGCTCGGTCGCGGCGAGGGCCGCCCTGACCACCGGGCGGCTGGGCGACGCCGTGAGTCACAGCCGCGCCGCAATCGAGCAAGATCCTTACGACGAGGCCGCGGCCCGGATCCTGCTCCAGGCACAGACGGCCGCCGGCCGACCGGCGACCGCGCTGGCCGACTACGCGGCGCTTCGTCGACGGCTGCGCGACGACCTCGGCGTCGACCCCGCACCGGCCACGGCCGAGCTCTACCAGCAGATCCTGCGGGGCGACCGGCTGCAGCGCCCAGCCACCTCTACGGGATGGGGAACCGGGCCGTCGGACCGGCTGGTCGGCCGGGAGGGCGCCCTGCGCACCCTCGACGAGGCGTTGGCGACCGCGCAGCGCAGCGTCGGGACAGTGCTGG
The DNA here is from genome assembly GCA_035630075.1 of Microlunatus sp. Taxonomy (GTDB): domain Bacteria; phylum Actinomycetota; class Actinomycetes; order Propionibacteriales; family Propionibacteriaceae; genus Microlunatus. Next base: position 14,247 of record DASQLI010000218.1, read on the forward strand.
TCACCGGCGAGCCCGGCATCGGGAAGACGGCGTTGCTGGATCGGTGGACGGTCCGGGCCAGAGCTCGCGGTGTGACCACCCTCGAGGCCCGAGCCGAGCCCGGCAGTCTGAGTCTGCAACCGGTGCTCGACGCGCTCGCCAGCCGACTCAGCTCGGTGTCCGAGCTCGACGCCGTCCTGGCGGAGGTGCCGGTCCAGAGCGCGTCGGCTGCAGCGCTGACCAGGCAGATCTTCGGCCGGATCGACGCCGCGCTCGCCGACCTGGCGGCGACGCAGCGCGGCCTCGCCCTGGTGCTCGATGACGCCCAGCAGGCTGACGAGCTCACCTGGCGCTGGCTCTCCCACGTGACCCGACGCCGGTTCGAGCAGCGAGTCCTGGTGATCTTGGCGCTACCCGGTGTCTCGGCACTGCCGCCTGGCGGGGTCGCCTCCGACGTGGCGACGAGATCCACCTCGATCCGGCGCCTGCCGCTCAGCCCGCTCGACCGAGATGCAGTGGCTCAGCTGGTCGACGCCGACCGGGTCGACGACCTGCTGCGCCGCAGCGGTGGCAACGCGCTGCTGCTCACCGAGCTCGCTCGCGCCCGACCCGGTGACGAGGTGCCCGCCACAGTCCGCGAGACGGCGGCGGCCCGGTTGCGGCACTGCGGGGCGGCCGTGCCGACCCTGCAGGCTGCGGCGCTGTTGGGTCCCACGATCGATCTGGACCTGCTGGCGGGCGTGCTCGACACCAGCCCGGTCGTGTTGCTCGACCACCTCGACGTCGGGGTGCGGCACTTCTTCCTGGTCGACCGGCTCGGCACCTTGGCCTTCCGCCACGAGCTGGTCCGGCTCGCGGTCGCCGCCGATGCGGGTGCGGCACGCCAGGTCTGGCTGAATCGGCGGGCCGCCGCCCTGCTCCGGCAGCGGGCCGGATCCTCGCCGGTCCGGATCGCGGGCCACGCCCGGGCCGGCGGTGACCTCGCGCTGGCGGCCGAGGCCCTGGCCCAGGCCGCCGACCTCGCCGCCAGCCGCGGCGACCTCGAGGCCGCCCAGCACCACCTGGACGAGGCACTGCGGTGTGAGAAGTCGTCCGGGCTGCGTCTGCACCGCAGTCGGATCCGGATGGCCCGCGGCGATGTCGAGGGTGCCGATGCCGACGCCCAGGCGGCGATGGCCGAGGACCGGACCGGGGCGGCTCTGGAGCTGCGGACCTGGGCAGCCCGCAACCGTCATGACCTCAGCACCGCTATCCGGTTGGGCACGGCGGCCGCGGCCGCGGCGACGACTCCGGAGATCAAGGCGAGCAGCCTGATCGCCCTCGCCTTCGCGCACCGAGGCACCGGGGACCTCGCGGCAGCGGACCGGGTACTGGGAGAGGCGACGGCGATCGAGGGTGCGGGCGATCTCGGTCTGCCCGCCTGGATCGGGGTCCTCCGCGTCCACCAGGGCAGGCCGAACGAGGCGTTGGCGAACCTCGAACCGGTGCTGGGCAGCGAGGCGGCCGGCGGCCGGCAGGCCTTCTGGGTCGAGCACACCCTCCAGATGACCGCACATGCATACGGACTGATCGGCCGGCCCACCGACGCCCTGCGGCTGCTCGATCGACTCGACATCGCGCTGGAGCGCCGCGGCACGGTGTCTCGTTACGGCGGGACGGTGCACACCTACCGCAGCTGGGTGCTGCGCAACCTCGGTGCGGCCGAGGAAGCAGTCGAGCTGGCCTGGGCCGGACTCGAGCTCGCTGCCACCGCCGAGATCCGCGGCCAGTGTCACCTGGACGTGTCGGACAGCCTGCTGCGGGCCGGCCGGCTCGGCGACACCGCAGGCCACCTCGACCTGGCCCAGGCGGAGGCCGAGCAACGCTGGTTCCACAACAAGTGGCGCTTCGACCAGCGGCTCGGCACGCTCCGTGCTCGCCTCGCGCTCGCCGCCGGGGACCCGGCGCAGGCCATCGATCACGCCGACGCCGTGGTGACGGCCGCCACTCGCGGCGGTGACCGGCGCTACCAGGTGCTGGGTCGGCTCCTTCGTGAGACCGCCGAAGCCCGTCACCGACCTGGCCCGGTACGACCTGACCCCGCACGATCGGACCGACTGGACTCCGACCTCGCACTCCTGGGTGAGGTCGCCGCACTGGAAGGCTGGTGGATCGCTGCCGACGTGGCGGAGGCGACCGGATCGGACTCGGCCCGGCAGACGGCCGCCCAGCTCGCTTCCCGCCTGGTGCTCGCGGCCGGAGACCGGGCCGACCAGCTCAGGGCAGCGGTCGCCGGCCGCCTGGGCTGATCATGCCGGGGCGGCGGGCTGGGCCACGAGGCGCAGCACCACCGGAGAGAACGAGGCTCCGGCGTCGCTCAACGCGGCCGCGGCGGCCGTCCAGAAGGCCCGCCGGGTGACCGGGTCCAGGCTGGCGACGAATGGGCGCAGCTGGGGAAGCGCGCAGCGATACCGGACGACGTCGGCGGTTGCGGTCAGCCCGACGTCGACCGGGTGCTCGTCCACCAGCACCACCCGCAGCCCCGCCCGCCGCGCCGCGTCGGTGATGCCGCTGACCGTGCCGATCGTCTCCGCTGCTCGCCCCTGCTCGAGGTACCACCGCGGCGGCGCATACCCGAAGTCGGCGGCGACCGCGTCGACAAGGTGCTTGGCGGGTGCCCGGTCGTTGCCGAACACCGACGCCAGCACCCACCCGTCGGCGGCCGCGACCCGAGCCAGCTCGACCAGCCCGAGCACGGGCTCCGCCAGGTGGTTGAGCACGAAGGCCGCCACGCAGACGTCGACCTGCTCGGCCGGGAACGGCAGCCGGCGGACGTCGGCCAGCACCGCTGGTCCTTTCCGCGCGAGGTGCTCGACCATGTCCGGCTCGAGGTCCACGGCGGTGACCACTGCGCCCCGGTCCCGCAGCAGGTCACCCACCACCCCGCTACCTGCTCCGGCGTCCAGCACCCGGCGTCCTGCGACCCCGACGGGCAGGGCCGCCAGCAGATGCCGCGCCAGCGGCTCGTACACCGGGACAGCATCGCGCGCCCAGCAGACCGCTCCCCCGGCGTACGTCCTCACTCCAGCCATCGCGCACCCTCGATCGCCGCCTGCTCCCACCAGGCCAGCTCGGTGGCGCCGCCGACCGCCTTCTCCCAGGCGAACTCCGCCGCCATCCCGAGCAGGCTCAGTCCGAGCTGGCGGTCCCACCAGCCGGCGGTGTCCACGCCGTGTGCCTCCAGCCGCGATCGATAGTGCGCGATCGCCGACTCCTTCGAGGCCGGCAGCCTCGCTGCGTTGAGGGACAGATACCAGGTCAGGTCCCAGCACGGAGCTGCCTCACCGGGGTAGGCCCAGTCGAGCAGCACGGTCCGGCCGTCCGAGCGCCGGCCCAGGTTGCCGAGCTTCCAGTCCCCGGCGACGAAGGTCTGCGGCGTGGTGCGCAGCGCCTCGGCCAGCGCCACCGGATCCCGGTGGACGGACCTGACCAGTGCATCCAGGTTCGGCGCGCGGGTCGGCAGCAGCCCCCAGCCCTGCTGCGCCACCGCGATCGGCACCGGCACGTCGGCTCGCTCCAGCTCCGGCGCGATCACCCCGGGCGCGAAGAAGCAGAACCGGTGCGCCGGGTCGCACAGCCCGAGATCGTCGCGCCAGCCCAGGAATCGGGTGTGCATGGCCGCCATGTGGTCGAGGAAGCCCTCGTGCTGCCGCAGTCCGATCGGTGTGTCGCCGGCCGGCACCAGGTCGGCGGCGCGGTCCTCCATCAAGATCGACAACCGGGCCGTCGGGCCGGAGCCCTCCAGCGCCATGCCGACGATCGCGTGGTCGATCACCGGTGGGCAGTCGGCGTACAGACCGGCCTGCCAGCACCGGAACTCCCAGTGCGTGGTGTTGCCGGTGACCCGCATGATCCAGTCGTCGGCGGCCGAGAGCACCTTGAGGAAGTGCGGCTGCCCGTCGATCCACAGGGTCTCGAACCGGGCGCCGGACTTGGCGTCAGTGGTCCGCACCTCCCTACGGTCGGTCGCGTCCGCGACCAGCTCGCCCAGGGTGGCGGCCACTCGAGGATTCGTACCGATCGGTGGCTGCGGGTTCGAGGTCATGGCCATCAGCCTGTCTGCTCGGTCCTGCAGTCACCTTGCAGCGTTCTCCGAGCCGATGGCAAGGCTGTTGCAGGCTCGGCGGTTCAGGCTCCTCGAGAGTCGGCAACCACGCCGGCCGTACGACAGGAGCAGAGATGACCACCACCACCTCCACCACCGAACCCACCAGCGGTGCATCGGCAGCCATCGATCCCGACCGGCTGCAGCATCTGGTCGAGCAGGCCGTCGGCGACTTCGGCGCCGTGCTCACCGCCTCGCTCGTGGTGATCGGCGATCGACTCGGTCTCTACCGGGCGCTTCGCGATCTCGGGCCCAGCACCTCCGCGCAGCTCGCCGACGCGACCGGCACGGTGGAACGCAACGTCCGGGAGTGGTTGTCCGGCCAGGCGGCGGCCGGGTACGTCAGCCACCAGACCGACCCCGACGGCACCGACCGCTGGTCCCTGAGTCCCGAGCAGGCCGTGGCGCTGACCGACGAAACCTCCCCGGCGTTCATCACCGGTGGCTTCCAGGTGGTCACCGGCGCGGCCAAGTCCGACGAGCTGGTGACCGAGGCGTTCCGTACCGGGTCCGGGCTCGGCTGGCACCGACACCACCACGACCTGTTCACCGGAACCGAGCGCTTCTTCCGGCCCGGGTACGCGGCGTCGCTGGTCTCGGAGTGGCTGCCGGCGCTGCCCGGAATCGTCGACCGGCTGCAAGTGGGTGGACGTGCGGCCGACGTCGGCTGCGGCCACGGCGCCTCCTCCATCGTGATGGCGCGGGCGTTCCCGCAGGCGCAGTTCAGCGGATCCGATCTGCACGCACCCTCGATCGAGGCGGCCACCCGTGCGGCCCAGTCGGCCGGCGTGACGAACGTCGAGTTCGAGGTCGCCGCGGCCGCGGCCTTCACCGGCGACGGCTTCGACCTGATCTGCTTCTTCGACTGCCTGCACGACATGGGTGACCCGGTGGGGGCGCTGCGACATGCTCGCGCGGCGCTCGCTGATGACGGCGCGGTGCTGTTGGTCGAGCCGTTCGCCGGTGACCGGGTAGCCGACAACCTCAACCCGATCGGCCGGTTGTTCTACTCGGCGTCGACGCTGATCTGCACCCCGGCGTCCCAGTCACAAGAGATCGGTCGCGCCCTCGGCGCCCAGGCCGGACCCACCCGACTGGCCGAGGTGGCCACGGAGGCAGGATTCCGTACGGTGCGGACGGCCGCCAGCACGCCGGTCAACCTGGTGCTCGAGCTGCGGCCCTGACGGCGCTAACCTCCTTTCCGGACGATCTGAGTCCGGAAGGGGAACGATGGGTTCGGACACCAGCCCGACCGCACGGGCACTCAGCGCTCTCGAGCTGATCCAGGCTCGGCCGGGGACCACGGCCGAGCGGTTGGCGGAGCGGCTGGAGGTGTCCGAGCGCGCCGTGCGCCGCTACATCGGGATCCTGCGCGATGCCGGCATCCCGATCGAGTCGGCACGTGGTCCGTACGGTGGCTACCGGGTCGGTCGCGGGTTACGGCTGCCGCCGCTGCTGTTCAGTGCGACCGAGGCCCTCGGCCTGGTGATGGCGGTGCTGGACGGGCACCACAGCACCAGCGATCCCGACGACCCGGTCGGCTCGGCGCTGGGCAAGATCATCCGGGCGTTGCCCGAGCCGGTCGCCGCACCGGCCGAGGCCGTTCGGCGAACGGCGGCCGCCGCCCCCGACCGGAGCGCGGCTCGGCCGGATCCAACCATCGCGACCAGGCTGGTCCAGGCCTGCTCGACGGCCCGGCGGGTACGCCTCGACTACCGCAGTGAGTCCGGCAAGGAGTGGACCAGTGAGGTCGACCCCTGGGCCATCGTGGTGCGACACGGCCGCTGGTACCTGCTCTGCTGGTCGCACTCGGCCGGCGGCCGGCGGGCGTACCGGGTCGACCGCATCCAGACGGTCGAGGTTCTCGACGTCTCGGTGGAGCGGTCGGCAGACCTCGACGACCCGGTGGCCATGCTGGAGGAGCACCTCGCGGTGGGCTGGGAGTTCTCGGCGGAGGTGGTCTTCGAGGCCGGCTACGACGAGGTGCGGCGCTGGATGTCGCCGGCGCTCGGCCGGCTGCGGCCGGTCGATGATCACCGGGTCCGGCTGTCCGGCACCACCAGCAACCCGCACTGGTACGCCCAGCAGCTGACGTACATTCCGTTCGCCTTCGAGATCCGTTCGGGCGAGGAGGTCCGCCGAGCCGCCCGCGAGCTCGGTCGGCAGCTGCTGGCCGCGGGCGGTGGATGAGGTCCGCAGTGTCAGGAGAAACGATGCGCGCACTGGTCGTCCACGGACCCGGCGACGCCCGGGTCGACGAGTTGCCGGTCCCCGAGCCGGGTCCTGGTGAGCTGCTGGTGCGGGTCGAGCAAGCCGGGATCTGCGGCACCGACATCGAGCTGTTCACCGGCGCGATGGCCTACTACAGCCGCGGTCTGACCCACTACCCGCTGCGGCCGGGACACGAGTGGACCGGCACGGTGATCGCCGTCGGGTCCGGCTCGGACGGACTCTGGGTCGGTCGTCGGGTGATCGGCGACACGATGCTCGGCTGCGGTGCGTGCCCGGCCTGTCGAGGTGGTCGACAGCACGTCTGCGCCGCGCGCCACGAGGTCGGCATCACCGATGGCTGGCCGGGGATGCTGGCCGAGTACGCCGTGATCCCGACCCGGTTCGCGCACTACGTGCCGGACGCCGTGAGCACCACCGCTGCCGCCCTGGTCGAGCCGGGAGCGAACGCGCTGCGCGCCGTCCGGGCCGCCGGCGCCGGTCCCGGCAGCCGGCTGTTGATCATGGGCGACGGCACCATCGGACTGCTGGCCACGCTGTTCGCCGCCGACGCCGGCGCGGAGGTCACCGTCAGCGGGCTGCGTGCCGACCGGCTGGGCCTGGCCTGCCGGCTGGGCGCACGCCACACCCTCACCGCCGACGCCGTGCCGGGTCTGCCGCCGGCCTCGTACGACGGCGTGGTCGACGCCAGCACCGACGCCACGGTGCCGGCCACCGCTGTCTCACTGGTCCGGCCCGGCGGCCGGCTGTCGCTGATCGGGCTGGCCGAGACGCCCAGTGTGATCGACACCCGGGAGCTGGTGTTCACCGACGTCACCGTGGTCGGCATCCTGTCCGCCTCCCCGGCTCTGGCTGACGCCCTCAGGGCGTACGCCGGCGGAGTGGACCCGACACCGGTGGTGGGCGACGTCATCGGCCTCGCCGAGGTGCCCGACCGGCTGGCCGGCCGCAGCTGCGGTGGCGCCGGGCCGAAGACGCTGGTGGATCCGCACCGCTGATCAAGCCGATCGGCGGCGCCGGTACGCGGTCGGTGACCTCCCCGCGTACGACCGGAACCGCGACGAGAAGTAGAGCGGGTCGTCGAAGCCGACCGTCCGGGCAACCTCGGTGACCGTCCGCGGCGTCAGGTCGAGCAGCTGCTCGGCCAGCCGCATCCGCTGCCGCTCCAGGTAGCGCATCGGCGACGTCCCGGCCTGAGCCGTGAACAGGTGCGCGAACCTCGACGGCGACAGACCGGCCCGGCGAGCCAGGTCGGCGACGGTGATCGGCTCGGTCAGCCGACCGGCCATATCCTCCATGGCCGCCAGCACCCGAGGGTCCAGCAGTCCCGCTCCGGGGTCCGAGGTCGTGCACCACAACAGGGCGGCCTCGACCGCGTTGACGGCGAACATGGTCGCCTGCCGGAGCTCACTGCGACCGAAGGTGTCGGCGGCCTCCAGCGCCTCACGGATCCGCCGGCGGGTGTCGCCGGCGGTGCGCACCCGGAGCACGCCCGGCGACGGCTGGGGCCAGTCCAGCCAGGCCAGCCACTCCGGCCGCGGATGGACGTGCACGAACTGCAGCGACCAGGTCCCTGCCCCACCGCCCGCCGGCGCGGTGCCGTAGTCGTGCGGCACGCCAGGTCTGATGACCGCGACGTCACCGACCGCGGTGATCACGTCCGGGTGGCCGGCCACACCCACCCGACCCGAGCCGGCCACCGTGTTCAGCAGCAGCCAGTCCTCGGTCCCGGACGGCCGCCAGACGTCGTACCGGTCGTCCGCCGTGAACGCACCGACGAGGACCTGGTCGACCGTCGGGACCGGCTGCGCAGATCGTGGCACAGCAGGATCTTCCAGGTTCCCGACCGGCTGCGCCATACCCTGGCGGAGCCGGACCACGAAGAATCGTCAGCATGAGCCAACTCGTGACCGAACGCTCCGAGATCGCCCAGCGGTACGCCGAGGCGGGCGTGGTGATGATGCGCCAGCTCCTGAGCCCGGCCGAAGTGACCCGCATCCGCGACGCCTTCACCAACCAGATCGAGTCGGACCGCTCGTTCGGGTTCGACGACGGGCTGCCGGGCGACGACATCCTCGCCCGCTACCCGCGGATCGTGCACCCGCATCGTCGGCCCGCCTCCGAGGTCGGCACCATCGCCCTGGAGACGATGCTGGACGAGCGCATCCTCGGGGTGGTGACCGAGCTGATCGGGCCCGCCCTGGCAGCACAGTCGATGTTCTACTTCAAGCCGCCGACGGCCCGCGGCCAGGCCCTGCACCAGGACAACTTCTATCTCCGCGCTCATCCGGAGACCTGCATCGCCGCTTGGATCGCCGTCGACGACTGCGACGCCGACAACGGCGGTCTGGCCGTCGTTCCCGGCTCCCACCGGCTCGAGGTGCTGTGCCCGGAGGACGCCGACCCGGAGACGTCCTTCACCACGATCACGGTGCACGTGCCCGAGGGCGTGGAGGTCGTGCAGACCGAGATGAAGGCGGGCGACGTGCTGTTCTTCCACGGCAGCGTCGTGCACGGGTCACGACCGAACAGCACCACCGACCGGTTCCGCCGGTCGCTGATCTTCCACTACATCCCCGAGGCCAGCGTCGAGGTGTCGACGTTCTTCCAGCCGCTGCTCCGCCCGGACGGCACCGAGGTCGAGATCGACGCCTCCGCCGAGGGCGGGCCGTGTGGCGAGAGCTGGGACGTCACCGGCCACTGAGCAGCCGGCTCGGTCACGGGGAGGCGTAGAGCTGCAGCTCGTTGCCGAACCGGTCGGCGATCATCACCAGCCGATCCAGGTCCGGGTCGCGCAGGATGACCATCCCGTCGGAGATGAGAGTGGCGCGCCAGTCCCGACGGTGCGCACCGACCGGCAGCAGGTCCAACACGCAGACGCTGTCCCCGTGGTCGGCCAGCAACCGATCGAGTCCGTCGACGTGGGTGATGTAGCCCTGGCCCCGAGCTCGCTTGAAGATGCTGACCGCGTTGTACGGCCGGTCGATCGGGTTGGCGCGGCCGGTGAGCACCGCCGACGCCCAGGTGCGGAACAGGTCGGCGTCGCAGGCGTAGTTCATCACGTCGACCGTGCGGGCTCCGGGCGGTCGCGCCCCGATCTCGCCGAAGACGACCTCGCCGTCGGCCTTGCGATACCACTCCATGTGGGTGAAGCCGGCCGTGAAGCCCAGAGCGCCGATCACCTGGTGGCCCATCTCGATGCCGCCGGCCAGCTCCGGTCGTTCGAGATCACGTAGGGCCATCGTCTGGGGGCTGATCCACTCGTGGGAGCGGGCCTGCAGCGGCCGTGGGCGATACCAGGACACGTTCTCGTACAGGATGGTGCCGGCGCCGCAGACCGTGTCGTAGGTGAACTCCTCGGCCTCGATGAACTCCTCGACGCTGACAGTGTCGACGTGGCCGATCATGGGCAGCACGTTCTCCAGCTCGGCCGTCGAGTCGACCCGGTAGGTGTCCGCCGAGCCGGCACCCGCGATCGGCTTGATGATCAAGGGGTAGCCGATCTGCTCTGCCGCGGCGTAGATGCCGGCGACGTGGGAGGTGCTGGCGTGTCGCGGCGTGCGGATCCCGGCCGCATCCAGCACCTGCTTCATCAGCTCCTTGTCCCGGAAGGGCAGCGTCTGCTGCACCGTCATGCCGGGCAGCCCGAGCACCTCCCGGATCCGGGCGGCGAGCACCATGTACGGCTCCCACAGGCACTCGACCTGGTCGATCCGGGCATGTCGGGACAGGCCTTGCAGAGCAGCGAGCACGGCTCCTTCGTCGGCCAACGAGACGTGCTCGTAGTGCGCGAGTGCGGCCCTGGCCTCGTCCGGCAGCACCTCGACGGGCTGATCACCGACTCCGATCACCGTCGCCCCGACCTCGGCCAGGGCCCGGGTGAAGTACGCCATCTCCAGCGGGAAGCCCGGCGAGATCATCACGACATTCATGATCACTGGGCCTCGATCAGCTCGACCCGGGCCACCCCGAGGATGGTGTCGAGCGCCGCCCGCACCACCTCGGTCTCGGGATGCCGGACGGTGATGAACCCCTCGCCCTCGTACGAGCTCGAGGCCGGCTGCCCGGGCTGCGGCAGCCGCGAGTCGACCACCAGCTCGCCGATCTCGGCCTGCAGCCGCTCGATGCCGTGCACGGCGCGTACCTGGCCACGCCCCATCCCCCGCAGGTAGGCGGTGCCGGAGGCGTACCGACGCTCTGGGATCGCGAAGCTGCCCTTGATCACGAGCTCGGCCCAGGCGGTGTAGAAGTCGACGTCGTGGCTGAAGCCGATCATCGACGCCAGCTGGGCACCGGGTGGCCGGGCCCCGACCTCGGAGATGGCCACCGAGCCGTCCGGCCGCTCGAACCACTCCATGTGCGAGAAGGCGTCGGTCACCCCGAGGGCCCGCAACGCCGCCGGCCCGGCGGAGCGGATGCCGGCGTACTCCGGTCCGGAGACGTCGCGGGGAAGCAGCACCGTCCACTGCACCCAGGGTGTCCGGAGCACCTCCAGCGGCGGCGGCTCGTAGTCGGAGATGGACGCCCAGATCGTCTGCCCGCCGAGCGTGACGGAGTCGAAGGTGTGTTCCCGGCCGACCAGGAACTCCTCCAGCAGCCAGACCTCGCCGGGATCGTGTCGGGCGGCGACGAGCCAGGAGTCGAAGTCGGCGTCGTTGTCCAGGCGGAAGGTGGCCTTGGCCCCGGCGCCGTCCGGGGGCTTGGCCACCATCGGGTAGCCGACCTGGTCGCGGAAGGCCACCGCCTGCTCGGTCCGGTGGATCAGCTGGTGGCGCGCGCACGGAACTCCGACCGCCGCCAGCACCGTCTTCATCTGCGACTTGTCGCGGACGTTGGTCGCCACCCGCTCCGACATCCCCTCGATGCCCAGCACGTCTCTGGCCTGGGCCAGCGGCACCTGCAGCTGCTCCAGAGCGCCGATCAACCGCTCCACCTGCCCGATCTGACCGGACAGGCCGCGGACCGCATCGACGATCTGCTGCGGGTCGAGAGCGTCGGCGACCTGCCAATGCCCGACCAGGGCCTCCTTCAGCTCCGGTGACAGCTGGTCGGATGGCGACGTGGTGATCACCGCCAGCCTCACGTCAGGCAGCCTGGCCGCCGACAGCACGAACCTCGACGTGGCCTCCAGCAGGTACGGTGCGACGAACGCGGCGACGACCATGGTCGAAAACTAGCGGCTCGCCGCACCCTAGGGCCAGGGTCCGCTTCCGCGATCGCTATGGTCGCGCCGAGAGGAGTCTGCCCATGAGTGTGACCACGACGCCCGCCGCCCCGCTGAACAGCCCGGGGCGGGTGATCACCGCGAGCATGATCGGCACCACGATCGAGTTCTACGACTTCTACGTGTACGCCACGGCGGCTGTCCTGGTGTTCCCGCAGCTGTTCTTCAGGACGGGCAACCCGACGACCGCCCTGCTGGCGTCCTTCGCCGTGTTCGGCGCAGCCATGGTGGCCCGGCCGATCGGGGCGATCTTCTTCGGCCATCTCGGTGACAAGCGGGGCCGCAAGACCACGTTGGTCCTCAGCCTGCTCGTGATGGGCATCGCGACCTTCCTGATCGGCTGCCTGCCCACCTACGCCTCGGCGGGGGTGCTGGCCCCGTTCCTGCTGCTGGTGCTGCGACTCACCCAGGGCTTCGCCCTCGGCGGGGAGTGGTCGGGTGCGGCACTGGTGGCCACCGAGAACGCCCCGGCAGGCAAGCGTGCCTGGTACGGCACCTTCCCGCAGCTCGGCGCTCCGCTCGGCTTCATCATCGCCAACGGCCTCTTCCTGATCATCAACTTCTCCCTGCCGCACCCCGACGACCCGCTGCAGCGGTCCGAGGCCTTCTTGACCTGGGGCTGGCGGGTCCCGTTCCTGTTCTCCGCGGTGATGGTGATCGTGGGGCTGTGGGTGCGCCTGCGGCTGGTCGAGTCCGAGGCGTTCGTGACGGCCGAGAAGCGCGGCGCGATCCACAAGGTCCCGCTGGGTGCCACCTTCCGCCACCACTGGCGCGAGGTCGTCCTGGGCACCTTCATCATGTTGGCGACGTACGTCTTGTTCTACCTGATGTCGAGCTTCACCCTCACCTACGGGACAGCGAAGGTGGATGCCAGCCCGGGTGGGCTGGGGTTCAGCTACACCGACTTCGTGCTGATGCAGATCATCGGCGTGGTGTTCTTCGGCTTGTTCACCCTGCTGTCCGGTCCGGTCGCCGACGCGATCGGACGGCGGAAGCTGCTGCTCTGGACGACGGCGGCGATCATCGTGTTCGGGTTGAGCTTCCCGCTCTGGCTCCAGCCGCGGGACGACCTGGCGTTCAGCGGCGCGATGACCCAGGCGTTCTTGATCTTCGGCTTCATGCTGATGGGCACCACCTTCGGACCGATGGGGGCGCTGCTGCCGGAGCTGTTCCCGACCGACGTGCGCTACACCGGATCGGCGGTCGCCTACAACGTGGCCAGCATCCTGGGCGCCGCGCTGGCGCCGATCGTCGCCGTGGCGCTGTGGGCGCAGGCCGGCGGCAGCGTCTGGCCGGTCGGCATCTACCTGGCGGGGGCCGGCGTGCTGACCCTGGTCGCTCTGCTGCTCAGCAAGGAGACCAAGGACACTGACTTCTCCGCGGTCTCGGCGGACGACACCTTCGCGGCGCCGGCCGAGACCGAGTCCGCGTCGCGCTAGCGACGTCGGTCGGATGCTGGGAAGTGTCCTGACCTGTCGTCTCGGGCTCAGCTGACCTGGCGTCGCTGGTCGAGATCGGCCCGGATCCAGGCCGCCGCGGCCTGCACCCGGCGATTGGTGCCGGCCTCGCGGCCGAGACCGAGCTTGTCGAAGATCGACGAGACGTGCGAGTCGACGGTCCGTTCTGACACGAACAGCTCGGCGGCGATCGCGGCGTTGCTCCTGCCCGCGGCGATCAGTGACAGCACCTCTCGCTCCCGCGGACTCAACATCCCGCTCAGCGGTGGCTCGATCGCCTCGGTCTGCTGCTCGGCGATCTCCGCGGGTTCGGCGATCATGAACCGGTCGATTCGGCTGGCGACCGGCCCGTACGCCGCCACGAAGACCACGCAGAGCACCACCGCGACCGTGCTGGCGGCGAGCGCGCTGGGCGTACCGGAACCAACCGCCAGCAGGGCGGCGAGCAGAGCCGCCAGCTGGGCGGTGACCGTGATCCACAGGCCGCGCAGCACCCACCGTGCCGCTCGACCGATGGACCCGGTCACGCCGTCATCCCGGGCTGCGCAGGCGACCGCCACACCGGCGGCGACCAGGGCGGGCGGCAGGAAGAAGGCCACGGTCAGGACCGTCGTGGCGAACCGGTCGTCCAGCAGTCCCGCGGCGAAGCCCGCCCACAGCAGCACGCAGGTGGCCAGCGTCAGCAGCGGTGTGGTGGCGGCGACCGCTGCGATGGTCAGCCGGCCGCGACGCAGTCCCGCGGAGTGGGCGGCCGCCCGGAAGATCAGGGCGGGGGCGATGGTGGCGGACAGCATCCAGACGATGTTGACCACACCGAAGGCGGCGGCTGCCGCCGGGTGGCCCAGGATCGTGTGTCCCAAGGGTGCGGGCACTCCGGGATAGACGTCGTCGTAGCTGATCACCCCGAAGCCCAGCACCATGCCGACCGCCGCCAGTGCGGCGGGGACGATCCGTCCCCAGCTCAGCGATCCGGGCGCGTCGAGCAGCTCCTCGGCCGCGACCAGGCAGCAGATGCCGGAGAGCGTGATCGGGATGATCCACCAGGCACCCTCCCAGGCCACCACCCACGCCGAGGCGGACACCGTGGTGAGGCCGGCGATGGCGGCGTACGCCGCAAGCGACAGCGCCGAGCCGGCGAGCCAGCGGGCCACCCGGTGATGTCCCCGTCCACGCAGGCCCAGGGCGGCGGTCAGCACGAGAACGGCGACGACGGCACCACCGAGGAGGAACCACCCCGAGTTCACCGGGTCGACACCCCGCTGCGACGCAGTCGCGTACGTGACCCCGGCGAAGCCGAACAGCAGCAGGCAGCCGAGCACCCAGGCCCAGAAGGAGCCCAGGCCCCGGAGCTCACGCGAGCCCAGCAGGACGACCACGGTCACATTGTCGTCCGGTCACCGGCCGTGGCATAGACCCAGCCGGCCGCACCGAAGGCCACGGCCGCCACCAGCCACGCTGCGCCGAGCGCGGCCATCGAGGTGACGCCGCCGACCATGATCACCGGCGTCGACGCGGCCAGTAGCACCGCCACCCACCAGGGGATCGCGTGCTGCCGGGCGGCCAGCAGGGCGGCGATGCCGAGCAGCAGGATCCCCGCTGGGACGCAGACGAACAATGCGGCCGCCAGGACGCCCAGAGGCTGGGCGTCGACCTCGGCGATCAGGCGCAGCACCTGCTCCTCAGTGAGACCGGCGGCCGGGGCGGCCGCGATCGCGGCCACCGGTCCGGTGTAGTCGGCGGACACGAACCCGACGAAGGCGATCACGGCGGCGATCGCACCGAACTTGGGTGCGCCCCGGCGGACGGCCGCGCCGACCACCAGGACACCGGCAGCGCTGCAGAGGCTGGAGAGAAAGAGGAACAGCAGGCTGAGCTCAGCCCCGGACGGATCCGCCATGATCTTCGCGGCGGCCTGGGGAATGGAGTCGGACACACCGTTCGGGCTGGCCAGCGCCCAACCGGCCATGAAGGCCGGACCGAGGGCCGTGACGACGGCCAGGGCGAGACGACTGGGTCGGGACAGGCCGACGACGGTGGACGAAGCACCAGGCTTCAGTGCGGTGATGGTCATGGTCACCGAACGTAGGGAGAACGCCCCGGTCAGGGCATCCGTGCTGACCGCAGAGCCTGGTCCGGGCGCCCGGATCCGTGCCGCCACGGACTCAGGATCGGAGCATCGCGTACAGGAGCACGTCGGCGGCACGATCACCGATCGGCTGATGGCTGCGAAGCAGTCCCTCACGGTGGTAGCCGGCGGATTCGGCGACCTTGATCGAGCCGGTGTTCCACGGTTCGACGTACAGCTCGATCCGCATCAGCTCGGGGATGGTCCAGGCGAAGGCCGTGAGGGCCCGCAGGGCGTGGCCCGCGACCCCTCGGCGGCGGGCCGCCGGAGCCACCGCGTACCCGATGGTCGCTCGGCCCTCCGGCAGCCGGGCGATCCACAGCCCGGCCGTGCCGAGGGCGCGGTCATCCATCCGGTCGGCGACACAGAACGAGTAGCCGGCACCGCTCGACAGTCGCTGATGTTGTCGATCGATGAAGTCCTGCGCCTGCTGGGTGGTTGCGTTCGGCGGCAACGACCCGATCAGCGGCAGGTACGGATCGGTGGACAGATCGCGGAGCATCTCGCTGTCGATGTCGCGGAACGGACGCAGGACGATCCCGCCGTGGGTCGGCGGCGGATCCGGCATCTGGCGCTCGGTCACGCCGCCCGGCCCATCCCGAACGGCAGTGCGGGGAGCAGCATGATCCGCATCGCCGGATCGTATCTGGGGCGGACAGGGCTCATCCCGTGCGGGAAGTCGAGTGTCAGTCCTGCACTCTAGAATCGTTGTTTGTTCGATAAGTCGGCTGGTGCGGTGTCTGGCGGTGGCCGGAACCGAGCTGCGCGAGCCCGGACACCGCGGGAGGCACGGGCGGAGCGGGTGGCGAATCCGCCGCTCCGAGACCGGATCGCCGCTTTGGTCCTCCGCGACGCCGCCGACTGGGCTGGCGAGCACGGTGTCGATGAGAGCGACCCGTTCGCCACTGGCCCGGCCGGTGGCGCTGGCAAGTTCGTCGACTCCGACGGCACCCCGTGGATCGATGAGTTCATCGCCCCGGAGTACGGGGCGCTGCGTGGCACCTCCACCTGGGAGGCCGCCGAGCTGATCCATGACGCCCTCGACCTGCGGCACCGGTTCCCGAAACTTTGGGCTGCGGTGCAGGCGCTGCGGGTCGAGGTCCGCCACGCCCGCCGGATCAGCCAGGCCTGCCGGGACCTGTCCCAGGCCGCTGCTGGACTGGTCGACGCCGAGCTCGCCGCCAAGGCCGGCTACGGGTTGCCGTGGCCGCGGCTGTCGAAGATCCTGACCGCCGCGATCTGGAACGCCGACCCGGTGTTGCTCAAGCCAAGCTGGACCGGGCCCGGTTCGACCGGAAGGTGTGGCTGTCGGAGTCCGAAGACGGCCTCCGGACCTCGGTGATCAGAGCCGACCAGGGTGACCAGATCCTGCTGTACGCGTTGATCGAGCGGATCGCCGACATCCTGCAGCTGGACGGCGACCCCGACCCCGTCGACCAACGCCGCGCCAAAGCCGCCGGCTGGCTGGCCCGCCCCGAGGACCTCGTCGTGCTGCTCTACCGCCACCGCCACGACGGCATAACCGGCCCCGCCGATGACACGACAAGCACCGGCAGCGCCGCCGCGGCCGAGACTGATTTCGGAAGCAACGCGGCCGACCCGGCCAGCGGGAGCAGCACGAACAGCGCCGGCGATCGAAGCGGCGACGGGCCCGGCAGAGCGAGCGCATCACGAGCGGACGATCGTTCCGGCAATCCTGACCACCCCGGCACTGACCGGCAGCACCAGCCCACCACGCGCGACGACATCCACGGCACCGACGGCCATAGTGAGACAACAGACCCGGCCGCCTCACCCGGCAACCCCGTTTCACCACCCGGTGATCCCTATGATCCGGTGCCGCAGCCGCCACCCGACTTCCCCGGCACCCGACTGGAACCGCGA